>JAIRSI010000091.1 GCA_031255515.1 Oscillospiraceae bacterium | reverse complement strand
TCAGCTTGAAAATTCCATGAGGATTAGCGTTGTCAAAAAAGATATAGCGAGAATTTTATCTATCATGAGCGAATCTTAAAGTTTGGCAAAAAGATTGATTAGTCGGTTTTAAGAGATCTGCGTTGTTGCTTAGTATATTTTAAGGAGGGGAACATCATATCGTGACAGACAGAAATATGAGAAAAACTCGAGTTGGTAAGGTAGTTAGCAATAAAATGCAAAAGACGGTTGTAGTTGTTATTCAAGACAGTATAAGGCACAAGATTTACAACAAGATTGTCAGATCAAGCGTAAGGCTTAAAGTTCACGACGAGAATAGCGAATGCTCTGTTGGGGACCAAGTGAGAATCATGGAAACTCGTCCTGTTTCTAAGCAAAAAAGATGGCGTGTTTTCAAGATTATAGAGAAGGCTAAGTAATAACAAAAGGTTTGTTTTTGACTTCTGGTTTCTCTGTTATCTAGCTTTGACAGTTGACACAAATGTCAACCTTTGTTAAACTGCCCAGGTGAGGTGTTGTGGATGTTTATTCACAAGACGTGTTTGCTGTTTTCACCAATGACATCTTATAGAATTTGGTTTTTTTATTAGCGAAAACAACAAGCGATCATCAAGAAATGTTTTTGCATTTTCATTAACATAAAAGTGGAATTTGTGCTTTGTTTTTATTTGGACGGAATATCCATTATGATTTTATTTGTTAAGGAGGAGAGATTGTGATACAAGAGCAAACCCGTCTTAAGGTTGCCGATAACACGGGCGCCAAGGAGATAATGTGTATCAGAGTTCTTGGCGGAACCAGAAAAAGGTACGCTCGTCTCGGCGATGTTATAGTCGCTGCGGTGAAGAGAGCTACGCCAAATGGTACTGTGGGAAAGGGTAAGGTTGTTAAGGCGGTTGTTGTCAGAACTGCTAGACGTGTTGGTAGGCGAGATGGGTCTTATATATGTTTTGATGATAATGCGGCTGTCATAATAAACGAAGATAAAAATCCAAAAGGCACCCGTATCTTTGGTCCAGTTGCTAGGGAGTTGCGCGATTATGGCGGGGATTATACAAAAATTTTAAGCCTCGCTTTAGAGGTGGTTTAAGGGTGTGTCCGCTAAGTAAGGATTTTAAGTTTAACTTATGAAGATGGCTCGAGAGTGTGTATTTAAAAAAGATGAGGACTTTAAATTTTATCCTAAAAGAGGCGGTTCGAAGGTGTGTCTAAATGAAGATTTGAGAATTTTAGTTTTTACTACTGGATAACTCGAGGGCGCGTCTAGAAAGAGTAAAGAGCTCCGAATTTTATTTTATAAAGATAACTCGGAAAAAACGTCAGGGGTCCTATAAGTTGGTTTGAAGCTGGGTCCAGGAAAAATGAGAATTTTAGCTTTTGCCCCAGAGGTGATTTTAAAATGAACACCAGAAAAATCAAGAGTTTTGAAAGTGACCCAGAGATGATCTTGAGAAAGGTGAGAATTTTGAATTTTGTCCTGTAAAGTGATTGAAGATAAACATTAAAAAAATAAGAGTTCTAGAAGTAATTCCGAAGAGTCCTCAGTAAAAATAAGAATTTTAAATTTTGTCTTGAGAGCGTTCTGAAACGGTGCGTTTACTTGAAGTAATAAATAAAAATTTCTCAAATCTTTACTAAGAGATGATTTGGCAAATGTGACGCTAAAGAGGCAAAAATTTTAAACTTTATTTTAGAAATACTTCAAAGGGCCTACAAGATAGATAAGCTGATGTTATATAAGATTTTGCGTTTTGTTTAAAAACGATTTAGTTTAGAGGTGTTAGCGCAATGAATAAAAAAGTTCACGTGAGGTCAGGTGATACCGTAACCGTTTTGAGTGGCAGGGACGCGGGAAAAAGAGGCAGAGTTGTAGCTGTTAGTCCCAAAGAAGGTAAAGTAATCGTTGAAAAAGTAAATTTAGTCTCAAAACATATTAAACCCAGAAAGGCTGTCCAAGAGGGCGGTATAGTCAAGGCTGAGGGGGCTTTGTATTCCTCGAAAGTTCAAATTGTTTGTCCCGGGTGCGACAAATCTACTCGTATCGGTCACGAGTTTGACGAACAAGGCAAGAAGCGGCGTATTTGTAAAAAGTGTGGCGCGGGACTTTAGTTTTTGTGGTTTATGTTTAAGTATTTCACTTTTTGTAGTTTTTCATTTTATTTAATCGTTTGAAGGGAGGCGAGTTGTTTGGCTAGGCTTGGAGAATTTTATAAAAATGAAATTGTGCCGGTTTTAATGAAGAGATTTTCTTACAAAAATATCATGCAGGCCCCAAAGCTTAAGAAGGTTATTGTTAGCGTAGCTGCCGGAGATGCTAAAGACAATCAAAAGATTATAGATTCTATTTTTAGAGATCTTTCTGCAATTACAGGCCAAAAGCCTATGCTTTGCAAGGCCAGAAAGTCTGTTGCTAATTTTAAGCTTCGCGTGGGTATGCGCATAGGCGCTAAGGTTACTTTAAGAGGCGAGAGAATGTACGAATTTGTGGATCGTTTTTTAAACGTGGCCCTTCCAAGAGTTAGAGATTTCAGAGGCATAAATCCCAATTCGTTTGATGGCAAGGGTAATTATAGTTTGGGCATAAAAGAGCAAATTATTTTTCCTGAAATAGATTATGACAAAATAGATAAGATTCGGGGTATGGATATTTCTTTTATTACAAGCGCCAATACTGATGAAGAGTGCCGAGAGCTCCTAGAGCGTTTAGGTGCCCCATTTGCAAAATAAGGAGGATCTATTGTGGCTAAAACTGGGATGAAAATAAAACAAAAAAGAGAGCCTAAATTTTCTACTCGCAAGTATAACAGATGCAATATTTGTGGTAGACCCCATGCTTATCTTCGCAAGTTTGGTGTTTGTCGTATCTGTTTTAGAAGGCTTGCATACAGGGGTGAAATTCCCGGCATTAGAAAATCTAGCTGGTGATCAAATAAAATAAAGTGCTTTATTTTTACTCGCAAAGCGCGCGGCGGATGCAAATGTTTGTCATGAGGCTTTGTGTGAGAGATTGAAGTTTTAAGAGTTTAAAAAGTGCTTTGTGGCTATATAAAATGTTGTGTCTTTGTTGACGTTTTACTTTAGGATGCTTTAGTTTGTTTTTAGTACTTAATTGCTATCAGGAAAGTGAGAAATTATGAGATTAATATCGAAAAGGAGTAAATTTTATGCAGGTAACTGATGCTATTGCAGATCTGCTCACAAGAATACGTAATGCCAGCGCGGCGAAACATAGCTCTGTTAAGGTTCCCGCTTCTCGCATGAAGAAAGCCATTGTTGAGATTCTTCTAGAAGAAGGTTATGTGGAAAAATTTTCTATGATTGAAGATGGTAAGCAAGGGGTCATAAAAATTAATCTTAGATATACAGAAGGCAAGGCTCCGGTTATAACCGGTATAAGGAGAGTATCGAAGCCCGGGCTTAGGAATTATAGCGGTGCTCGAGAAATTCCCAGGGTTATGAGGGGTTTGGGTGTTTCTATTCTTTCCACCCCTCGTGGAGTGATGACCGATCGTCAAGCTCGCAGAGAAAATGTTGGCGGCGAGATACTTGCATTTGTTTGGTAAGGAGGTGTATTATTTTGTCTAGAATAGGAAGAAGACCCGTGCCAGTTCCTGACGGAACTGATTTTAAAGTAGAAGGCAATGTGGTTTCTGTAAAGGGTCCTAAAGGAGTTCTTAGTCAAGTTATCCACAGCAGTGTAAACGTTGAGCTAAAGACTAGCGCCGATAAGACGTCGGAAGTTGTTGTCTTACGCTTAGGCGATGATAAGCAGAGTCGGGCTCTGCACGGACTCACGAGGACTCTTATTTCCAATATGGTGGAGGGTGTTACAAAAGGCTTCACCAAAGAATTAGAAGTTAACGGAGTTGGTTATCGAGCTCAAAAGCAAGGTTTGAATCTTACTATGAATCTTGGTTATTCTCATCCGGTTGTGGTTTCTGATACTAGTGACGTGAAAACCGAAGTGTCGGGTTCTAAAATAACGGTCATCGGAATCGATAAGCAAAAAGTTGGGCAGTTTGCCGCGATTTTACGGGAAAAACGCCCACCTGAGCCCTACAAAGGTAAAGGAATTAGGTATGTAGGCGAGGTGGTTCGCCAGAAAGAAGGTAAAGCTGCTAAAGGATCTAAAAAATAGTTTTCTTTTTGCTGTTTTATTTTATATTGTTTTGGTGTACAATCTTAAAGAACCGGAGTCAGGAGAAGGTAAGGGAATTAGTATGTAGGCGAGGTGGTTCGCCAGAAAGAAGGTAAAGCTGCTAAAAGATCTAAAAAATAGTTTTCTTTTTGCTGTTTTATTTTACGTTGTTTTGGTGTACAATCTAAAAACCGGAGTCAGGAGGGAGGTTATGACTTTATTTCCTCTTGAGAGATTTTAAGAAAGTGTGATTTGCGATGTTAAAAAATATCAGTAGCAATGTGGCAAGACTAAAGCGTCACAAGAGGGTGCGTGCCAAAGTTTTTGGTACCGCGCGAAGGCCTCGTTTGAACGTTTTTAGGTCTATTAATCATATTTATGGACAGATTATAGATGATGAGGCGGGACTTACTCTTGTTTCTGTTTCTAGTTTGGACAAGTCTTTCGGTCATTCGAAGGGTTCTAACAAAGAAGCTGCTAAGCGAGTAGGTGAGATTATCGCCGAACGTGCCGCGAAGAAAAATATTACGTCTGTTGTCTTTGATCGAGGTGGGTATTTATTTCACGGGCGAGTGAAAGAGTTTGCCGAGGGGGCACGTGGCGCGGGGCTTATTTTTTAGAGTGGTCGTATTACAACAGGAGGAGGTATTACAGATTTTGGCTAGAGTTGAAAATGAATCGCCAGAGTTCAAGGAGCGTTTAGTTTCGGTAAATAGAGTTTCAAAGACCGTTAAGGGTGGGCGAGTTCTTAAGTTTTCGGCCCTCGTTGTGGTAGGTAACGGCAAGGGTACCGTTGGGTTTGGCATGGGTAAGGCGAGCGAAGTTCCAGATGCAATTCGAAAGGGAATTGAAGATGCTAAAAAGAATCTGACTGTCATTTCTCTTAGGAAAACTACCATTCCTCATGAGATTGTTGGCATTTTCAGCGCGTCCAGGGTTCTCATGAAACCCGCGGCGCCCGGTACTGGCGTGATAGCCGGCGGGGCCGTGCGAGCTGTTGTCGAGGCAGTTGGCATTAAAGATATAAGAACTAAGGTTATAAGATCTAGCAATCCTTGCAATGTGATTCGCGCCACCGTGCAAGGTCTTAAAAGTCTTAGAACCGCTGGTGAGGTTGCAAAGATAAGAATGAAGAGGGTTAGCGAAATTTTCTAGTCTATGTCGCCACGTAGTGCTTTAAAAAATTCGCCGGTGAAAATGTGAACGGAAGGGTCCATGTTATCCGCGCAAAGCTTTAAAAGTTTACCGGTGAAAATGTGAATGGAAAAGTCCATGTCACACGCGCAAAGCTTTAAAAATTTACCCGTTTAAGAAGATGAAATGGAGAAGTTCGTGAATAAAAAAGGATTAGTGAGATTTTCTGATTTGCATCACCGCGCAAGGCTTTGAAAATTTTTTAGAGGTTTCGTGATCTGCCGCGTTTATGAGAAATAAAAAAAGGATTAATGAAGTTTTCTGATTCACACTGCTGTACGAGATTTTCTAAAAAGATTTACTGACGAAGACAGCAATGAACAAAATTTGCGTTATCCGCGCGAGGCTTTAAAAATTTTAATAAAAGGTTATTTGTGAGATCCCCTTAATGATTTACCGGCGAAGGCTTAGAATGAAAAAGTTTGCATTAATATTTGAGGCTTTAAAAATTTTGAAAGGTTACTTTAAATAATTAAAGAAGCTTCAAAGATTTGTCGTTGAAGATAAATTCAAAGAAAAAGTTTCACGAATCGCGCAAAGTTCTAATTAGAGATCGTTTCATAGAAACAAAAGACAGTTAACGACATTTTCTGGCCTACATCATTGTACAAGGTTTTTAAGGGTTTGTCCCGCAAAAGTGAAAAGGTCCACATTATCACGCAAGGCTTTAAAATGGAGATAGGAATGAAAGAAGTTAGTAGAGGATTTTGTAGTTCGAGGAGGTTAGAAAAAAATGGGAGATACCGATGATAAATCAAAGGGGGCGTCTGAAGTCGAGGCAGTGAGAAAAACTGCTCCTACGAAACCTAAGGCGTTGCCGCGTTCTTCGGCTAAAAAGAAAACCATGTCCGCTGTTGCCAAGACGAAAAACACGAGCACTAAAGACTGCAACAAAAAATCCGAAGCGACTCCGGTTCGTAAAAAGGCTACTCTCGCTGACGTTGTGTCACCGAAAAGGGAAGTTACATCTGAAAAGAAGATAAAGATTATTTTAGTAAAAAGCCTCATTGGAAATAAAAAAGCTCAGATTGCTTCTGCAGTGTCGCTTGGTCTTAAAAAAATTGGAGATACAATTATTCAGCCTAGCAACCCGCAAACTATAGGTAAAATTAATAAAATAAGTCACCTGGTGGCGGTGGAAAGAGTGTAATTGTACAGTTTTTGTTTACCTATGAATGGATTGACAATGAAAGTTCTACTTGTTTTGAATAAGACTGATATAAAATTTTAAGTCACTTCGCTGACAGTTATATATAGGTTAAAGGTTTTATAGTTTTACAATAGTTTTGAAGAGATATAAACGAGGGTGTTTCCTATATTTTGAGTAAAATTTCATAAAAAATATACAAAGGGAATTTCTCGTGAACGAGTTGTTAATTTTGCGGTGCCCAAGAGTTTGAAGTTTGCGTTTATTTATAAGTGTGTATTTTGGGGCGAGTGGCGCGCGGTTTGTCCGATGGTTTCCAGATGAATGAACGGTTTGACTGGATAATTTGTAAGATAATGGGTAGAATGAACAGGGTTTACAATTTTTGTTTTGATTCTTCGTTTTTTAACATGGACCAAGGAGACAGCCACTGGTGACGTTGGGCTGTTGCGAATGTTAGCACGGTTGTTTTTTAAAAAGTTTATGCGATGCCTTTATTTTTTCAGATAGGAGGGATAAATATGAGACTTCACGAGGTTTCTTTACCACGGGGTACAAAGAAATTGCGCAAACGTGTGGGAAGAGGGCATGGTTCCGGGCACGGAAAGACTGCTGGAAGAGGTCATAAAGGTCAGAATGCACGTTCTGGAGGCGGTGTTCGCCCTGGTTTTGAAGGGGGTCAAATGCCTTTACAAAGACGTGTTCCCAAGAGAGGATTTAATAATATTTTCTCGAAAAAAGTTGCCGTTGTAAATGTTGAATCTCTCAATGTTTTCAAAGATGGCTCCAGCGTGGATGCCGAAGTCTTGAGAGAATGCAAAAAAATCAATGGCAACTTTGATCTACTGAAGATTTTGGCTAGGGGTGACCTTGAAAAAAAACTCATTGTTCGAGCCAACGGTTTTTCAAAAGTTGCCAAACAAAAAATTGAAGCTGCCGGTGGAAAGGTAGAGGTGGTTTAATTGTTAAGAATACTTAAAAATGCCTGGAAAATGCCTGACCTTAGAAAAAAGATTTTTTATACTTTTATGATAATTGTCATTTTTAGGTTGGGATCCCTAATTCCCGTCCCCTTTTTAAATCCAGAAGCGCTTAAAGTTTTGATGGAAGGTATGAGTCAAGAGAACAATGCGCTTAGTTTTCTTAATACCTTTTCCGGGGGTGCTTTTTCTCAAGGAACCTTGTTCGCTATGTCCGTTTCACCCTACATTAATGCATCTATAATAATACAACTTATGACTATCGTACTTCCGTTTCTTGAAAGGTTATCAAAAGAGGGTGAAGAGGGTCGTAAGAAAGTTAATGCAATTACCAGGTATTTGACAATTATTCTTGGCATTATGCAAGGGTTTGGATATTATTGGTTCTTTCTTAGAAGGCCAATTAAAGACAATTTACACGCCGTTAGTTATCTTTCAGGGTTTGAAGGGGTATTTTCTGCAGTTGTTATTATTGCTACATTCACCGCTGGTGTTGCTTTGATGATGTGGCTCGGCGAACGCATAAATAAAAATGGAGTCGGCAATGGAACTTCCGTTTTGATATTTGCCGGTATAGTTTCTAAAATGCCAGAGACAGTGGGGCAGTTGTGGGCTGCGATTAAACAGGCTCAGGAATACCCATCTGCATATTCTAAAAATTACTTCTTCGTTTCACTTTTTGTCTTTCTCTTCTTGTCCTTGGTATGGGTGATAGTATTTACCAACGATGCCGAGAGGCGGATTCCTATTCAGTACGCCAAGCGCGTGTCCGGCAGAAAGATGTATGGCGGTCAGAATAGTCACTTGCCAGTCAAGGTTGGTTTGTCCGGGGTGATGCCAGTCATCTTTGCAAGCACTATATTAGCCATGCCGGGTACTATCGCTCTGTTTTTTAAACCCGAGGGTGGCTGGTTCAAATCTCTGCTTGACGCGCTTGCACCGGACAGTTGGATTTACGCTCTTTGCTATTTCGTGTTTATATTCCTCTTTTCGTACTTTTATGTTGCTATTCAATACAATCCTCTTGAGATATCAAACAATTTGAGGCAAAGTAATGGCACCATCCCCGGTATTCGTCCAGGTAAGCCCACGACGGATTACATCTCTAAAGTTTTTTCCAGAGTGACTTTCATAGGCGCGGTGGTTCTGTCTTTTATAGCCCTTCTACCTATGGGGTTTAGCGCTTGGAGCAAGATGAGATATTTGTCCCTTGGTGGCACTTCGATTATAATTTTGGTTGGTGTAACTTTGGAGACAGTCAAACAAATGGAGTCTCAGATTATGCAAAAACACTATAAAGGCTTTTTGGATTAAGACTTTTAAACTTTAAGATTTTTAAACTTTAAGATTTTTTGTTTTTGCGAGTGGTCTTGCCTCCTTGTTTGGCGGCTCGATTGCACTCTAGTACTTGCTTTAAAATTTGCGCATCTTACTGCATAAAAATTAAGTAGTCTAGTTTTAATAAATTTTTATTGTTTGTTAGCGTTTTGTCTTTGAAATATACTGAAAGTCTGTTTATTCGGCCGGTTTTTTATTTTGTGATAAATTATTTTTTATTTTAAATTTTGAAAATTGGGGGCTTTTTAAATAAATATGAATATAGTTCTTTTAGGTGCACCTGGCGCGGGCAAGGGGACTCTTGCTGAGGCTTTAGAAAAAAAGCTTTCTATTCCTTCAATTTCGACTGGAAATGTCATAAGAAAAGCTTTAAAAAGTGGAACGGAAATTGGAAATAAAGCTAAAGATATAGTTGAGGCTGGTAGGCTTCTACCAGACGACATGGTAGTCGGAATTATGAAAAATGAACTTAAAGGTGATAAATTTAAATCTGGATTTGTTCTTGATGGTTTCCCAAGGACGGTCCCTCAGGCCGAGGCGCTTGATAAAATGCAGTTTGTGATCGATAAAGTAATTAATATAGATGTAAATGATGAAGTGATAGCAAAAAGAATGTCGGGGAGAGTTGTTTGTGAGGATTGTGGGTCGACTTATCATTTGGTTAATAAACCACCTACTAAAAAGGGCGTTTGTGATCTTTGTTCAGGAAAACTTTCCAGACGTAAAGATGACGAGCCGGATACGGTCAAAAACCGTCTTCTTATTTATCATGAAGAGACTGAGCCGTTGATCGATTATTACAAAAAACAGGGGAAATTAGCTTTTGTCGACGGCGGAGGCGGTATTGAGCATCTGGTAGAATCTGCCCTATCTGCATTGGGGTGTTAATTTGTGATTGTCATAAAGACCCCCATGGAAATAGAGCGTATGAAAGATGCTTGCGTCGTTTCGGCCAAAGCACTTAAATTGGCCGGGGAATTAATCAGACCCGGTATTAGCACACTTGAGATAGATGAGACTGTCGATAAGTATATAAATAGCCAAGGGGCGGTGCCATCTTTTTTGGGCTATAATGGGTTTCCCAATTGTTGCTGTATTTCGGTAAATGATGTGGTGGTTCATGGTATACCGCGGGCAGATTGCGTTTTGAATGATGGTGATATAGTTAGTGTGGACGTAGGAGCCTTCATAAATGGTTTTCACGGGGACAATGCCGCCACTTTCGCGTGCGGAAATGTGTCGGATGAGGCCCTTAAATTAATAGATGTGACAAAAAAAAGTCTATTTAAGGGTATCAGCGAGATGATTATTGGCAATAGAATTGGCGATTTAGGAAACGCAATAGACACCTTTGTCCGAAAAAATGGGTTTTCTGTTGTAAAAAGCTTTAATGGCCACGGAGTGGGCGAAAATTTACATGAAGATCCAACTATTCCTAATTTTGGTACTCCACATAGAGGGCCTAGATTGCAGTCCGGCATGATCTTGGCTGTGGAACCAATGGTGAATTTGGGAAAGGAAGATGTCGAAATTTTGTCAGATGGTTGGACTGTTGTTACTGTGGATGGTAGTTTGTCGGCCCATTTCGAACATACTATCGCCATAACAGAGAATGGCCCCGTCATTCTAACCGCTTGCGATTAGTGCGAATTTTGGCAGTTTGTTTTGTGTGCGTTCGCTCTAAGATTAGTTTGTTTTGGGAGGCAGTTATGCTAATTGTTAGAGGATCAGTTGTTAGAGCTGTTGCCGGAAGAGATAAAAGCAAGTTCTTTGTTGTAACCAATATAGATGATAAATGCGCTGATATTTGCGACGGTAAGCGTCGGCCTCTTTGCAGGACAAAGCGAAAAAATTTTAGACATTTGTCCCTTACTAAAGTTGTTTTAGGTGAAACTTCACTAAAAACTGACAAAGCAATACGAATAGCTTTGAGGGAATTTTTGTAAAATACTATAAGTTTTTATTATAAGACTTAAAGTTACTACAAATTGTATTATTATTACTAAAGATGTAGGTTTGAAGATTTTTAATTTATCGCATTTACAAAAAAGTTAACCTGTGATAGAATAAAAGCCGTGGGAATTGGGAATTTTGAGAACGATTGTCGCTTAAATTTTTAAAGTGGGGCGTAAGGTATCATAGAGGCCCGGTTTAAAAAGATTTAGATGTGAGTCCGGCGTTAGATTTCAGTTTAAAAAGGTATTGAATGCGAGCCCGGAGATTGGGCTTTGTGGTTTGAAAAAGTTTGGGTGCGAACCCGATATTAGCCTTCGATTTGAAAAGATTTAGGCGCGGAGCCCGTGTCAGGCTTCGATTTTGAGAAAATTTAGGTGTAAGATGTAAAGGTCAGCTTAAAAAGATTTAAACACGGGGCGTGGGGCTCTTAACAAATAATCTGATAGTACTTAAGAAGGAGTTGGTGGTTTTGTCTTCTGACGCGATAGAGGTTGAGGGGGTAGTACAAGAAGCGCTACGCAATGCTGAGTTTAAGGTTAAAATTCCAAATGGAAATATTATTCTGGCCCATATTTCTGGCAAGTTGCGCATGAACTATATTCGCATTTTGCCGGGTGATAAGGTTACTATGCAAATTTCTCCCTACGACCTTAAAAGAGGCAGAATCATTTGGCGTTCTAAATGACGACGCCCTTACAAAACTTTGTTTTTGTAAAAAATTGCGTTTAGTTTGCGTTAGGTGTTGCAGCTTTTTTGAAGATGGTGTACGATGTCACAGTCTGATAATTTTAAAACTGTGGTTTTTAAGTTAATTGTTAGAAATTAATGGATATAATTCTGGGATAAGGAGGAATGCAGGGTGAAAGTTAGACCTTCTGCAAAAAAAATTTGCGAGAAATGCAAAGTGATCAAACGCAACGGAAAAGTCATTGTTATATGCGTGAATCCCAAACATAAGCAACGTCAAGGTTAAATGTGACATATTATTGTTTAAATTAGTAACTTTATGCGATTATTTAATTTGAATTGATGGAGGTGTGAATGTATGGCTCGCATAGCAGGGATAGATTTGCCGGGAGAGAAGCGGATCGAAATTGGCCTTTCTCGTATCTACGGGATAGGCAGGAAATCTGCGGTTAAAGTCCTTGGCTCGACCGGAGTGAGCCCGGGTCTGCGCGTAAAAGATTTAACCGAAGAAGATATTTCGAAACTTAGAGCGTATATTGACAAAAATTACAAGGTCGAAGGGGATCTTAGGAGATCCATCGCATTTGATATTAAAAGGCTCAAAGAAATTGGATGTTACAGAGGAATTCGACATCGTAAGGGTTTGCCCGTTAGGGGTCAACGTTCTAAAACCAATGCTAGGACGCGAAAAGGACCTAGAAAGACTATGGCCAACAAGAAAAAGTAAAATACGTAAAGGAGGGAAAGTTTAATTTATGGCAGTGCAAAGTGGTGTCAAAAAACCCGTTTCTACTCGCAAGAAACGTGAAAGAAAAAACATTGAGCGCGGAGTTGCTCACATCAAATCGACTTTTAACAATACCATCGTCACCATCACCAATTCCAACGGGGACGCTGTATCTTGGGCGAGTTCGGGTGAGTTGGGTTTTAGAGGCTCAAGAAAATCCACGCCGTTTGCCGCTCAAAACGCAGCCGAAGCGGCGGCTAAAATTGCGATGGAACACGGCATGAGGTTTGTTGAAGTTTTTGTCAAAGGGCCGGGTTCGGGCCGCGAGGCGGCTATTCGTGCGCTGCAAGGCGCAGGTCTTGAGGTGACTATGATAAAAGATGTTACCCCAATTCCCCATAATGGTTGTAGGCCTCCAAAGAGGCGCAGAGTTTAGTGTATTTTATAGAAATTAAAGTTATTTTGCTACGAACTTACGGTTAAGAATTTTTTAAAAGTCCTAAAATTTGGGGCGGTATAAGATTGTTTTATTATAAACTGCGGATGTTGCAAGCCCCTAGAAAGGCGAGGAATTTAATTCATTTGGGGTCTTTCAAGATTATTTTATCATAAGCTTTATGAAAATGTTGTTTTTTATAAAATCTGTCGAGCTTATTTTGCATAAACCATGAGCTTCAAAATATTGCTATGCTTGTTTTTTTATATGTAAGCACAGAATGTACAACACTTGCTTTATGCAAACATAAATTTAGAATTTAAAGTGTGTGATATCTATTTTACACGGTAAAGACTTAGAAATATGCGGCGCCTGTTTTTTTGCGATCATAAATTTTAAGACGCGTAATGCTTGTTTTGTGCAGATTCATAGATTTAAAAGCATGTGATATTTGTTTTTTGCGAGTATAAACTTTAAGATGCGTAATGCTTGTTTTGTGCAAATTCATAGATTTAAAAGCATGCGATATTTGTTTTTTTGCGAGTACAAACTTTAAAACCTTCAAAATGTATAATGTTTATTTTATGCAGATTGTTGTTGCCTTTGATGACAATTATGTTTGACTGGTTTTCTGGCGTCTTTTTCTTCGTTATTTAGCAAAGCGTGTAGATTTAAAAGTATGTGGTGTCTGTTTTTTTTTAGAGCATGAACCTTAAAATTTAGGGACACGTGTGATATTTATTTTGTGCTGGCGTAGATTCGGAACGTGAAGCATTTGCTCCGTGACATGAACTTTAAAATCCAAAATGCAAACCATTTACTTTGCGTGGGGTGTATTTTACGATTCAAAACAGCGCGTGATGCATTGCTAGGCTTCTGTTTCTAGCGAGGGACCCGGCGGAGTTTGTAGCCCGCGAGCAAAGGTACGGCAAAATGGAGTCAAATATTTCGAGCAACAGAGCTGCTGTATTTGTTCCAAATGGCGTTTGTGACACGATCAAGCTGTCGCCTTAAAATCTAAAACGACAGACTACACAAAGTTTAATCCAAGTTCGTTTTAGCTACCAAAAAATTGTAGCTTTCAATCGGCTTTGAGCCCGAGCGTGGTTCGTAAATCCAGTCGATATAAAAAGAAGTACTGTAATGACAGATCACACAAAGTTTAATCCAAGCTCGTTTTAACTACCAAAAAATTGTAGCTTTCGATCGGCTTTGAGCCCGAGTGTGGTTCGTAAATCCAGTCGATATAAAAAGAAGTACTGTTTTTTAAGATTTAACTTGATATTTTATTGATGTCTTGATAGAATAAGAGCATATCCGTTTTATCGGTAAATTGAGTCGCGCGATAATGCTACAAGTGTGGTTGTTTTATCGAGTTTGTGCTCTTCCTGAGTTTTCGAATGACGGTTTTGGTTTTTTCGATGATCTATTTTATTAAATGGATCGGTAGCAACAGGTAATGACAAGATTTTGTTTAAAATTTTTAATTAGGAGATGTGTTAATCGATGGCGAGGTATACGGGTGCGGTGTGCAGGCTTTGTCGCCGAGAAGGGCAGAAGCTTTTTTTAAAAGGTGAGAGGTGCTATACTGGCAAATGCGGAGTTATAAAGAGGGCTTACGCCCCCGGTCAGCATGGTCGCGGCAGAAAAAAGGTCTCTGAGTATGGCTTGCAGCTTCGTGCTAAGCAGTCGACCAAGAGGTTTTATGGTATTTTAGAGAATCAATTTAGAAAATACTATGAATTGGCGGAAAAAATAGAGGGCAAAACGGGTGAAGTTCTTTTGGCCCTCATCGAAAGTAGACTGGATAATGTTGTCTATAGACTTGGCTTTGCCAACTCTAGAGCTCAAGCGAGGCAATTAGTTTTGCATGGTCATTTCTCAGTTAATGACATAAGGGTGAACATACCGTCCTATCTTACAAAATCCTCTGATGTCATTTTATTTCGAGAAAAAAGTAGGTCAAACGCCGGTCTCAAGGCCATAGTTGAAGCGAATGCCTCTCGTCCAATTCCCAAATGGCTTGAAGTTAATCGCGATAATTTTCAGGCTAAGGTGCTTTCATTCCCCGAGCGCGAGGACATAGATTTTGAAGTAGAAGAAACTCTGATAGTTGAGTTGTACTCCAAGTAGCAGAGAATTTTCGGGTTTTTAGTTTTTAGTTTTTAGTTTTTAGTTTGCCTTTGCGCTTTAAAAATTCCGGTTAAAGTCTTAAATTTTGTCAAAAAGGGAGTTATAAAACTTTAAAATGCTGTTTTTTAAATCGTAGTTTTGGCTTTTATGCTTACCCCTGCTTGGTTTTTGAAAAGTTTTATATTTTTGAAGTAAAATTATTTTAAATGAGCAAAAGATTTAGTTACTCTGTAAGGAGGATCGTTAATGAGCTATTTAGAAAAGCCTGTTGTTGAGACTCAGCTTTTATCTGACGATGGGACGTATGGTAGGTTTATTTCATATCCACTTGAGCGTGGTTTTGGCAATACTTTAGGCAACAGCTTAAGAAGGGTCTTGCTTTCCTCCTTGCCCGGAACTGCCGTGGTTGGTATGAAAATCGAGGGTGTTCTTCATGAGTTTTCAGTAATTCCGGGAGTTAAAGAGGATGTTGTTCAAATAGTTCTTAGCTTAAAGGGATTAAAAGCAAAGCTTCATTCTGACGATTTAAAAGTATTAGATATTGCCCTGGACGGTCCCTGTGAACTAACGGCAGGATCCATACCCTGCGATAGTGACGTAGAAATACTTAACCCTAATATGCACATCGCAACTTTAGATGAAAACGCGAAGCTTCGCATGCAGATAATTTTAGGTAACGGCAGAGGGTACGTTTCCGCAGAGCTAAATAAGGCGCAAATTGAGGGTTTTGGAGTAGAAGCCATAGCCATAGACGCCATTTACACACCCGTCATCAAAGTCAATTACAATGTAGAAAATACACGCGTGGGTCAGAAAATAGACTACGATAAACTAACCCTTGATGTTTGGACTAACGGGGTTTTGAAGGCGCAAGAGGCCGTTTCGATTGCGTCTGAAATTTTAACTCAATATCTTAGCCTTTATTCGAATCTTTATGAGGATAAGCCTAATTGTCCCAGTTTTGAGGAAGAGGAAGAGCCCTCCGTTCAGAGTAAATTTGCTAACATGACCATCGAAGATTTAGACCTCTCCGCTCGTTCTTCTAATTGCCTAAGGCGAGTTGGAATTAATACAGTGGCTGAACTTGCAAAAATGTCAGAGGACGACATTTCTAAGGTTAGAAATATGGGGAAAAAATCTCTTGAAGAAGTTAAGGCGAAGCTGGCGTTTTTAGGAGTTCTCTCCGAGACTCCGCTGTCAACTGCCGATTAAAGGTGGGTCCGCTGATTTTTTGGATTAGTTAAGTCGGGACTAACGTTTTT
>JAIRSI010000050.1 GCA_031255515.1 Oscillospiraceae bacterium | reverse complement strand
CACGTTGGCGAAGCAGTACAATACAGAGGACTCGACAGAAAGTATTGGTATAAATGCAAGCAAAACTGATCACAATACGGCAATTTAAAAAATATTACCTATAGTCAACAGAAAATATTATAGCTACTCCGATTTAGAATAAACCACGGGCAAAATATAAGCATAGCGTGTTCGAAAGACACAAGAGGAATTTACCTCGTAGTTAGCGAAAAGATGTCATTCTTAATATTTTACCTGTGGTTTATTCTAAATCGGAATAGTTATACAATGTGGCACCTTAAGTTTCCTTGTATATTTTAATTTTTTGTAGGTTTATCTGTTTAAATACAACCTTGCATAGATTATTAACTCTGTCTTACTATTTTTCTTAAATTTTTAAAATAACCCCGCCTTCAAATTTACGTTTTTTAATTTTTTATATAGTTAAAATTTTGCAAAAACAAATCCGTGCCAGCTACTAATAAAAGCACTGGCACAGTAATTTAGATAAAATAACTCTAACTTCTCTAAAAAACTTTACAACAATCCTTCACTTCTTAAACTAAGAGCTTCTTCTTATTTCATTTTTAAATCTGACCCCATCTGGCATAACGGGAGCCTTTCTTCGATTTTGGTCCTGTTCAGATGACGTCATTCCACCTTCCGGACGAAGATCGGAGTATCTAGTAGAAAAGACGGCAGTTACTAATAGGAAAAGAGCTAAAATACCAACTACAACCCTCATAAGATTCTTCTTCAAATTTAAGGACATAAAACTCACTCCCATTTATTATAATAACATCACAGGCTAAATCTATCACACATCTCTATTATTGCACTAATTGCAACTTTTGTCAAGCTTTTTCTAAATAATCAACCAAAAAATTTCAGTATATCCAAGATGCTCCTTCCGCTAATTTGCTGAGAATTTTTAGTCACTACGTCTACACTCGGGCCTGGCTAGTTGGACTTTTTTCTCTGATATAGGTGGACTCAAGATCTGAAACAGCTAGCTTCACGGCTAAAGGGTATTTTTCGTAAGCAAGGCTTATCGCAAAACTTCCACCTTTAGCCGAATCGTCAAAACCAGCCATGTGCCATCTGATAGCCATTGCCTCGCAGGGTTTGAGCTTCATGAATCTCTCAATTAAAAACACGGATTTTTCCCCATGTCCAAAGGGAAATTTATCATCTACCATGTAAAACGGTTGCTTTTCCCACATTCCCGTAGACTCATTTTTGACATTTCTCGTGCTAGTCTTATAAAATTCGGCTTTACAGAGATCGTGTAGCAAAGCGCAAATGGCAAAGCTTTCGGGATCATCAACACCCGACTCAAAATGCTTTTCCATGAGGACCTTATAAACGCTAACGCTGTGCTCCACTAATCCGTTGTCGTGTGCGCAGTGAAATTTAGTGCTAGCTGGTGCTCTAAAAAAATCAGTAGTTTCAAGCCACGAAAGGAGCTCACTCGAGCCCGCTCTTTTAATATTACCTTTAAATGCCGCTTTAAATTCTTGCTCAAAACTCATTAAAACACGTCCTCTTTAAGTTGAAATTTTAAAAAACTACATTGACCTCGAAATATTTTTCTTCATGATTTGCCCCTAAAAAATAATAATTATTCTCTGATTCTGATAAAAAAAGCTCAAATTCTCTCCCCAAAGGAATCTCCTTTCTATAACATATTAGCATTCTTCTGGGAAATTTTTCTTTTAAAACTTCGGTTGGCAGGTAATCAAAAATAATATTTGCGTACTCTGCGTTATTTAGATGATGATTCACGTCGCAGCGAGAATAAGTTGCTGTTTCTCTTCCTATTAAAATTACATCAGAGGACCTCTGCAGCTTGTGTGGATGCTTCTTGACGCATTCACTGGCGTTCTTAAACATGAGATCTGTAGGAGGTTGTCTGACAATCCTTTTTCTTTTAATATCAACCAAAACCCACCTTGAATCAACAGAAGCAAAACAGAAATTGTCCTTCGCATCAAGAAACTCAGTGTACCTGTAATGTATGGCTCTTAGGGGCCTAAATGGCTCAGAAACCACGCTGAGAACATCGTCACTGCGAGGATTCTTATAAAATTCCAACGAAACTTGCGCCAACAAAAACACAAGTCCATTGTTCCTGTAGTAGTCTTTACTAGCATTTAAATTCTTACAGTGTTCTATCGAAGCTTGCTGACTATTTTTTAGTATAGAACTAGCGCTCATGCGATCTTGCATATCGCAATCTTGTAGGGATACCTTCACGGTTTTTTTATAGACCTCCCCCATTTCAAGAACCTCCACAAATAACCTCTATGGGCTTCATTATAACACCCCTGCAAAAGCCATGTCCAGACTAATCTTAAATTTTTATTTTTTGCTCTGCGGTTCTTATTGACAGCATTTTCACATAGACCTTAATAATCTTTTATTCAAACTTATTTTGGGGCTACTCAGTTTGTCAGGGTCAAAGGGGTACATAGACATCCCCAAAATAATTTCGTAATTTTTAAAGGAGGGGTTGCAAAGTGGCTAGCAGCGCAATTAATGCGGGAGATACCGCCTTCGTTCTCCTAAGTGCAGCACTGGTTTTCATAATGATACCTGGTGTTTCTTTTTTTTATGGCGGTCTCGGAAGTAAAAAAAATCTCGTAAACAACATGATGTCCTCCATAGTAATTATAGGCACGGGGGTTATCATGTGGGTTTTATTCGGCTATTCGTTGACGTTTGGCGAAAGTATCTGCGGCTTTTTGGGGAAATTAGACCTTGGCGCACTTAGCAAGAGTTTCACATTGTCCCCATCTTCGTACGCACAAGGAATTCCATCAGCGGCGTTCGTAGTATTTGAAATGATGTTTGCGCTTTTGACTCCCGCGCTTGTTGTCGGAGCCGCCGAAGGGCGTATGAGATTTAAGTCGTTATTTCTCTTTTTGACATTGTGGAGCATTGTGGTTTACTATCCTGTGGCTCACATGAACTGGGCTAAAGACGGAATTTTAACCGCAAGTCACTTAGGATCGGTTGATTTTGCAGGAGGAAATGTCATCCACATAAGTTCGGGCGTTACGGGGCTCATCATCGCCACCTTGATCGGAAAACGCAAAGACTTTGAATGCATCTCTTGTCACAATATACCATTTGTATTAATTGGCACAACGCTTCTCTGGTTCGGATGGCTCGGATCTAGCGCAGGAAGTGCCTTGAGCGCCGGTTCCATAGCCGCTCACGCGTTACTAACAACCATGGTTTCTTCCGCATCGGCATTTTTGACTTGGATCTTAATTGACATTGCAAGAAGAAGAAGAGCAAAGCTCACTTCGGGCTGCAGCGGAGCAATAGTTGGCCTTGTGGCCATCGCGTCTGGAGCTGGATATGTGCCGGTTTGGGCAGCCATAATTATAGGCGCATTTGCGAGTGTTTTTTCGTACGTGGGATCTCGTTTAATAAAGAGAAGATGCAAAATCGACGATGCTTTAGACGTTTTTTCTTGCCACGGAATAGGTGGGATTTGGGGGGGATTGGCAACTGGAATTTTTGCAGACCCATCCATAAATCCTATAGCTAAAGCTGGATTAATTTTCGGGCAGTTTGAACAATTTTTAGCGCAAATCTCTGGAATTTTTATAACAATAATGGTTGTCTTATCGGGAACGTTAATCTGCGCATATCTAACGGGAATTTTTACAAAATTAAGGGCAAGCGAACAAGAGGAAATTGACGGTATGGACGTTACGCAACATGAAGAAGAACCTTATTATGCCTAAAAAAACTTGAGAAATTTAAAACACCCCTCCCATTCTCCTTTCTCTAGTAATATTTAACCTTTGTAGTAAATTAGCTGCAAAGGTTAAATGCTGTAACTGGGTCTTAAAATAAAAATTTTATCAGATTTTTTTATTTTAAAGCTTGACTTTTTTAAAGATTCGTTATACTATGAACAAAAAGGTCACATAATATAGTTGCCATTTATACTTTGGTGATCTTTTTTATTTTTTATTCGTGCCCGTGTAGCTTATCTGAGTAGAGCGTTGGTTAACAAAGGCGTCGGTGCAACTCCGTCCAGGGGCAAATTTTTATCCAAAAGTGAGGTAAACACATGTACGAGGACAAAACTCTAGTCTGCAAAGATTGTGGCCGTGAATTCATTTTTACTGCCGGTGAACAGGAGTTCTATGCGTCAAAAGGGTTCGTCAACGAGCCACAGAGATGTAAGGACTGTCGGGATGCACGCAAGAATGCGGGTAGACCGGAGCGCGAAATGCACGTTGCAGATTGTGCAAATTGTGGAGGAGAAGCTAAAATTCCCTTTAGACCACGCGAAGATCGCCCGGTTTATTGCAGCAATTGTTTCGCAGAAATGAGAGAAAAACAGGCAACTTAAGGGTTTCTTTTGTTTTTTAGCTCTTGTTGTGCGCAAAGCGGATTCTGCCTTTTGAATTATTTTTCAAAGGGTAGGGTTTGTTTTGTGTGTATCAAATTAAATTTTTTTATTGTGCACTGGGAGGCTTGCTTTTTAAAGGACGGAATTTATATTTTGTGTGTATCAAATTAGACTCCTTTACTATACACTAGGGCCTTGCTTTTTAAATTATTTTTTTAAAGGAGTATCTGTTTTGCATGTGTTAAATCTGACTCTTCTAGTTCCTGAGGCTATTTGTGTCCGGATATTATCTTTTGCTAAAGCTTTTTTCTTTGTTTGAAATTAACTTTCGTTTGTATTAATTGAGTGAAGAAATTTAGGATATTTTTGTTTGGAAAAAATTTCAAAAGTATCACATAATTATCTTTTTAAAAATTAGTTTACATATAACATGTGCATCGTACTCCGCTGAGTGTATTAAACAAAAAAATAATCGAAAATTCACAAAGCAAACAATAAATGAACACAATCTGTCTGCAGGATTATTTTTCTTAATAAACAAATTAAAAAGAGAGATTGGGATTGTGAACAAGACTGAATTATTAAAAAATTTTTTAGGATATTTTTGACTCTAGTTTTAGCTATTTCTAATATAGCCACCAATTAAAACATGTACAATACTAGACTATCCATATACCAAATACCCTCAAGGGAAGTCGGCAATAACCTCAGGTAAATTCTCGCAGGTTGCAAAAAGAAATTTCTTCATTGCCTTGGTCTAAATCTTCAAGTAGCGGTGGCAAATCTGGCGCAATACCATACTTTTTGTTCGATTCCGATATAGATTTCGTGGCGTGCACCAAATTTGGATGCAGCGACAACCAGACTATCCGAATAAAAAGTCTTGAGATTCTTAAATGAAAAGAAAACTCCTGTCTTGACATCCATATTTTCCGCTTTTCAAGCGAAGTTCAAATTCAGGACAAGATAGACGTCAGCCACAGCCTTTGGGACGTTTAATACCGTCTCCCGCAGACCTCGTTTTTTGCGGTTCCTCATCGTTTTCGGCGCCTACTATAAAGATCAGTGCTGAATCTCGGGTGACTTTTTAAAACGCAAACACCAACATAACAAAAATAACAGGAGCAATGAACGAAATGCAAGAGGCGGCAGGCGGCAGGCGTCTTGGAACTCTTCGGCGCCTCGGGAACCGCCTTTTGGATTCCTTGCGGCGACAGGTTTCTTCAAAATAACAACCAACGCCACGGGGAATAACCGCGGTCTTTGGCAGCATGCCAAACTCGAGCGAAAACTGCTCCATAACTTTTAAAGATAACGCACAAATAACAGCCTTGAGCCTAAAACGTCGCCGCAATTTGGTTCCTTGGAAAATAATAGCGGCAGCACAACCATTAACATGCAAACGTAACGGTCACGTCCACTGGCCCGGGAAGTACGATTGGTGAAAATGCTGCTTCCACCGGGACAACCACCGGTTAATATGAGCGGGAATACAAGCGTAAAAGAGCACCAGCTCTGACAGTGGAACGCTATCGGCTCCTCGTAATCTTCTGTTGCCAGCGGGAATATCAACATCTCTGGGAATTCCAAAATGCTAGCTAAATCCAAACGCTAGCTAAATCCAATGAATCCGGCACTGCGATCGGCAGCGGTAATTTAAACACCGGGACTTGCAACCTAAAAGTCAGCGGAATAATAACCGCCGTGTCTAGCCAAAGCGGCCAAGATGTAGGACGGGGGACACGAAGTCACGGTCACCGGGACTCGCAATCTAAAAGTCAGCGAAATAATAACCGCCGTATCTAGCCAAAGCGGCCAAGATGTAGGACGGGGGATACGAAGTCACGGTCACCGGGACTCGCAATCTAAAAGTCAGCGAAATAATAACCGCCGTATCTAACCAAAGCGGCCAAGATGTAGGACGGGGGATACGAAGTCACGGTGAAGGAAATCAACGGCGTCACCTTGTGACAAACAGAAATTAATGTCGAGGTGACTGATTTGCTCAGCGGCCCAAAAAATGTGGAGTTAAGCGGGGTTAACTCTGGAAGCGGGATCGGGAAGATAGAACACGCTTTTAGTAAAAAATGATAAAATACGAGCTAATAGCAAAAGATGTGCTATAGCCAACAGGAATCACTGGGGGTTGTCTGTTCAAGCGGAAACTTTGCTAGAAGAACCGACCCTAGTCCAGAGGCAGAAACAGGCAATCAATTTGTCTAGAAAGAGCTTGAAATTTTAAGAAAGGACAAAAATTTTAAGGCAAAATTTACTCTGGATCCTAAGTATGGTCGAAATTTAGAGGAATTAAACGAAAATTTTTGTATTTACGCAAAAATAATTGACAATGTCGGGAACGTTTCGTGCATTCAAAACAAAAGCGCAAAAATAAGCCTATCTAAATTTTCGTCTAGTCTCGAAATGAAAAATCACGGCTGGTGAAGCGCAAAAAAAACAAACTCAGTCAAAACTTTACTTTGAAGCAAAACGCAATCGTTTAAAATTTCAAGCGCAAGGACAATCCAGTAAAATATTGTATTTTACTGGATTCTACTTTTTCTCTACCCATTTATGCGCTATTAGCGCGCTAAAACATACATCTATCAAACCAGACCTAACTGTAAGCTGTTTCGATTTAAAATAGACGCCAAGTTCTTTTGATGCTTTCTCTCTTGTGTCTTTTCGCTAGATATAAAAAGGCCATTTCTCTTGCGTCTTTCGAACATGGCCATTCTTAGCTTTGCCTTTGGTTTATTTCAAATCTAAATGGCTATATTATTGGAAACTTTCTCTCGTTTTAAATTTCAAGGCTCGCAGTTGTCGCATTTGCGTTCTTTGCGAAACCACTGAAAAATTCCCGTTAGTATAAACATAACGCCAAAAATTTTAGAGAGCAAGATTTGATCCATAAAGCCGCTTATGTAAAATCCTAAAAAAGTACCAGCGACACTAAAAATAGCGCATGGAATCGCCACTTTCCAGCATATTAACTGTTTCTTCGCATACACTACAATTGCAATAGCGGCCACGGGGATAAAAAAGAAAAGTCCTATTCCTTGAGAAGTATGTTGGGGAACACCGGCAAAAACTGTGAGGTATACTATCAGAATTCCGTTACCAACGAAGCCTCCATTGCCGCAAACATACCAGCTAAAATTCCAGCAAGCACATGTACCAGATCATCTCAGTTCCTCGCTAAAATCGATAAATATAGCTATTCCGATTTAAAATAGACGTAAAGTTCTTTTGGTGCTTTCTCTCTTGTGTCTTTTCGCTAGATACAAAAAGGCCATTTCTCTTGCGTCTTTCGAACATGCCATTATTATACTTTACCTGTGGTTTATTTAAAATCGAAATAGCTATAGTATTTATTTTAGACTATTGTGCCATAATCGCCATTACATATCGAAATAAAATAGCATTACCAGATCGATTGTTTTACCTAAATATCATCTTTATACCTGCAAAAACGATAAAAATCGAGAATATTCTTCTTAAAAATTTTCGATTCACCCTTGGTAAGACTACCGTTCCTAGAATTGCTCCGGGCAAGCCATAAATCACGTATGTCAAGGCGTCAGACACTTCTAATTTTCCGTTTAAAGAATAAAGAGCAGTACTAGAAACACAGCAAAAAAATACAATAAATACAGAGGTTGCGTGAGAAACTCTTTCTTCGAGTCCATACTTTTCTAGGGCAGGAACCATTATATTGCCGCTACCCGCGCCCAACATTCCGTTCACTACACCCGCGACTACTCCGGTTAAGCAAATAAGAATTCTTTTCAGTGTCAAATTTCTCACCACCGATTTGACATCTTAAAGTGGCTCAGCTTCATCGATGTTTTCAATTTTTTCTTGATCTTTAGCGTCTTTTAAAGGTGTAGTTTTCCAGCCTTTGTCAAAATTACAATTGCAAAATTTCCCCTTGCAGCGCACGTGACACCTGCACTCCATATCGGTGGTTTTATAAAAAGTATAAATCGCAACAGCCAAGCCAAGCAAAGCGACTGACGTGCAAATACCCCTACAAGCGCAAGAATTTTTCCTATGACCTCCATCTAAAATATCTGTCAAATCTCTAATAGAAAACATATTAATTCCTCCTTCATAGTACTTGAGATTACCTGTCAGAGGGACTTATGAAAAGTACCAGGGTAATCACCATAATCACACACATCACCATCTACCCAGAGTTTTAAGACGCCTCATACTTTTTGAGCATCTTAAATCGTTGCAGCGCCATAAACTTCCAATTTGAAACAGCGCTTGGCAATTTCATACACGGTACCTTTAGTGTTTTTCTTTAAATCTCATTGTTCATATTCACCGTTTCGAATCCTCCATTAACATTTCTTAACATATAACTATGTCAATCTTTATGGTTCCCCCGTTTGTTCTTTGGTATTCACAGTCTTTAAAAATTAAAAAATCAAATTTTGGGGGAAATTTTTACAATTAAAAATCGGCACAGAAGCCGAATTTTGCGCAAATCATTTAGATTTAAACCATAATTTACCGGATTTTTACACTCAAAATATGCATCACTTCAAAAATATGTTCATTTTTTAAGTAAACTAGACTCGCAAATTAGACGCGGTATGTCGTAAAATTTTGCGAACGAGTGTATTTACTAATCATTATAGCCTAAAACACGATTGCAAATCTGATCGACCCAGATTTCTCTATTCTTTTCATGAAGCAAATTCAGTTTTTCAGTGGTTTCACTTCGTTTGATACGATTCTCTTCTAGGACACGTTTGGCATGTTCTTCTTCTAAAACTCTGTTTTTCATCAATCTTTTTTGTACTCTTTCAAGGTATTTATCGCGAATTTCTTGCTTTAAAAGAACTATCTCTTGTTCAAGATTTAATCTATCCTTTTGCATTAATTCAGTTGCCTCTCTCGCTCTTTTGTCCATTTCTATGATTTGAGTTATCATATCTTTCACGAATCGTCAGCTCCTAGCAAATAAATTTGTCGTAACTTGTTACTCACACTGTTAATATCATTAAATAAAATTTATTACAACTCACTACTTATTTATTAATACTATATAAGCTACATAAAATAATTTAATTGCCCTCTATCTCGGCTCTACAACTAACCTGATGGCAGTTCTGTCACTGCCTTCTATAGACACCGAAGTAAAAGATGGTATGCAGACAAGATCCATTCCCGCAGGCGCAAAATAGCCACGCGCAACTGCAATTGCCTTTACAGCTTGATTTAAGGCGCCAGCACCAACAGACTGTACCTCAACGGAATTTTTCTCCCTTACCACACCGGCTATTGCACCTGCAACAGCACTTGGGGTAGACTTCGACGAAACTTTTAAAATTTCCATGTATGCTTCCTCCATTTTTAAAATAAAAATCTAAACTTATGGCTAAATTAAAATGAACCTTGACTACATCGACAACAATAAAATTTAGTATATATCAAAACAAATCAGCAAAAATCAAACATAACAACATGCAAAACTTCGTTTTGAAAACAATCAAAATCATATCAGCTAAAGCTTGACATATGATCACTTAAAATCACATCACTTCGATAAAATCTATTTCTTTATTGTGAATCCTGCAAATAATTAAAATTCAGCAAATCGCAACACACCGCGCAAAACTTTTCTTATGATTAAAGAATTCTAATCATTTTCGAAAAACAACGCCCCCATATCGCATTCCTTGATTAAAGCTATACCAAAACAAAAAGAAACGCCGCACAAAACTCTTAAAGAAAAAAACAAAATTACAAAAATTCCAACATCTCAAAATTAACGCCCCCCCTTAAATTTAGTCTCATGCCTCTCATCAAAATCAAAACTCCCTCGGCTATCTAAATGTTACGCCTCAACTTGCAAGCTTTAACCCCCCTGTCAAAATTTAAAATCGCCCAGCAGCACAAATATTTGTTACTTAAATTGGGAATATTAAAGGCAGATCGTAAAGCCTCACATGCTAGTTCTGTACCATTTTTAACCTTAATATACAATAAATACCACAATATTTTAAAATAAAAACAAAGTCAATTTAAAAATAAAATATAAATTAACCAGATATTATAAAATTTTACCATAAATTTTAAAAAAACACCGAATTCAACCTTCAAACTAACTTGAATCCATATAAACACAGCGTACGAACATACAAACTCCGCAAAATCTAAAAATTACAAAAATCCATCCAGCGACCGACTATGGCAGGAAATCACAATATTTTAAAGTTTATGTGGAAACTATACTGAATCGAGGCATTCGCTTAAAAGTCCACACTCAAATTTCAAAGCTGATAACAAATTGCGATAAACACTACAAGACAAACAAACCCGCGCTGTGTTGCCAGCCTAAAATAACTTACACAGGCATCCCAGTCGCTAACCTAAAATAACTTGCACAGGCAACACCTCCTATCTGTCAATCTTCAGATCAACAAAATGATTCAAGGGCTACAACATTTTATTTAATTTCACATTACAAATATAATTAAAACGCCAAATCAACGCTTCAAAATCCAAACCCCTTCACACATATTGCGCAACACGATATTTTCTAATCAATAATAGATTGTTAAATCAACTGTACAGCTGAAACAGTTTGCAGCATCGTTCTTTCCTGTGAAACCAAAACCGTCAAACTCTCATCGTAAACACAAACTCCTTCTTTTAAATACAGTTAAAATCATCAAACCAACCGTAAAAAATTACACAGTCAAATCAATTACAAACACAAAATTCTACTTAACATACTCCATAACGCGATTCTCCCTTATATGCAGCCAGAACAGTCTGCGACACCACCTTCCCTCATGGATCCAAAACCGTCAAATCCATCGCAAACTCTAAACTCTCTAAACTCTCTAAACTCTCTAAACTCTCTAAACTCTCTAAACTCTCTAAACTCTCTAAACTCTCTAAACTCTCTAAACTCTCTAAACTCTCTAAACTCTCTAAACTC
>JAIRSI010000078.1 GCA_031255515.1 Oscillospiraceae bacterium | reverse complement strand
AACCGTCATGGATGGCAGAGTAATATCGCTAATCCACAAATATCTGAATGCAGAAGTAGTAAGCAGAGGATTATTCAAAAAGACAGAAGTTGGAATGCCGCAGGGCGGTCCTCTCAAGTCCGTTATTTAGCAATATCATGTTAAATGAATTGGATAAGGAATTGACAAAGAGAGGGCACAGATTTTTGTGTTTTGCTGATACTTATTAGCAATATCATGTTAAATGAATTGGATAAGGAATTGGATAAAGAATTGACAAAGAGAGGGCACAGATTTGTGCGTTTTGTTGATGATTGTTTGATTTTTTTGTAAAAGTTAAGAAAAGTGCTCAAAGGACAACGGAGAATATAATCTCATTCGGTATAGAAGGAAAACTTTTTTTAAAAGTGAACAGAAAGAAAACAACAGCCGCGGACCCTAAGAAGTATCAAGTGTCTCGGATATGGGTTCTACCAAATTAAGGGAGAATACAGATTCAGAGTACATCCTAAATCCGCTGTATAAGATGAAACAGAAGGCTAAGGCTGAACATGAAACTCAGTAACGGGTGGGGGGAATGAATTCAGGAAGCAGAAGCTAACAGAGTTTGTCAGGGGTTTAGATAAATTACTTCAAACTGGCAGACGCAAAGAAATTGATGCAACAAACAGATGAATGGTTACGCAGGAAAATACGTGTGCTCTACTGGAAACAATGGAAGAAAGTCAAAACACGGTAAAAAATGCCGAGAAAGTATAAATTACCGGAGGAGTGGGTGCTACACGAAATAGCGAATTACCGTCAAGGAAATATGGCGGGCGTCGATGGTACTTGGGCAAAGTTCTCACCAATAAAGTAATAGGCCAACCTCGGATATATATCCATGGCTGACTATTATTTGCAAAGTAAATGAAAACTGAAGAACCGCCGTATACGGAACCGTACGTACGGTGGTGTGGGAGGTTAGCTAATCGAGTAATGGTTAGTCTCCTATCCGATTCATATCACAGTTATATTTACCCGAAAAATAAGAGCTTCACACTTAGTACAGAGATTAAAAATCCCGTTAAATCAGCGCACAGCGCAGCGGGAACAGTGTGACGCGTATTTTTAATGTTTATAGATCCATAATACACCGCTATGGCATAAAAAGTTGTTTCGGTTGACCCCATCATTGTAGAAGCCACTTTGCCCACAAAACTATCTGGACCAAATTGTGAAAACAGATTGTTTATTATCGCCATGGAACCACTCCCCGATATGGGCCTTAGCAGCACAAGGGGAATAGTTTTGTCGGGAATGCCCATCATGTTCGCAAGCGGAGCAAGTGCCGAAGTGAACATATCTAAAGCCCCGGATGATTTGATCATGTTTATTGACACTATTAATCCAACCAGCGGCGGTATTATTAGCAAAGTGGATTTAATGCCATCTTTAGCTCCTTCTATAAAAGTGTCAAATAATCTCACTTTTTTAGTAAAACCAAAGATTATGATCAAAAAAACTACAGACGGAAGAACCAAAGATCCGATACTATCCAAGAGATTTCTTCCTTTTTTCTAAAATTTTTGCCACCGTTATTCCCACAGCAAGCGCCGCAATAGAAGAGATCCAAACGGCCGGCATAACGTCAAAAGGAGAAACCGAACCGTGTGCTTTTCTAAGTACGGCCATCGAGGTGGGTATAAGTTGTACTGAAGCGGTGTTAAACACAACAAACATCACCATGCTGTTGTCAGCCACGCCCTTTAGTTGCTTTTCTCGTTGCATTTCTTTCATAGCCGTGATTCCGATAGGTGTGGCGGCATTGCCGAGCCCCAAAAAATTCGCAACCAAGTTCATGCAAATGGTTTTAATTGCTCGCCCGGATTTTTTATAATCGGGGAAGAGGTATCCAATGGCAGGTGAAAGAAATTTTGCCAGCAGAGTAGTCGCTCCGCCCTTGTCGGCAATTTTCATCATGCCGGTCCAAAAACACATCATTCCAAACAGAGAAAATACAAGCTGGATGGCTTCTGTTGCGCCCGAGAGAATCGCGTTAGAAACGTCTTCTAACCTGCCGGTCATAATAGCGCAAACTATGCTCACTACTATTAATGCTCCAAAAATGCGATTCATCATTCGCCCAAACACCTCAAATATAGTTAATTTTCGTAACTGAAACGTTAATGGATGTATATTCTAATTTTCAAAAATAAGTACTTTTATAGGCGCTTTTGTAAAGATAAATATTAAAAAAATGGTTGACTTTATTGCTGCTGACAAGTTAGAATTAGATTGTGACTTTGGCAGTAAAATTAGTTTGGACGGCTAAGGATTTTAATGTGTTTAGAAGGGTCGTGATTGTATGGCGAGCGAGCGAGTTGAAACTGAAGATTCTCAAAGTAAAAAACCTTTTTTAATTTATAAGAACAATCCCTTAGTTAGATGCAAAGATGTCATATACTACGGGGATATGTCGAATGATTATGTGGTTAAATTAAGGATTAAAAGTAAAAAAAGGGTTAAAAATATCGAAATTGCAGACAAAGTATCTGTTCAGCTAATGTCTACTGATCCTGGTGTTGACGATATGGAAAGAATAGTAAAAAAGAGCGAAAAAAGGGGATTATATTTGGCTTTAGATATAGCGGATGCATGGCTCTCTAAGGCACTGGCTGCAGTTTAATTGAAACGGCCAAAGTTTTGCAGGCTATAAAACCTAAAGACAATCGCCACTGACGCAGTCGAGATGTTCGACTAAGGTGGTCTCCCGGCGGCGAACCGCAAGGACGTGGCGCGAACCGCGCGAGCGAAAGCTCGACTAAAATGTGGTGGGCCAATACGTCGAGGAGTCAGAGAGGTGATGTCAGCTAAGTTGTATGTACAGAATCAGAAAGACAATCGCCACTGACGCAGTCGAGATGTTCGACTAAGGTGGTCCCCCGGCGGCGAGCCACGAGGACGTGGCGCGAACCGCGCGAGCGAAAGCTCGACTAAAATGTGGTGGACCAATACGTCGAGGAGTCAGAGAGGTGGTGTCAACTAAGTTGTATGTACAAAATCAGAAGCAAATGAGGTTTCAAAATGGCTAAGATTTTTATAATTGCAGAAGCCGGAGATAACCACAACGGCGATATAAAACTTGCTAAAAAACTAGTTGACGTGGCCAAAAAATCAGGAGCGAGTGCTGTAAAGTTTCAGACCTTTAAGAGCGAAAATCTGGTCGTTAAAAACGCCCCCAAAGCCGAGTATCAGCTAGAAACTACGGGCAGTGATGAAAGTCAATTCGAAATGTTAAAATCATTGGAGCTTTCTTTTTCTGAATTTAAAGAACTTTCGTCATATTGTAAAAAAGTAGGCATAATTTTTTTATCTACTGCTTTTGATTTAGATAGCGTGCACTTTTTGTCAGAACTTGATCTTCCTATTTGGAAAATACCATCCGGGGAAATTACCAATCTACCTTATCTAATAGAAGTAGCAAAAATTGGTAAGCCGATGATCGTTTCTACTGGTATGTGTGAAATTTTTGAAATAGAAGAAGCTCTGAAAGTTATTCGCGATTACTCGTCAAGCGAAATTACTTTACTTCATTGCAATACCGAATATCCTACTCCACCGAAGGACGTAAATTTGCTTGCGATGAGAGCTCTTGGAGAGAGATTTTGTTGTAAATTTGGGTATTCTGATCACACTACAGGAGTTTTAGTTCCCGTGGCGGCAGCAGCTCTGGGTGCGAGTGTGATTGAAAAGCACTTTACACTGGACAATACTATGCCCGGTCCCGACCACAAAGCGAGCCTTTTACCACATGAATTAGATGACATGGTAAAGGCAATTAGAACCGCTGAAATTATATTGGGGTCACCCGATAAAACTGTAAGTGAATCTGAAAGGAAAAATATTATCGCCGCGAGAAAAAGTATAGTTGCCAAAACCTTTATTAAAGAGGGGGAGATTTTTACCGATAAAAATTTAACTACAAAGAGGCCGGCTGGGGGAATGAGTCCCATGGAGTGGTTTAACGTAATTGGGAAAAAATCAAATAAAAATTATTTTGAAGATGAGATGGTAAAAATTTAGCTGTTACTCTTGTGGACGCGATTTTCTAGAAACATCGTGCAAAAGCGCCCCTTCTAAGTCGACAAACTTTAATAGCAACAAGTCGGCAGGATCTAATGGTAGCGAAACGATAAAATTTAACAAGCAGCGCTGTGGTGATGTTTAGTGATAGCGAAGTGGCAAAATTTACTAAGAAAGGCATCAAGATGCAGCTATATGACGGTGTTTGGCAGCAGCTAAATGGCAAAATTTACTAAGGAAGGTAGCAAGATTTTGAAAAAAGTCTGTGTGATAAGTGCCAGCAGGTCTGAATATGACGGTCTTTATCCCCTTTTAAAACGGATAAAAGATAGCAAAAATTTAAAACTCAGCATCGTCACAACGGGCTCTCATCTTTGCGAGGAATTTGGCAACACTTACAAAAAGATAGAGCAAGATGGTTTTAAAATATCCAAAAAAATTCATACACTTTTATCATCCGACGCCGCTAGTGCAATAAACAAATCAATCGCTCTTGGAATGATTTCTTTTGCAGATTATTTTGCGGAAAATAAACAAGATTTAGTTGTGGTGATGGGGGATCGGTATGAGCTTCTTTCTGTTTGTGTTCCCGCCGCGAATGAGTTAATACCCATAGCTCACATAAGCGGAGGCGAGACTACTCAAGGGGCAATTGACGAGAGTATTCGCCATTCTATTACAAAATTCTCTTATTTACATTTTGTAGCCAATGAGGAATATCGCCGCAGAGTTATTCAGTTGGGCGAAGAACCAAGCCGAGTGTTTGCTTTTGGAGAACTTTCTCTTGAAAATATTTCTAAAAGGGAATTTTTGACAAAAAAGACTTTAGAAGAAAAAATAAATTTCTCGCTAGATAAACCCTACGTGCTCGTAACATTTCATCCAACAACTCTTGAGAAAAATAGTGCCAACTGGCAGTTTGAACAATTGCTTTTGGCGCTTGACAAAACAGATTTTAAAATTATTTTTACCAAAACAAATGCCGATAAGGGCGGAAAAGGAATAAATAAACTCATCGATAAATATGTAAAAAGTAACCCACAAAAAAGTATAGCTTTTAAAAGTCTTGGAAGAGAGCGCTACTTGAGTGCTATGAGATTTTCTGATATGGTTATTGGCAATTCTTCGAGCGGAATCTATGAATCGCCGAGCTTTAAAATTCCTAGCATAAATATTGGCGACAGGCAAAAGGGTAGGGTGCAATCCGAAATTACTCTTAACTGTGAGCCTGTTTGCGACGAGATTTTAAAAAAAATAAACAAAGTTAGTGGCAAAAGTTTTAAAAATAAACTAAAAAATGCTAAAAATCCCTATCAAAAAAACAATGTTTCAAAGAGGATTTTGGAAACTATAGAATATTTTCTGATCAAAGAAGAAATAAATCTCAAAAAGAAATTTTACGATTTATAAAAATATTTTCCAAAAAACATCTGCTCGGAACAAATGATTTGATGGTATACGCGACACGCAAAAGACAGTGTGCACAAGATTTATATGATATCTGCTCAGATTGAAGCTGATAGCGGCATTCTTATTGAAACTCGATTGGCAAACAGCGCTGTTTGCTTCGTTTAGAAGAAATAAATCTCAAATTAAAAAAGAAATAAATCTCAAAAAGAAATTTTACGATTTATAAAAATATTTTCCAAAAAAACATCTGCTCGGAACAAATGATTTGATGGTATACGCGGCATGCAAAAGATAGCGCACGCAAGATTTATATGATATCTGCTCAGAACAAATCGCTTTAGAAGGCGACTTTTTCGCGCGGGATTTTTATAAAACGTCTGCTCAAAACAAATTATTTTACAAAAAATAACGCGCGAGGATCTCATAAAATATTTGCCCGAAGCAAATCACCCACGAATATGTTGCGGAGGTGCCATTTGAATTCTCCTCTTGTTTTGATTGTGATGGATGGCTACGGCCTCTCCGACGATCCCTTCGGCAACGCCGTGACGGCTGCAAACACCAAAGGGCTTGACGCCATATTCAGCGAGCATCCGTTTACCAAACTTCACTGCTCCGGTACATTTGTAGGGCTTCCGGAACACCAGGTGGGCAACAGTGAAGTTGGGCACATCAGTCTTGGCTCTGGGCGGGTTGTAATGCAGGAATTCACAAGGATTCAAGAGTCTTTAAAAGATAAGAGTTTTTTTGAGAATAAAAAACTCCTGAGTTTAATTGATAAAGTCCTAAAAAATAATTCCGCGCTTCATATTATGGGACTTATTTCCGACGGCGGAGTTCACAGTCACATAGATCACTTATTTGCGATTTTAAATCTTGCGCAATCAAAAGATCTATCCAGAATTCATATCCACGCGATACTTGATGGTCGCGATTCTCCTACCGATTCGGGAAAATTATTTTTAGAAAAGTGTCAAAAAAAGATTAAAAAGATAGACATGGGAGAAATTTCAAGCATTTGTGGCAGATATTACGCTATGGATCGTGATAATAGATGGGAAAGAACCCAAAAAGCCTACGATGCAATTGTAAACTCCGATTCTCCACATTTTGAAGATCCTGTAAAATCAGTCGAAGAATCCTATAAAAATGGCATAAATGATGAATTTTTTATACCAAAAACTTCTATAAACTACAAAGGAATAAATAAAAACGACTTTCTTTTATTCTTTAATTTTAGGCCAGACAGAGCAAAACAAATCACTAAAGCTTGTTGCGAAGCTGATTTTAATTTTTTTAAAAGAAACAAAATCATAGGCAGCCATTTTGTTGCCTTTACCCGCTACGACCCAAGTATATCAAATTACGAAGTCATATTTGAAAACGAAGACTTAAAAAATACGCTAGGGGAATGCCTTTCTCGCTCGGGATTTTCTCAACTTAGAATCGCCGAAACAGAAAAATATGCTCACGTGACCTTCTTTTTTAGTGGGGGAAAACGTGGCAAATTTAGGGGAGAAGAGAGAATTTTAGTAAATTCTCCAAAAGTTGATACTTACGACAAAAAACCAGAAATGTCCGCTCCAGAAATAACCGAAAAAGTAATAAAAAAAATTAAAAGTAAAAATCACGATGTTATTATTTTAAATTTTGCCAACGCCGATATGGTTGGGCACACAGGGAACTTTGACGCTACTGTGAGGGCGGTTGAAAGTGTGGATGAATGTGTGATGAAAATATACAAAGAAGTAAAAAAAGTAAAGGGCATTTTAATAATAACCGCCGATCACGGCAACGCCGAAAGAATGCTTCGCGAAAATTTTAAGCCTTTTACCTCGCACACAGCAAATCCAGTGCCTTTTTGCGTAGCTGGATATCCTTGTAGGCTCAAGCAGAATCAAACTCTTTCAAATGTTGCCCCCACTATACTAGACATTTTAAATCTTAAAAAACCAAAAGAAATGGACCCAGATTCTATTATTTTGTAAAAAAATTTTAGCGATTCCGCCACACGGACGATTTTTAATTCCGATTTATTGGGCGATTTGCTTCGGGCAAATATTTTATGAGATTCTCGCGCGTTATTTTTGTAAAATAATTTGTTTTGAGCAGACGTTTTATAAAAATCCCGCGCGAAAAAGTCGCCTTCTAAAGCAATTTGTTCTGAGCAGATATCATATAAATCTTGCGTGCGCCGTCTTCTACATGCCGCGTATACTATCAAATTTTTTGTTCTGAGCAGATGTTTTTTTAGGAAATATTTTTATAGGTCGTAAAATTTCTTTTTGAGATTTATTTTTTTCAATCTGATTGGTAAAATATCTCGCTAAACATAAAATTATTGTCTTCATATATAGCTTGTCTTTTATCGTAAATCTCGATGCGAAGATATTCTTCTGACAATTTAAATTTCTCTTGCCGATCAGAAGCGTTGGCGCACCTTGCAAGCAGTGCGTTGCCTGATTTCCTGGGCACCTTGAGCCAAGTATACATTCACGCCCAATATCCCGGCCCATATCTGCATTTATCGAATTTGAAGTTGCAATAGAATCATTATTATGGCAAAATGATAACCATCGCGTGCTATAGGGGGATTATCGTAAAAGAAAATGGAATTTTACAATACGCTTACTAAGAAAAAAGAAGTTTTTAAGCCTTTAGCAGAAAATAAAGTCAAGATATATGTCTGCGGACCTACGGTCTACAATTTTATACACCTGGGCAACGCCCGGCCTATGTGCGTTTTTGATGTTTTAAGAAGATATCTTATTTATCGAGAATTTAAAGTCACCTTTGTGCAAAATTTTACCGATATCGACGATAAAATCATAGCAAAAGCCAACGAAAACGGCGTGACTTGCGAGAAAATTGCAGATCTTTACAAAAAAGAATACAAAAAAGATGCCCACGGTCTTAATGTTGACGACGCCGACATCCATCCAACCGCAACGGGTGACATTTTTAATATGGTAGAATTCGTATCTAAACTTATGGATAAGGGCTACGCCTACAAAACTGATTCCGGGGACGTATACTTTAGAACGGGCAAATTTGCGCGGTATGGAAATTTGTCTGGTCAATCTCCTGAAAATTTGCAGGCAGGAGCCAGAGTCGCTATCGATGACGAGCAAAAAGAAGATCCTTGCGACTTCGTGCTCTGGAAATCTTCTAAGCCGGGCGAGCCCTGGTGGCCATCGCCCTGGGGGAATGGTAGGCCCGGTTGGCACCTTGAATGTTCAACGATGATAAAGCATCATTTGGGCATTATGATCGATATTCATTGCGGCGGCCAGGATTTAACTTTTCCGCATCACGAGAACGAGATAGCACAGAGCGAATGCTGCAACGGCCGAAAACTTGCCAACTATTGGCTGCACAATGGCTTTGTCAATATCAACCATGAAAAAATGTCCAAGTCGCTTAATAATTTTTTTACGGTCAGAGAGATAGCAGAAAAATTTGGCTACGAGCCCATAAGATATCTTATGATCTCGGCTCACTATCGAACTCCTATAAATTATAGCGAAGAAGTCATGTCAAATTGCAAGTCAGCACTGTCTCGCCTTTATAATTGCAAAGAAAAATTAGACCTGGCGGTAGATTTTGCATCCAAAATTAAGAGTCCTGCCAATAAAAATAGCGCAAAAGAGAGTTTGGCAAAAGAAAATTTATTAAAACACAGGGCCGCCTTCATAAAGGTCATGGACGACGACCTTAATACTGCCGGTGCTCTTGCGGTTTTATTTGATCTTGTAAGAGATGTAAATTCAGAAATTTTATCTGAATTTAAATATTCCAAGGAGATTTTAGTTTTTTCAAAAGAACTTTTAAAGGAATTTTCCGGAGTTTTAGGTATTCTTAGTAGCGACAAAAAGTCCAGAACACTAAGCAAAAAGGCCGAGATATTAGTAAAACAAAGGGAAGAGGCCAGAAAAAATAAAGATTTTAGGAAATCAGACGAGCTAAGAAACAAATTGCTAGAAATGGGCGTGATTTTGCAAGACACAAGCGACGGTGTCGTCTTAAAATTCAGCGATGACTAGCGTTTGATGCGATGCTTTTTTTGCTTGTCTGCACGGTATTGCCGTCCTCGGGACGTGCCCGAAAATTCGGCTTTTCAATTTAATTTGTTTTTTTTACTGGCGCAATATCCTCGCTGGGGCGTACTCGCCGAAAGTCTAGATTTTTCCGTGGGCTTGTTTTTACTGGCGCAATGTTCTTGTTCTTTGCCAGATCTTCGCTCGACAATCCGTCGCCGTGCGAGCGGGCCCGACGAAAGAGCCATCTTAGAGTCAATTTTTAATCGAATTTTTAATTTTTATCAAGCCTTTTGTCTAAAATTTCTTTTATAGATTCATATCCTGCTTTG
>JAIRSI010000046.1 GCA_031255515.1 Oscillospiraceae bacterium | reverse complement strand
AACTTAGAAAGCACCCAATCAGCAAGATCTGAAAAATAATCAGGTTTAGTGCCAACTCCAATTTTTATTCTTGTAAATTCATCGCTCCCCAAAAATTCTATGATACTTTTTAGACCATTGTGTCCTCCAGCGCTCCCGCTGCGCCTTATTCTGATTTTGCCAATCTCAAAATTAACATCGTCTACTAAAACTATCAGCTGCTCGGGCGGTATTTTGTAAAATTTTACTGCTCTAAAAACGGCTTCCCCGCTTAAATTCATGAAAGTTTGCGGCTTCATTAAAAGAACATTGCAATCATTTAAAGTTATTTTTTTACAAAATGAATTAAACTTAGACATTTCTATTTTTTGGTTCTCTCTCTTTGCGATGTAATCAATAGCACGAAATCCTACATTATGTCTAGTGCCTTCATACATCAAGCCGGGATTGCCGAGTCCGATAATTATAAAGCTTAGATTTTTGTTGCCAAACAAAAACATTCACTCCTCTTGATCTTTTAAAAAAATTTCTCCAAAAATCGATCTATACTTATTTTGAATTGTCTTTCACTCAAATAATCTAACACTCCAGCGGAATTTTTAAAGCAAAATTTTAACTTGTAAGAACGCAGAGCTGGACAAAAAAACCCTGCACTATGAGAACCATATTTGTGATCAGCCAATAACGGGTGACCAATATTGGCGAATTGAGATCTTATTTGATGGGATCTCCCACTCAAAATTTCAACCTTTATGAGACTGTTGCCATTATTTTCGGACAAAACTTGATATTTAGTTACAGCATATTTTGAATCTTCTACGTTATTATTAAAGACTCGTACTTTATTGTTCTTTTTGTTTTTCTTAATATAATTCGAAATCTCATCTTTTTTCTTTGCTAGATGACCTTCGACCACACAAATATAAAATTTTCTGATCTCACGATCCCTCATTTTTTCACAAGCGACTCTTAGTGCTTTGGCGTTCTTGGCAGCCAACACCAAACCGCTCGTGTTTCTGTCAATCCTGTTAATAAGAGAGGGGGAAAAGGATTTCTCTTCTTCGGGAATATATTCTTTTTTAAGGTATAGGTAGCACTTGATGCGATCTATCAACGAATCCGACAAATTATTTTTATCTGGCTGACAAACAATTCCAGGATCTTTATCTACCAAGATAATATTTTTGTCCTCATAAACTATATTAAGTTTTTTAGAAATCTCCAAAGCACGTATTCTCTTGTCGCGGAGCAGCAAAAGGTCATCAGCAAGATAAAGCGATAATTCTTGACCAAATAAAAGCTTCGTAGACGCTTTACAGCTCTTGCCGTTTATTTTTATATTTTTCTTTCTTATATGTTTGTGCATAAGGCTTTTAGGGAGCGATTTAAAAGTCTTTGTCAAGAACTTATCCACTCTCTGATCGCAATCGTTCTCGCCTATTAATATTGTTTTCACAAAGTCACCGCATTTGTTCTATACTTATCCTTTATCCTTTTCTTACTTTCAAGAATCTCACGTACCAAGATTTTCTTCACGCAACTTACCATAGTTATTTCGCACTCGCCTTACATCGTTCGTCCTCTTTTTACTTTTTAGAATCATTTACCAGAACTTTCTTCACACAGTTACCCTCCCCGTGCGCCCCCGTACCTATTTTTATTACTCGTTCATCCTTTCTTTTTACTACAAAAATCGCTCTTTTACCTCGAAAATTTTAACCCTCAACATCCTCCCAGTGTCTGTAGGGGTTCGCACTGTAAGCACTCATTATTATCAACTTTGTACATGTGTTCTATCAAATCTAAAATTTTATTACTGTATCCCCACTCGTTATCATACCACGATACAAGTTTTACAAAGCGATCGTTTAACATTATACCGGCTTTGGCGTCAAATATAGAAGTTCTAGCATCCCCTATAAAATCAGAAGAAACGACATCATCTTCAGTGTATCCTAAAATTCCCTTCATCTCGTTTTGTGAAGCTAATTTTATTTTAGAGCAAATTTCTTCATAATGAGCAGATTTTCTAAGTCTGCAAGTTAAATCCACGACAGAAACATCCACTGTTGGCACACGAAAAGACATGCCCGTTAATTTTCCAGAAAGCTCGGGAATAACTAACGCGCAAGCTATAGCTGCCCCGGTAGACGACGGGATGATATTTGAAAAAGACGCTCTACCCCCTCTCCAATCTTTGGCCGAAGGACTATCGACCGTTTTTTGCGTGGCTGTCACGGAATGAACGGTGGTCATGAGGGCTTCTTCTATGCCGAAATTATCATTCATAACTTTAGCAAGAGGGGCAAGACAATTCGTCGTACAAGAGGCATTAGATACGATTTGCATGTCTTTTTTATAGTCACAAAGATTAACGCCACATACAAATGTTTTTATTTTCTTATCTTTCGCGGGCGCCGAAATAACAACCTTCTTTGCTCCAGCTTCTATGTGGCCTTGAGAGCCTTCTTGCGTGCAAAAAACCCCTGTGGATTCGACAATATACTCAGCGCCACAAAGTCCCCAAGGAATGCTCCGAGGTTCTTTGCTGGAAAAAATAAATATTTCTTCATTGTCAAAAATAAGCTTTTTATCTGTATATGAAATTTTCTTATTAAACTTGCCATGAACTGTATCATACTTGGCCATATACGTCATATATTGAGGAGTTAAAAATGGGTCGTTTATGCCAACAATATTGTAAAGATCCGCATTTTCACTAGCAGCCCTAAATACAAGCCTGCCAATCCTGCCAAATCCGTTTATACCTATTTTAATAGCCATAAAACAACCCTCCTCAGTTTTCTATAGAAACCCCTCAAATTATACTTGATTATACATTTTTTGAAGCAAAATTTTTCATCCGAGAACCTGACTAGCAAAACTATGATTTTGCATCGATATTGTAGTCAAGCTCTATTTTCTCAAATCAAAATCCTTCATCTGACTCCGATTATTTTTACACCGAAATCACAACCGGGCTCTATTTATCGAATCAAAATCTTCTATCATTTTACCTCTTAAATCAAAACCCCTTCATCTAGATCTGATTACATAAAAACATGTTTGCAGCAGAATTGCAATCATGCTATATCTTTTAGAGCAGTATCTTCTATCATTCTACCTTTTAAAATAAAATTTCCATTATCTTTCATCTAAATTTGACCATATAAAACCACGCCTTGCACCAAAATCACGTCTGGCCCTTAAAACCTTTATGGAAAAACTTCTGTTCTCCAGCGTGTAGGACTATGCAAACTTAATTTCTGTCCTCCGGCGCGTGCCCCTGGAGCTACGCAAACTCAAAAGCTATACCTTGGCGCTCAAATCGACTTTATTTCTTAAAAACAAATGTAATAAAACAAAACTTTTTTCCGACCCCGATCATCGCGTAAAACCCAAAACCTGATCACATTTATGCATCCTTACTAATAGAATACGCCTTCGACCGCAACCAGATGTAGCACTTCTCGACTGTTCTTATAGTCGTCTGACCACAAATCAAACACATTTGTTGTGAAGGGGGGAAGATCGCCGCCCGCTTGCTACTCAAAGATCTCTACGCATCATCACCCTCTATCGATTCTTCTATCTCTTCTTCTTTCATTCTATCCCGGCCGAAAAAACTTATATAAAACAAGAAGGCAAAAACATATATTAAAACAGAAAGATCCACAAAAATAGAAGGAAGATCCTCGCCTTTTAATGAATTTTCCCCAACCTTTTTAGAAACCTTGTTGCACAAAAAAAATGCATTGCATAAAAAACCCGCCATACCAAAAACTATCGACGATTCTTTTATCCTGGACCTCCCAATGCCTGCGCCGACTAACATCTTGCTTTGGTAGATGAAGAAAAACACCAACATAGCAAGACACAAAATGTCGTAAATTTCTATGCTCATTCCCGTATCATCTTTAAGGATCACATTGCGTTCATAAAGCCTTGTAAAAGACCATATGGGAGGGATTATCGCCAAGATAGGAAAATCTTCAAAAAAATTACTCCCCAAAAAGACAAAAAAACCGAAAATCACAAAAACCAGGCCATTAGCCATACCAAGAACCGCATTTAAAACACGCAGAAAACTAGGAACATGATCTGGCATACTGACGGAAAAATGCATAACGCCGCCCCAAAAAACAGCCAAACCGCACAGCACAGACGCCGCAGACAAAAATAAATTCTTGTCGATAATTACACCTGCCATAGCATCTTGCGACAAGTGTGAAAACACCAAAGTACACACAAGGCAAGAAAGCATCACGATCAGTGAAATGGGAAGACTATCCGTGCCAGCAAAAGTCGGGACAATATTACGAGCACTGGAAAGTCCAATGTATATCCCAAAAGGCACCAAGAACAAAATCGCGGCAGAAAACGGAATCCAACTATATCTACTTTTCATCATAAAGATAACCCCTCCCTTGGCCTTTCTTTGAGGCCATATCTATACTCTCAAGTTAAAAATAACCTCTTGATCTTTTTAGAATGCATGCCCCTTCACGAGTGATATTCTAATACAAGTACGGGCCAAAGTCAAATGCTAACAGGTTAATCTTCCCAGATTCTATTTTGATGAAATCTTTTAAAACTTTGCTCTATTTTATTTTCTCCAAACTCATAGTATTTTCTTTGTTTTAACTCATCTGGCAAATATTGTTGTTTTGTATAATTACTCTTAAAATCGTGAGGATATTTATATTGTTTATTTGCATCATTGCACTCTCCGTCACAATGCTTGTTCTGCAAATGTCTTGGGATTTTCATCAGCACGCCAGATTTAACTTCGGTTATTGCCTTATCTATAGCCACGTAAGCAGAATTTGATTTTGGAGAAACACAAAGCAAAACCACGGCATCCGCAAGTGGAATTCTCGCTTCAGGAAGCCCGACTTGCAAAGCAATATCTGCGCAAGATTTTGTGAAGATTGTTGCAGTGGGATAGGCAAGGCCTACATCTTCACAGGCGCAAACTAATAATCTTCTGCAAACAGAATTAAGATCTCCAGATTCAAGAAGTCTTGCCAAGTAATGAAGCGCCGCATCTGGGTCAGACCCTCTTATAGACTTTTGAAAAGCCGACAAAAGATCGTAATGAGAATCTCCCGATTTATCATAAGTCGTGTTGGAAATTCTTGTTATTTTAGATAAAAGGTCTTTTGTTATTATTCTTTTCTTGCCTTTTATTTCGGAAGAAATCGCGGCAAGTTCTAATGTGTTTACAGCTCGACGGACATCTCCAAAGCAAGAATTCGCTATGCCCTTTAGTGTATCATCGTCGATAATTAAAGTCTGTTCGCAATCTTTCTGCATAATAACTATAGCGCGCCTTAGAGCTTTTATTATTTCGGAACCTTCAACCGAACAAAATTCAAATACGCTCATCCTACTAAGCAAGGCATTGTAAATGCAAAAATATGGGTTCTCGGTGGTCGAAGCTATAAGTCTTATCCGCCCGTCTTCTATAAACTGAAGCAAAGTTTGCTGCTGCTTTTTACTGAAGTATTGTATTTCATCTAAGTAAAGGGTAACACCTTTATAACCGCAAAAAGTGCCCAAACTTTTAATAATTTCCTTAATATCAGAAATATTGGCACTTGTGCAATTTAGAGTCTTTAGAGTTCTCTTTGTTTTTTGAGAAATAATGGCCGCTAGTGTGGTCTTGCCGGTGCCAGGAGGACCGTAAAAAAATAAATTTATATCTGCACCAGAGTCTACTACTTTTCGCAGCGCTCCTTCTTTCCCTAAAAGGTGATCTTGTCCGACTATTTCTTCTATGCTCGTCGGCCTGATGCGACTCGCTAATGAAGCGCCCATATTGCTTGCTCCTTTGAAAACTTTACTATTACTACCTTTGCGATCTAATACGGCTTGCTAATTAAACATTCACATCGTCTACCTTTTTAAAGATCCTGCTATTGCCGCCTTTCTAATCTGCCAACACAACACCCATATCATCTGCATTACCTATTTCTTAAAAGCTTTGCTATTACCGCCCTTGCAATCTAATACGGCTTGCTAATTAAACATTCACATCGTCTACCTTTT
>JAIRSI010000057.1 GCA_031255515.1 Oscillospiraceae bacterium | reverse complement strand
TATTTTGCCTTTGGTTTGTTTTGAGTCGGAATAGCTATATTTAAATAATCAAACCACACCTTGCACAGTCACCAAAACCACTGAGCTCTCAAAGTGCCCTGACGACTATCAAAATCATTTCAAAACTGCAGCTATTTCGACTTATAATAGACGTAAAATTCTCTGAATGCTCCCTTGAGCGCGTCTTTTTGTTAGGTATCAAAGTATCATTTCTCTTGAGTCTTTCAAACATGCCACTCCTAATTTTGCCTTTGGTTCAATATGAATCGGAATATCTATAGTTAAAAAAAAAAACCAAAACTTGCACAGTCACCTATACTACTGAGCCCTCAAAAGCGCCCTGACGACTATCAAAATCATTCTGAAAACCAAAGTTTACCATAGACTTTAGCACAGCATCAAGAGAATTAAACCTTGTGCGCCTCGACAGCTATTAAAGTAACCAAAGTTACTCAAACTACCAAAAGAGCTGATTTTGCGCAGATCCCCCTAGCTTCTATACAAAAAGTCTCAAAATTTACCCTAGCGTTCCATATGTCTACTCTTTGCTTCTGATGCACATCAGTAAGCTTATTCAAGGCCTAAACGGCATACACCGACACTCTTTTACGATCTCTTCTAAAATATTCAAACTTTACTTTGCCGTCAGTTAAAGAAAAAAGTGTGTCATCCCTGCCTTTTTTTACATTTTTACCCGGATGAATATGCGTGCCCCTTTGCTTTACTATGATATTGCCAGCGAGTACAAACTGTCCATCAGAACGCTTTACTCCTAATCTTTTAGATTCAGAGTCTCTTCCATTCTTTGTAGAACCCATACCCTTTTTGTGAGCAAATAGCTGAATATCAACCCTAATCATTTAAAACACCTCCTCGGTACTGATTGAGATAGCATAAGGAAATTTCTTAGATATTTCCATTTAAACAACCTCCTCGGTATTGATTAGGATAGCATGAGGGAATTCCTTAGATATTTTTATTTCAGATAATCTCCTCGGTACGGATTGAGATAGCATGAGGAAATTCCTTAGATATTTCTACCAAGTGTGACTCCAGACCCTTTAACACATCATTGCAACTTTGATTGTAACCTGATATTATCCTCGCAAACAAAGCTCCATCTGGGTCAACATAGACTTGCGCATGCGCATGAATAACGTCAGTAATAGTATTGATTGCCATATGAGCCGCTGACGAAACGGCAGCGCAAACTATATTTTCGCCCGCTTCTTCTTCGCCAGCATGGCCTTTTATATCAAATCCCAAAAGGTCGTTTTGCTTTCTTAATATCCTCACGATAATCATGTAAAATTAGTCCTTTCTAAATTACAGCCAGACAAGTTGAATCGCTATATCTTAGAAAAGTACCCAAAAACTCAGGATAAAATTCGCAAAACGAAGTTTTAAGCAACACAAAAAGCAAACAAAACTCCCCCAAAACCCTCTTTTAAGACTTTGTCTTGGCAGAGATAGATTCAATCTCAACTTTTGTGTAAGGCTGTCTGTGGCCGAGTTTACGCTTTTCGTTCTTTTTTGGTTTGTAAGTAAAAACAGTGAGTTTCTTACGCTTACCGTTTTTTAAAACTTTGCCTGAAACCTTCAAAGAATCCACATAAGGTAAACCGACCTCTAACCCCTTTTCATCGGAAACAGCGACGACTTTAAAATCGACTGCAGAACCTTCATCGACATCAAGTTTATCCATGAAAACAACGTCGCCTTGCTGAACTTTCCACTGCTTACCGCAAGCCTCTATTACAGCATACATTTTAGATGAGCACACCACTTTTCTAAATTTTAAAATACCGAAATCCGTCACCGATACAACGACTAAGGCACGCACCATGGCTTTGATCCTCGACAGAATTATTGGGCCAAATTCTGAGCAAAGCTCAATGGGAGCAGCTGCCAACTACGATGCAATGACAATTAGCATTCTAACATATAGATAAAATTTTTGTCAAATGTTAAATATATTTTTTTATGTTTTGCGCAAATTTTATAAGTTTTATAAATTTTTTAAATTGCCTCTTGATTTTTTTATTGCTTGGTTATACAATGATATTGGCACTCGAGTACTAAGAGTGCTAGACGTTGTAAGTCTAGCTTGTGGGAACTCAAAGACTTAAGGGCCTTTAAACTGTGTTTCCCATCAAGAACTTGCTTTGAGTTGATTTTAGAGATTTTACCTTGCGCCAAGGCTCGTTTTTCTAGGCTGCGGCATTATTTGGTTTTAATTGCAGCTTGGCGTGTAAAATTTAAAAATTCATAAGGCTCAAAGCCCCAAATTTTATTATTTTAAGGAGGCAGTTGTTATGAACATCAAACCCCTTACGGACAGAGTACTTATCAAGTTGGAAAAGGCAGAGGACGCAACTAAAAGCGGTATTCTCTTGGCGAGTTCTGCCAAAGAAAAGCCGCAAATTGCTTCTGTTTTGGCCGTGGGCCCGGGCGGAAAAGTTGACGGGAAAGACGTCGACATGTATGTGAAACCCGGTGATAAGGTTATTGCTAGCAGATATTCTGGTACAGATGTGAAACTAGAAGGCGATGAATATACTATAGTAAGGCAGTCTGATATTTTAGCGCTTGTGGAGTAAACAAATTGTATTTTTAAAATTTCAGATCTAGCGGTATTTTACCTGGCGCTGTTTGTGTTTAGGGTAAGTTTTTTAAAGTGAAAATTCAATAAATAGGGGGATTTCGAAATGGGTAAAGGAATTGCTTATTCTGAAAATGCAAGAAAGGCTCTTTTGAGGGGCGTGGATTTTTTGGCGGATACTGTCAAGATTACGCTTGGTCCGAAGGGAAGAAATGTAGTTATTGACAAGAAGTTTGGCTTGCCGCTGGTGACAAACGACGGCGTCACAATTGCCAGAGACATAGATCTCGAAGATCCTCTAGAAAATATGGGAGCGCAACTACTCAAAGAGGCCGCGACCAAGACGAATGATAATGCCGGCGATGGTACAACCACCGCGACGCTTTTGGCGCAATGTATGATACGCGAGGGCATGAAAAACGTAGAGGCCGGTGCGAATCCTATGGCAATTAAAAAAGGTATCGATAAAGCCGTTAAGGCCGCCGTGGATGCTATTGCCAAAAATTCAAGAGAAATAACGGGTCCAGAAGATATTGCTAGAGTTGCGAAGATTTCTTCTGGGGATGGCAATGTCGGAAAGCTTATTGCTCAGGCGATGAAAAAGGTTTCATCTGATGGTGTTATCACTGTTGAGGAATCAAAAACCGCAGAAACTAACCTAGAAGTTGTCGACGGTATGATGTTCGAGCGCGGATATATAACTCCGTATTTCGTGACAGAGCCGGAAAAAATGCTAGCCATCGTTGACGACCCTCATATCCTTATAACGAGCAAGAAAATTTCTAACGTACAAGAAATTCTACCTTTGCTTGAGCAGATTGTCAAGGATGGCGGAAAGCTGGTTATTATAGCTGAGGACGTCGAAGGTGAAGCTCTTTCGACCCTTATAGTCAATAAACTGCGTGCTACTTTCACCTGTGTCGCCGTGAAAGCTCCGGGATTTGGCGACAGAAGAAAAGAAATGCTCGGCGACATCGCGGTTCTAACAGGCGGCCAGGTTGTGTCCGAGGAGATTGGTCTTGGATTGAAGGATGTTACTTTGGAACATCTTGGTAAAGCACGTCAGGTAAAGATTAGCAAAGACGACACTGTAATCGTCGACGGCGCGGGCAATAGCATAAAAATTAAAGATAGAGCGAATCAGATTCGAGCTCAAATTGAGGGTGCCACCTCTGAATTTGACCGAGAAAAACTTCAAGAGCGCCTTGCAAAGCTCTCCGGAGGAGTTGCAGTCATAAAGGTTGGAGCGGCAACTGAAGTAGAAATGAAAGAAAAAAAGCTTCGCATAGAAGATGCTCTTGCCGCAACTAAGGCCGCGGTCGAAGAGGGGATTGTCGCTGGTGGCGGAATTTCTCTCATAGATGCTACTCCGGCTGTTAGAAAAGTGGTCGATGAAACAGAGGGCGACGAAAGAACTGGCGCAAGGATTATAGAAAAAGTCCTCGAAGAACCCTTAAAGCAGATAGCAGCCAACGCTGGAGTTGAGGGTGCAGTCATAGTTGAAAGAATTAAGAACAAAGGCGTTGTTAACTTCGGTTACGATGTTCTTAGACGAGATTTTGTAGATATGATAGATTCCGGAATTGTCGATCCGACCAAAGTAACGAGATCTGTTCTGCAAAATGCAGCTTCCGTTGCGTCGATGTTGCTGACGACCGAGGCATTGGTAAGTGACAAAAAAGAATCTGCATCGTCTGTGCCTGGCGGCGTTGACTCGCCAATGCCCGCCGGAGCCTATTAGTGCAAAATTTTTTTAGATAGTGATTGCTATCACCCTTTAAAATACACTGCTGATAATTTTATCGAGCGTCCTTTTAAAAGCAAAAATAGACCCGCCGCTGTGTTTGTTCAAAGCTTGCAAGATTTCATGGCAATGCCCCGAACGAACTAGCTCGGCGGGGTTTCTTTTTCTTAAAATAAAACCCCACTGAGCAGGAATTGGCTTAAAATGAAAAATTTCACACAAATGCTCTTGACTTATAGTAACTCTTGGGTGTAGAATGCAATTAGTGAGAGCGAAATGTAATTTTAAGGCTATTGTAAGTGTGAATTTAAACGACTGTTGGTTCGGCGTGTTTTGTGGGTCTTTGTCTTGCGTAGAGTCTTTTTAGCATAACTTTTTGGACTACTTTGTGAATTCTATTTTTACACTCTGGCTTTCTGGCTGGTCTTGAGTGGCTATCAGACAAGGTGCGCTTAGGTTGTCGTGAGGTTTATAGATTTTATAGGTGTTTTAAAGGCCCTTTTTAGTTATTTTTTATTTGAGTGAACGTTAGCGAGATACTCTGGGTGTTACCGCGTGATTTGGTGTGTTTCTACTACTTCAAAAAAATTTTGAATTTTTGGATTACTATTTGTTTTATAGGGGTTTGATATGGGCGAAGATTATATTTTAAGAACTGTCATGCTTACTAAGTTATACAATCGTGTGACTGCAGTGGATGGAGTTAGCATCAATATTCGCAGGGGTGATATTTACGGTTTAATAGGTCGCAATGGCGCCGGTAAAACTACGTTGATACGCATGATTTTGGGTGTGGCTAAGCCAACAAAAGGTAAAGTTGAGTTGTTTGGCGGAAAGGATCTAGGTGCAGCGAGAAAAAAGATTGGATCTATCATAGAAAGACCTTCTCTCTATCCAACCATGACCGTTGAGCAAAATTTAGAAGTTCATAGGATTTTGCTCGGAATTGAAAATGAGAAAATTGTCGGCGAGTTGCTCGAAAAAGTTGCTCTTGATAGAGCCAGGCGAAAAAAAGCGTCAGATCTTTCTCTTGGAATGAAGCAAAGACTTGCTTTGGCTATGACGCTTATAGCTAGCCCCGAGTTTCTTGTTTTAGACGAGCCCACCAATGGGCTTGATCCCTCCGGTATCAAAGAAGTTAGAGATTTAGTCAAAGATTTAAATCAAAATAGTAATGTTACTATTTTTATTTCTAGCCATTTACTTGGTGAACTTTCTAAGATTGCCAGCAGGTATGGCATAGTAGAAAAAGGAAAATTAATTGAAGAGTTTAGTTCTGCTGAACTAGATGAGCGCGCGAAACAAAGTTTACTTGTAAAAGTTGACAATATTAAAAGAGCCACGGAGATAATTGAAAAAGATTTAGGTACTAAAAATTACAAGGTTAGGGATGACAATATTATAGAATTGTTCGAAAATGGAGAAAAACCTGGAGAAGTTAATAGGATTTTGTCCAACAACGGCATTGTTGTTGAGTCTATCTGCAAGAGCCAAGTTGATCTTGAGGCTTATTTTTTAAAGATTACCGGCACAAAAAGGGACATTTAGTTTGCTTTTGTTCTCTTTTGACTTTTAAAAATGTCGTGTTTGAGCGTTGTCTGTGATGAGTTCTATAGTTTTAGTTTAGGATTGTACGCGCGAAGTGTCAGTTTATTGCCAAATGGACGTGCTATCTTATTTTTATTTGTACCCTGGCGTAGTAGTGCGCGATTTTTAAAACTATACTTCAGATGTTGTGCTAATGATTTGAGTAATTAAGGAGGTTTGAATGTGCTCGACGTCTTAAAGTCAGATTTTTATAGATTATGCAGAATGAAGTCCTTTTATGTTTTATCTTTGTTGGCGGTTATCGAGAGAGTTTTCCCAGCTGTTTTACTGGGGCTCATGGTTCCTCAGCGTGGCAATCATACCGTTGCCGAGTTTTTAGAGGGCTTTCAAGGTCATTTCTTGATATCTTCCATATTTTGCGTGTTATTTATCGTAGAGGAATTTAGGTCCAGAAGGGTACTTGTGATCTTGTCCAGCGGAATAAGTCGTGTTGATTTTTTACTTTCGAAAGCGATTTTATCCTGTTGTTTTTATTTTTATCTGTCGATTTTATCAAAAATTGTAATTGTAGTTACATGTAGTTTTTTTTTAAAGTTCGGAACTTTTACAAATATTATTTATTTTTCGTTGCTTGAAGAAATTTTATTAGGGATTGTTTGGATTCTTTTTTCGTCAACTATAGCAGTTTTGTTTAGAAGTACAGGGCTTTCTTTGACGTTTGTTTTTTTCTCAAATATTGCTATTCCCGCAGTTTTCGCCGGCGCCAATTCGATACTAAGAGCTTATTTTAGCTCTTATTTTAGCAAAGATTTCAACCTGAGTAATTTTTGGTTTAGAGCGGCATTTAATGGATTGTACGATAGACCAGAGAATGAGGTTTATTCTTGCTTGTACACGGGAATTCTTGTGAGTGTTGTTTGGTTATGCTTTTTTCTATTTTGTTACTTTTGGAGTTTTACTAAACGAGATGTAAAATAGTGAAAAAATTACCTCTTGATTTAGAAATCGGATTTAACTTGCTCAATTTAAGATGTACTAGACACAATGTGCCTCATGCCAATATATCGGGCTACCGTGTAATCGAGATGTTTGACTATTGATATGTTGGTGTTTGTTAAACTCAAGGTGCTATGATATTGCTGCGATGATCTATTGGGCCGCCGTTTATTTAATAGTTTTTGCAAATAAGTGTTCTTTTAGCTTGACTTAGATTTTAATTATTGCTAAGCTGTAATATGGAGTGGATCTTGGATAACATGATGGCCACTGCAAGTTAAGATTTGAGTGAATTTTGTAACTTTTTGGTTTGCTGGATTTCTTTAAATTTGCGGTGTCTGGTTCCTTTCAAGAAACTTCCTTGTGCCGCTTTTTAGGGCACCTTAACGTCCAAAAGGAGGGTTTTATTAAATGCAAGAAGTTTTGTCAAAAAGAAAATCTAGTTACGAAACTGTTGTGGTTTTTTCATTGAAAAATGGCGAATCTGCTGTTTCTAGTCTTGTAGAAAAATTCAAAGGTATTTTGTCGTCTTCTGCAGAACTTGGATCGGTTGATGAATGGGGGAAGAGGCGCCTTGTTTATCCCATCGACAAAGAGAATGAGGGATACTATGTGCTGTTTAAGTTTAAGAGCGACACCGACTTTCCAGCAGAACTCAACAGGATTTACAGGATAACCGAGGGAATCTTACGCTCTTTGATAGTAAATCTTGACGAAACCGAGCATCGCAGCAATTTAAGGCCAAAGCGTAGCGGCCCCGTCAAAAGGTTTGCTAGAGATGTTGCTCCTGTGGCGGGTTCTGTGACTGTTTCTGCGCCTGGTGGCTTTGTGTCGGATAGTCCTGTCGCTGATCCTACATCCAGCGGCTCTGCGCCTAGCGATCTCGCGTCCGACAATTTTATACCTAGCAATCCTTCGTTCGATAATTTTCCGCCCGATAGCCCTGCATCTGGCGATTATCTTGAGTCTGATGGCGACTCTGTGTCTGGTGAATTTGCATCCAGCAATCTTGTGCCAAACAATCCTGCGTCCAATTATGCGCAGGGTGTTTCTATCGATAAACCTTTAGATATTGGCGAGCAAGACGACACTTAGCGCAAAGTTTTAAATTTTTGATTAAAACTTGTAAAGTCAATAGAATTTTTGGCTATGCTACTTTGGAATTTTAATATGAAAACGGCGATCTATTTTATAAAGCTTTGAAAAGGAGGGTTTATTTGTGCTTAGTGTTTCTATTTTAATGGGTAGATTGACCAGCGACCCGGAGCTGCGTCACACCTCAAACGATATTCCGGTTACCGGTTTTACTTTGGCTGTTGATCGTTCTTATGTACCGCCGGGCGGCGAGAAGGTTACAGATTTTATCGATATAGTTGCGTGGCGTAAAACCGCTGAATTTGTTTGCAAATATTTCTCAAAAGGTCAGCTTGTGGTCGTTCAGGGCTCCATTCAAGTTAGAAGTTATCAAGATAAGGAGGGAAACAAAAGAAAGGTTTTTGAAATTGTTGCATCCAATGTTTATTTTGCTGAGCCTAAACGTGACAATTACGATTCAAATTTTTCTCTGCCATCTGAGGATTCACAGTCTGCACCTTTGGCTCACTCCGTTGCTTCAAAAGCAGAGAGTCCTTACGCAAGCGGAAATACCGACGATTTTAAGGAGATCTCTGTAGATAACGATGATCTTCCCTTTTAAACGGTGAGCATAATGATTTTTGAAAAAGTTTTAAGACTAATGTTTTAGTTTACAGTGGTTGAGATTCAACAAAATGGTGAGCATAATGATTTTTGAAAAAGTTTTAAGACTAATGTTTAATTTACAGCGATGAAACTTAGGAAATTGAATAGGATTAGCAGAATTTTTTACAAGATTGGTGCGATTTTTTGAGGTTAGTCGAGGTTTTTTAAAACTATGGGTTTTTTCGTGGGTGCCTATGTTTTGCGCGCAATCTACCCGGGATCTGTGTGGAATTTGAGAATCTGTTGTTGTAAAAACTCAATGCGATATTCAGAGCCGTCATTTACGATTTGACGCGCGCGGTTTATATGAAGTCTGTGCTAAATCTTAAGATCTGTCATAGAACCTTGTGTAAGTATTTGGTTAACATCTTACTGATTCAGCGTGCGAGATTTACATGAGACCTACATGGTTTCTGTAAGTTACGTTGTTGCAGAAACCTGCGATATTAGCTTGGGGCCTCTTACGATTTGAAGTGCGTGAGTGATTTGTATGAGGCCTATGCGTAACTTGCAAGTGTATTGCTGTAGTAACTTATGCGATATTCGACTGGTATCTATCGGTTTAACGCGCGGAGTCCACGCGAGGCTTGTGTAAAATTTGAAAATCTGTTGCTACAAGATCTTGCTGCTATATTGGGTAGACATCCATGGTTTGACACGCGCGGCCTGCACGGAACCTAAAAATCTGTTATTGCGAAGGTCCGTTTAATGATAATTTTAATTCAGACGATGCGATTTCCGATATAATTTGGTAGACATCCATGGTTTGACACGCGCGGCCTGCACGGAACCTAAAAATCTGTTATTGTGGAGGTCCATTTGATGATAATTTTAATTTAGACAATGCGATTGCCGGCATATTTTTATTACCCGCGCGTTTATTTGGGCGATGATTTGACTTGACATGAGCTTTTATCTGGTACGTATTTTTTGTTACTGTGTACTTGTTATAGGCTCTTTTGGCCAGTTTAATTTGAATAATATGGACATAGTTAATGTGTTTTTTTATACTTGTCCGCGCAATGATTTTAATTAGACAGTTTTGGCTTAAATATTGCTAGCGTACTTTTATTACTTTGTGTTTTATTTGAGAGATGTATATAAATTGACATATTTTTACAAGGAGGATGCGTTATGAGTCACGGTTATGATAGAGATAATCGCAGAGGAGGTTACCGTAGGGGCCGCAAGAAAGTTTGCACATTTTGTGTTTCTGATAGAATTAATTATATTGACTACAAGGATTTAAATAAGTTAAGGCGTTTTCTTTCGGAAAGGTCAAAAATTCTCCCCCGAAGAGCAACAGGCACCTGTGCCAGCCATCAACGTAAACTTGCACTTGCCATTAAACGAGCAAGACATTTGGCGCTTTTGCCCTACACGAGCGACTAGTAGTTTTGCGCCCTGATAGATTTTTAAGCTTTAAAAGTAACGAATCTAGATGAGTTTTTTCATATGAGGAGCCCCGTTTTAGAATTTTTTTAAAGTATAAACTTTAAGGATTTTTTTACAATATAAGTCTTTGGGAGTTTATGTTTCGCGATGGCTATGCCTCCAATTTGTCGTGGTTTTCTGAAGTATAATCAATGTACTTTTTTAAGGTTTTTTTGGACGTTTATGTCCCTGGCTTGCTGTTTTTTTAACGTGGTCAATTGGATCTGTACCATAGCTATTACGATTTTAAACAAGCTATGGTAAAAATATAAGAGTGACATGTTCAAAAGACACAAGAGAAATGATACTTTCATACCCAACGAAAGGAGGCATCCAAAGAGCCTGGTGTCTATTTTAAATATAAATCTTTGAGAGTTTACGCTTTACGATATTTATACTCTCGGGTTGGCGTATGTATTTTTACAACACGATCAATATAGGTTTTTGAGAGTTTTTGCGATGTTTTTAGTTTGTTGTACTTTTTGCAACGTGATCAATAATCTTTTAAAATTTATGTTTTACAATGCTTATGTCTTTAAGTTTACTGTGTTTTTTCATAGCGTGATCAATATAACCCTTCGAAAGTTTACACCTCGTGATGCTTATTATATCTTTGATTTGCCATGTTTCTTACAAGCATGATCAGTATAAATCTTTTAGAATTTATATTTTATGGTGCTTATGTTTTCAGCTTGTTGCATTTTTTTACATCGCGATCAATAATCTTTTAAAATTTATGTTTTACAATGTTTATGTCTTTAAGTTTACTGTGTTTTTTCATAGCGTGATCAATATAATCCGTTTACATTTTGCGATGCTTGTATTTTTGCTTTGCTGTGCTTTTTACAAAACAATCAGCTTACAAGTGGATCGTACTTGACCTGGAGGCGCGGCTACTTCGTCTTTTATTCTTGCAAGTTGCGTTTGTCTTTTGTCTCGTTTGTGATTTTTTTGAAAATTTTCAAGAAGTTTGAAGTTTAGGGTTGGTGAGTGGTAGTGTTTTATGGGCTCAGAGGAAAAGTAATTCATGTCGATAAAAATTTTGTAGCTCTTGATTGTGGTGGTGTTGTTTATCGTGTGTTTGTTAGTTTTGTCACGAAAAATGAGCTGTCCGACAAAAAGACGGAGGATTTTTTGTATACATATACTAATATTAGGGAAAATTCAGTAGAAATCTTTGGTTTTAAGACTAAAAATGAATATTTTTGTTTCAAACTTCTTTTGTCTGTTTCCGGTGTCGGTTCTCGTATTTGTATGGGGATTTTGTCAGCAGTTGATTCTAATAGCGTTATATCTGCCATAGCCTCTGGAAACTCTCAAATTTTTCGCGATGTCAGCGGGGTTGGGCCTAAACTTGCTTTAAGAATTGTGCTAGAATTGAAAGATAAAGTTAAAAAATTAAGTTTTAATTCGTTAATGGACCAAAGTAAAGGCACTTTTCAATGTGAGACTCTTAATTCTTCTAGCGCCACCGAGGCAGTAAATGCCTTGTTTTCTCTCGGATATTCAAGGGAACATGCGATGTCGGTCGTTACGTCTTTGGATTCTTCGCTTTCCACTGAAGACCTAATAAGACTCTCACTAAAGTCCATTGCAAGAAAGAAATTTTAAACTACAGGGCGCGAAACAGCATTTGAAGATCTAACACAAGGTTTCTTGTCAAAGTGCACTTGTTAAGAAAAAATTTAGATGCAGCAATAGTTTTTGCATCATTAGGGCGCGAAATAGCATTTGAAGATCTAACACAAAGTTTCTTGTCAAAGTGCACTTGTTAAGAAAAAAATTAGACGCAGCAATAGCTTTTTCATCATTTACAAATCTTAAGTGAGACTTTTTGCTAAAATTTATTGCAAGAAAGAAATTATTAAGCGTGGCAACGGCCTTTAAAGACTCAATACTCTTTACTGAATTTTATTAAAAGAAAAAATTTTAAACGTAGCGACAATTTTTGTATCACGACGAGATTTCTTACTAAAATCTATTGCAAGAAAAAGATTCTAAACGCGGCGACAGTATTTCACATCATTCAAAAATTCAATGAGCCCTGTTTTAGAATTTTTTAAAGTATAAGCTTTAAGGATTTTTTACAATATAATTCTTTGGTTTATATCTTGTGATGGATATGCCTCCAATTTGTCGTAATTTTCTGCAGTATAATCAATGTACTTTTTTAAGAATTTTTCGGACATTTATGTGTCTGATTTGCTGTTTTTCAATATGGTCAATTAGATCTGCACTGCATCTATTCCGATTTAAAATAATCTATGGTAAAATATAAAAATAACATGCGAAGGGCCCTTTGCTAAAGTTTATTGAAAGAAAGAAATTTCAAAGTGCGGATCAATATTTCACATTAACAAATCAGGAGGCTTAATTTGGAAACTGACAGCGACAGATTTTTGACCCCCGAAGAGATCCAAGAGGACACAGAGACTACCAACCCATTAAGGCCTAAGACTTTTGCCGAATATGTAGGCCAAGAAAAAGTCAAAGAGAACATGTCTGTTTTTATAGAGGCAACTAAAATGAGAAAGGAACCCCTTGATCATGTTTTGCTCTATGGGCCGCCGGGACTTGGCAAAACTACGCTTGCCTCCATCGTGGCGAATGAACTTTGTGTGAACATCAAAATTACCTCCGGACCCGCAATTGAAAGGCCCGGGGATGTTGCCGCAATACTTACCAATTTAAACCAGGGTGATGTTTTATTCATAGATGAAATTCACAGAATTTCTAGAAGTGTCGAGGAGATTTTATACCCTTCTATGGAAGATTTTTCTATCGATATTGTCACCGGCAAAGGTCAAATGGCCGCTTGTTATCATTTGCCCATACCAAACTTTACTCTTATTGGCGCTACAACAAGAGCCGGTCAACTAACTGCGCCACTTAGGGACAGATTTGGAGTCGTGCTCAAATTAGAACTTTACACTAAAGAAGAACTCTTCACAATTATCACTAGATCCGCCAAAATACTAAACATGCCGATTGATGACCCCGGAGCTATGGAGATAGCTTCCCGTTCTCGCGGAACTCCTCGAATTGCAAATAGGCTTTTAAAGAGAGTGAGAGATTTCGCCCAAGTCATGAATAGCAGCTTTATAGATCGCAAAATAGCACGAATAGCACTGAAAAAACTTGGAATAGATGACCTAGGACTTGACAATAACGACAGAAGAATGCTAACTACACTTATAAAGCTGTATGGCGGAGGTCCGGTTGGCATCGAGACTTTGGCAGCCTCAATCGGAGAAGAGACTGTAACCATAGAAGACGTATATGAGCCATACCTCTTACAGGCTGAATTTTTAAGCAGAACACCGAGGGGGAGATGTGCTACTCCCCGAGCGTATTCTCATTTAGGAATTAAAAATGAGAAAGTTAAAGAGCGGTAAAATTTTAAGAATAGCGAAAGGCAGCTGTGCTAGAAGATTTAAGCTATTGAGCTTTAAGACCCCTTTAGAATATTCGAAAGTTTTCTTTTTTCATAAAACCTTACAATGGCATAGGATATCAAAAAGTCAAATAAAGCAACAAAAAGCCCTGTAAAAATAATACTTCCGGGGACAGAAAATACGAGATCAGCATTACCCGGCGTTTTTCTTACCTCTTGATAACAGACTAGTGAAGTGGCAAAAATACTAGAAGCAAATAAAAGCAGAAAATAATTCTTATGACAACTGACTACAGAAAAGCCGTGAATTTTTTTGACACCAATGACTTTTTTATAAGTCTCTATATAAAATTTAGTAAGAGAAAATGAGATTAAAATAACCAAAATTAAAAATAAAGCCAAGGTACAAAGATTTACTACGAGCATTTTCTTCGTGCGATCCAACTCGAATTCGCTGACCGATTTTACATTTGAAAATTTATAGCTATTTCTATCTATCCCTATTTCTTCAAATTCCTTTTTAGATTTTTCATTAAAATCGGCAAGATCCTCATTGCCAAGAGGTACCTTTAAGGCTTGATCAAATAGCACATAATAGAGCTCGAACTCACCCATGAGCTTTACAGGAACAACTTCAAAAAACAAAGATTTTTCAAAAAGATCGTGTTTGCTGCTCTCATTTTTTGAAAAAGTACAAAACTCATCAGTAGAGTCATCATAAGTTATAACTTTTACTTCTTTACTGTGTTTGTAATTTCCTTCTTTTTCTATTTCTCTTTCTAGATTAAAATTGTAAACTTTTTTTACAAGATCTTCAGAAAAAGAACTAGAGGCGGGCCTTAAAATTATCCTTTGATTTTCATTATCACTAAAATTAAGAACTTTGCCGTCTAATCCCTTTATATCAAATCTTTTAAAATAATTCGGGTTAACATCCAGAGTTTTAAAGCTAAAGCCGGGATTTAAAAGCTTATCGTCAAAATTAAGCCGTTCTTGCTTCATTTTTTCAAGTAAATCCGAGCTAATTTCAGCTTCATAAAAATGACAATAAAAAGAACCCTTTTCACCAAAGTGATCGAGGATTTTCTTGTACTCCAAAATTCGATTTACTTTATTTTCGTTGAAATCCTGGATGGCATTTGCATAATTGCCCTCACAATCAATAGTGGCAAAATTTGAAATTTTCTCCCACCTTTTAATTGTATTGTTTAGCTCTGGAATCTTTGACACTGTAGTCGGCAAATGATAGGAAGTCACTATCAATGCACAGAGTAGAGCGCATTTTACACAAAAGTTTAAACCGTTGATTATTTTTGCTGGGTTTCTATCATAGATGAGATCACTTATTCTATACTTTTCGATTAAAAATACAGAGGGAACTATCCCGAGGAGAATTAAAAAAGAAACAAAACATTGTTGATAAAGAAGCCATATAAGAAAGTCAAGTGGGACAGTTTTGAAAACGACTACCAAAGAAGCGTCAAAAATAATCGAAAAAACGAAGTTTACTACAAAAATATTACCAAAGACCTTCTTTAGAATATCTTGCAGTGAATAACCACAGAGCTTCATTATCCCCACACTTTTTAGGCTCTTTACAGAATAAAACATGGCAGTTATAGTGGCAAGAATGACAGACGCGGCCACAAATATTTGACTAAAGATGGTTATAGAATTTCCTTTTCCTTTGGAATATGAAAAAGTCGGCATCAATTTTTCTTTGTCCACTTTAAATTCTTCCGCTAGATTTTCAAGAAAATTATCGTAATCATCATATGAAGTATATCTTACTACATACTCTCCTCTCATCGAACCATCGTTTTCTAAGAGTCTTTTAAGCGTTCCTATTTCAGCACGGTTCCAGTTTAAAAAACTATATATTCTGCCAAAGGCCTTATCGTCTTCTAAAGTGCTAATATAGAGATTTTCTTCCGTATTTTCTTTTGAGAAAAAATTCCCAGAAATAAACTCTTTATCATCGACGAGTTTTATGTCGGAATTGCCCAAAAATACAAAGCTAGCAATCTTAGAGTTATCGCCGCACAGGGTATTTTTTTTTATGAGGTTTATGTTGTTTTTTCTAGCTACATTTGTTAAAATTTCGTAGATTCTTCCATTGCTCTGATCAGAGAGATCAATACAAATACTCTTGTGTTCGCCTATTTTTTCGCCGAAAGTCTCCCATCTTTCAGCATCGTCACTAATATTTGAAGAAACTGAATAGATGCTAATACAAAACATCGCAAATACTGAAAGTATTGTTGTAATTAATTTCATCTTTCCTCCCATGATTTATCTTTGATATTGTTTCAGATTTTAGCTCTAAGACGATTTTTTTGTTGTTTTTGCAGGAAGGTCCGGATAGATACAACACGAGCAAACTTATTTTCAACATGTGGAAGCGGGGCCCGGCCGAAGCCACGCAATCACAAGTCTACCTTACCATACACCACGAGGTTGGTGTC
>JAIRSI010000053.1 GCA_031255515.1 Oscillospiraceae bacterium | reverse complement strand
GCCTTAACACTTCTAGTGAACTTCGAGAAAACTCGGGGAGCTCATCCAAAAATAACACCCCATTGTGCGAAAGGGAAATTTCTCCCGGGTGTGGGATATTACCACCACCAGCCAACCCGGCCGACGAAATGGTATGATGCACACATCTAAATGGTCTTTCTTCCACTAAAGAAGTGCGTCTATCTAGAACCCCCGCGACAGAATGAATTTTAGTAGTCTCAATTGATTCCTTAAAAGTCATATCCGGAAGGATAGAAGGAATACGTTTGGCCAACATGCTTTTACCAGAGCCCGGGCTGCCTACCAACATGACATTATGTCCACCTGCAGCGGCGATTTCTAGCGCTCTTTTTGATTCTATATGGCCTTTAACTTGAGAAAAATCCAGCGCAAAATTTCGCTTGTCTTTCTTAATAATTCCTTCGGCGCGGGGTATTATCTTTTCGCCTTTTAAATGTTTAAGTAGATCGCAAACACAGCTAACGGGGTAGATATTTATATCTTCAACTATAGCGCCTTCCGCAGCATTTTCTTCCGGCAAGAAAAAATTTTTGATGCCCATTTCTTGAGCTTTAGTGGCCATTATTAGGCTTCCTCTAATAGGGCGAACTTTTCCAGAAAGCGAAAGTTCGCCAACGAAAGCGCAGTTGTTAAAATCTGTATCCAAAGAGTTGCTCGCCCCAAGAATAGCTATTAATATCGGAAGATCGTATATAGAACCCGCTTTTTTAACGTCCGCAGGTGCTAAGTTTATTATGATTCTTTTTACAGGAAATGAAAATCCAGAATTGTAAAGCGCAGAGCGGACGCGTTCTCTGGATTCTTTGATCGACGCGTCAGGCAATCCTACCAAATCAAAAGATGGTATTCCTCTAGAAAGGTTTGCTTCGACTGTCACCGGAAAGGCTTCCATGCCAAGTATGCCAAAACTAAGTAAATTTGAGAGCAAATTAATTAAACCCCTTATTTTAAGATTTATGTATATTTTTTGCAAAAAATTTAATAATTTTTAGATAACTTCTTTGTTAATCCATTAAACAGCACTAAAAATATCCTTATATTTTTTATGTTAATACCAAAAAATGTAAAAGTCAACATTAAATTTTAAAAAAGAAATAAATGGTATATAATTTAAAAGACATATTGGCTAAATTTGTTATGTAACTTAAAAATAAAAAGCGATTTGCGAGCTTTTCGGTCAAAATAATTAAATTATTTTTTTATCGATTATGATGCTATTTTATATGTCTACAAGGTGAGTGGATTTTAATTAGAAATTTATATTTTAAATTGGGATAAATATCCATAAAAACATCCTGATGTCAAATTTTACAGCTGTTTGGCAATTATCATCGAATTAAAGTTTGATATCTAGCTCTTAAAATGTAGCTGTTCCGATTTTAAATAGTTGCCAAGTTTTTAGTGCCTCCTCTCTTGCGTCTTTTTCGAACATGTCATTCTTATATTTTGCCTGCGATTTATCTTGAATCGGAATAGCTATAGTATTAGTTTAGTACAAGACTTTTATTTTTCTCTTTTTTAAATGCAAATGCAAAATAATAGTACAAAAGCTCTATTGCCAAAATAAAAGATGATTTTGAAGATTCTACTTCGAGGATTAAGTTAGACTATGTCAAATCCGACAAAACTTCCATAAGTGATGCAGTGTTCTCCGCCGCATACTGGCGAAACGAGTGTTTCCTTACGGCTTTTATTTTTGAAGAAATATTTTTTTGATGCAATAACAAGCACGTACCCTGAAAGCGTAGGCTTTTTTAAAAAGGAAAAGGCGCTTATTTGCCAAAGCTAGAACAAAAAAATTAAAGCCTGTCTCAGATAAAATACAGCATCGAAAACCACCGCCAAAAAGTAAAATTTTTTATATATTAGATCCTTCTCTTAACGGCTGCATGAGCACGGGCGGGTTGCAAATCCGGGCCGTCTTAAAAGTTGCTCAGACGATTGACAAGATAACTACACGCGCACAGATAAAATTTAATTTCTATCAAAAATAAACTCTGCATTAGATCTCTTTCGAATCTAGTTTTCTGGGATCGAAACTGCAAACCCCGGTTATCAAATTAAACCTCAAGCTAAACCGTTTTCGTCTGTTTTTTTGCATTCATCCGAAGCGTTTTATAAAACCTATAGCATTTTCTACAAGAATCCTCTTTTTGAAATTTCGCGATTATTTCTTTTGTCCTCTTTTGCAAGTGGCCTATTTTTTTGTTTTTTTAATACCATCACACGACTCTAAAGGTTCGTAATATGAGGAGTTTGGTGGAGGCGAGGGGAATCGAACCCCTGTCCGAAAATCACTTACCTGGGATTTCTACGAGCGTAGCCACTTATCTAGTTTCCCTCTGAGAATTGTTAAGTGGCAAGCCAAAACTCATCGGTAGTCTTTAATTCATGGTAAAAGCCAAGACGAGCCCTTACTCACGTTCACCGCTAATCGACACCTCTATGGGGTCGCGGTCATCCCTAAAGAGGCGGCAAACTTAAGCTACTAATTGGCAAGCTTCTGATGGGAAGTAATCGCTCAAATTAGTAACATTATTGCTGTTTTTTTCAGAATTGTTTTTTAATTATTTAAAAAACGATTTTTAAAGTGGAATCGCCACTACTCGCTTACCAAGGCTCACGATCCCCGTCGAAACCTTTACGCCCCCATATTAAAATTTGCTCTATGTTTCCAAGGTACTTCAAAGATTCATACGCCAAACAGAGAAACAGCGCCAATTCCTATCAATTTCTTCACACGTCATTAACATAATTTCACCCGTCTTTGATACCTAAGCAAAAAAAGAAAATCACAAAGAAAATTTTAAAATCCCAAAAGGAAACAAGTTCTTAAAATCTGTCTTTTTCGCAGCCAATATCAGATATTCTTGTCCAAAGAGTACCGCATTTTTGCAGACGTAACCCATAAAACTGTTATTCACTCAAAATCGAAAGCTATTTCCCCTAAAATCGCCGTCTTCAAATTAAAACTTTACGCATCACACGCCACTGAGAACGATTAACGATTTAAGTTTGAGTTCAATAGTAGTACCGTTTTGGTTGGGAAAATCTTCGCGGGATTATCTTGAATTATAAATGTCGCCACTTATATCCTAAAGACGAAAGAAACTACATACGTGATTCCTTGAAGGCTCTTTGAATATCTCTCTTTGTACTTTTTTCCAAAAGAGCTCTGCGTTTGTCGTATATCTTTTTACCTTTACATAAACCGACTTGAATTTTAAAAAGGGAACCTTTCAGATAGATACTAAGAGGCACTAAGGAGTAACCTTGCTGTTTTACCACCCCGTATAAGCGCATAATCTCATGTTTGTGCGCTAGTAAACGCCTTGTTCTAAGGGGATCGTGATTAAAAATATTGCCTTGCTTATAATGACTTACATGCATTCTATTTAGAAAAAGCTGCCCTTTTGCTATAGAACACCACGAATCCTTAAGGTTTGTGCGAGAAAGTCTCAAGGATTTAACTTCCGTGCCAAGAAGTTCTATCCCTGCCTCAAAACTTTCAACCACCGTGTAATTATGATAAGCACTCTTGTTTTTGCAGATGTTCTTAATCGTTTTTTTCATATTACACACAGCCCTTTTAAACACCCCGGTGAAAAGTCCCATCACACAAGGCCGCCACATCGCCGAGCTTTAAGTCGAGAGCCACCTTGCTAAGCCCTAACGCTTCCTAAAGTTCCCTTTAAGGATATCATATACCAAATTGAGAGTCAAGACCGCAATTTAAAAATTTAGCTTTTGGCGCGATTTGAAATTAAACGATTGCACTAACCCTTTATTTGTCTTGCTAGTATTTCGGCAACCATATTAATTAGATGCACTTGAGTTTCGTTGATTACGGAATTTGCCTCTTGTGCTATCGCCACAACGCAGCCAACAGCTTCACTGCCCGATAGCGAAATTGGCGCCACAGCTAAAGCCTTACTTTCAATACCTTCAACAGTTTGAAAAGAAGGAGCATCGCTTTGCTGCAGAAAGAAATTGTTACAATTTTGCATCGCGTTATCTAGCGAACTGTTCACCTTACGGTCTATATAATCGTCATAAGACAAACCGGATACTGCGACTACGCAATCTCTATCACAAATCAATATAGGAAGTGATGCCGCGCGGCTTAAAACTTCCGAATATTGGCCCGCGAAAGGGGACAACTCCCTAACGGGAGAGTATTTTTTAAAAACCACACTTCCCTCTCTATCCGTGAATATTTCCAGAGAATCGCCGTCACGGATGTGCAAAGTACGTCTTATCTCTTTTGGTATTACAATTCTGCCGAGGTCATCTATTCTTCTTACTATTCCTGTGGTTTTCAAATCAAGATCAACTCCTTAAGTAAATCATAAAAGAGCCTCAAACCGGGGGATCGCGCCCGTTAACTTTGAGTTCCCCAAGCAGTATGCAGATTTTTACGTATTATTTGCTTTATTTAGTCCAATATTCAGCAAAGTCTTTTGCGATTATCTTTAGTAAAAAATTACTTAAAAAGTGTTTTAATTGATGTTTTGATAAGTTTTGAGTTTTTTCTTGATCATTTGGAATATTGTTTTGAAGATTTCTGCGCAGGTGCCGAGGCTTTAAGAGAACACATCGTGATAATTTGAGAACTCTAAGGTCAAATGGCTGACAATCCAAAAAAAGATGGATTTTAATTTGTGACATTTTTAAAAATAAACACTGATTATCGACGTGTTTATTTCAAATATGTCTAAATAAAATTTTACCTTATTAGTGAAATATTTGTCAAGCTTTAATATTTTTAATCGAAAATTTGGTAATTATAATTTTAAATGATTGCGTATATTAAATGCAATAGTAATTTGGCGTCATACATCTAAAATAAATTTACTCAGAAAATTTAAGCGCTGCTCAGATTATCCCAAAATTTAAATTTAATTTTATTTTAAGCCAAAGCATATAGTTTACAAGGTCATCTGGATGAAGGGCCAGACAAGGGGGCTGACATATTGCTTTTGATTTCTCTAAAATCTCCTAAAAAATTCACCAGAATTCTTGTACCTGCAGTTATTTTTATAATTTTATCTCTTGTTCTTTTTTTTGTAAAACCGGCTGACACAACGGCCAATTCTCCGGCCGGTAAATATAATATTTGCGTGAAGACTGATGATGACAGGGCGAAATTTTTCTCTCAGTTTAATTGGGAAGTTGACCCTCACCCTATAATCAAGGATACTGTTAGAATTCCCGAAAGATTCAACGAAACTTATGATTCATACAGTAAAATTCAAAGGGAACAAGGGCTTAACATTGAAAAATGCAAAGGTAAAATATGTGAACGCTTTGTGTATACGGTAAAAAATTATGAATCAAAATTCGGTGAAGTAAGAGCTACTATTCTAGTGAGGAAAAATAAAGTCGTAGCAGGGGATATTTCTTCCTTTTCTCAAGGTGGTTTTTCTCATGGGTTTTTTAAACCAGACGCCAATAAAAAGAACTTGTGAATTTATAATAGTACTTGGTTATCAAAAATAATTGCAATAGTTTTATCATCGTGATAAGATAGTGTACATCGTAACGTTTGTTTCTTAGCAGTTCTTGATGGAAGTGGCTGTATTGGTGCCTTTGTGGGTAGTTGTATCTCTAATGCAGAAGACCGCCGGCGTTTAAATTTGAGAGCCGTGCGGGTCGGGTTTTTTTGTTTCGACTAGAATTGAAATTTTTCTTGAGATTTTGACGGGATTTTTAAAATAATTTTTGTTTTTGACAGAAAATATAAGGAGGGTTTATGAATAAAGAAATATTTGCTGCGCTGAATTTACTAGAAAAAGAGCGCGGCGTATCTTTGGATTTTATGTTGCAAAAGATCGAAAAGTCTATTTTGACGGCTTGCAAGAGCAACTATGGCAATGAAGAGATAGTGGTTAATATAGAACCTAAAAGTGAGATTTTTGATGTTTTCTTAACAAAAACTGTCAAAGAAAAAGTAGAAGATGAAGGCTCTGAAGTACTGCCCGAAGAGGCAAGACAGGTTGATCCGAAGGTTGAAGTCGGAAGTAAGGTTTTAATTCCGATTGACACCAAAGAATTTGGAAGAATTGCCGCCCAAACTGCTAGAAACATCATACGGCAAGGCATACGTGATTCTGAGCGTAACCAGATAATGAAAGAATTTCAAGATCTTGAAAGAGAAATAGTCAGCGCTGTGGTTGAAAGAATTGATGATGAGACTGGAACGGTTACGCTGAGGATAGGTAAAACCGAGATTCCCTTTCAGAAGCAAGAACAAGTTCCTACTGAAATTTACAGAGAGGGTGATCGGATTAAGGTTTATGTTGCAGATGTGAGAGAGACGGAGAGAGGCCCAAAGGTCATTGTGTCTCGCACACACCCAGAGATTGTGAAAAAGCTTTTTGAGGCAGAAATCCCCGAAATTACCGATGGAACTGTCGAGATGGTATCGATTTCTAGAGAGCCGGGTTTTCGTACCAAAGTGGCAGTTAGCAGCAATAACGTGAATGTTGAGGCTGTGGGAGCGTGTATAGGGCCCAGGAGCGCCAGAGTGAACACTATTTCTCAGCAGCTTGGGGGGGAGAAAATAGATATAGTTGGATACAGTGAAGACCCGACTAAATTTATAACTGCTGCGCTTTTGCCTGCAAGAATTTTACGCATAGAAGTTAATTACAACGAGGATGGTGTTCGTTCTTGCAGAGCTATTGTTCCGAGCTCTCAGCTTTCTTTGGCCATAGGGAGCAAGGGACAAAATGTAAGACTTGCGGCGAAGCTTACTCGATTTAGAATCGATGTGGTTTCGGCAGATGCAGAGTAAATTTTTATAAAAATTGGACAAGGTGGTGCTTAATATTTCCAAAGGAAAACGGTTGCCCATTAGAATGTGTGTGAGTTGCAGAAAGAGAAAATTAAAATTTGATTTGCTAAGAATTGCTCAGGTAAAAAGGGCGGCTAAGGCTTCTGAAAATTTTGAAGGAGCAAACGATGGTTCGCGTTCTGTTTTTGTGGATGAAGCAGGGAAAAATTTTGGACGGGGTCTTTATTTATGTAATAGTTTGGAATGTTTTGAAAAATTTAAGAAATCAAAGAAACTTTGCAGAAATTTTTCTCCGACAACGACGTTGAGAATTTGTTCTGAATTAGAAAGGATATTGGGCTCTGATGTATGAAAGTTTTCTTTCTTTTTTAGGAATAGCAAGGAGAGCGGGCAAATTGCACCTGGGCTTTAGTGCTTCGGCTTCTTATTCAAAGCGAGGCTTGGCCAGACTTATTCTTGTGTGTGAAGATATTTCAGCAAATTCGTTTAAAAAAGTGGGTGAGATTGCAGCTAGGAGCAAAGATTTGAGCGTTATCAAAATAAAACTTTCTAAAGATGATATAGGTTTTGCCCTTGGTAAAAGATCTGGAATTATCACAGTTACGGATAGGGGTTTTGCGAAAAATATCTTTAAACTCATGAGTGAATTTGAGGTTAATTTATAGTTTTATAGGTTTTCGGCGATATTAGAATTTATTTGTATTTTTGAACTTGTTTTATGAAAAGTGGTAGATTTTGGATTGGGCTATAACTATTGTTAAAAAATGAGGAGGGGTTGCATTTTATGATGTTTAAATACCGCGTTTACGAAGTCGCAAGGGATCTGGGTATCAAAAGCAGAGAAATTTCAGATCTTTTACAAGAAAATTTTGGAGAAATTAGAAAACACATGGCCTCTCTGATGGAAGAGGAACTCGATTTTATTTTTGAATACTATACACAAAAGAACTCTGTCGAAGATTTTACGGAGTATTTTAGCTATCAAAGAAAGGAACCTAAGCCTAAAATTTTAAAAGAAATAAAAACTAATAAAACAGCAGAAGAAATAAATTCCAAGGTAAGTGGTAAAGGTAAAAAATCTACGTTTATAAATAAAAATGATTTAAAAGCGACCCTTCAAAAATTTGATTTTGTTCCTAAAAGACCCCCCTCCAAAACTCATGCTATCACTAAGAGTCCCAGCAGAAAGCCTGTTACCAGAGTTATTGATACCCGCTCAAGTGATGTTGATATTGAAAAGTATAATGAAAAATATGATAGAATTGCGTCTGAAAAGATTAGAATTGAGAATACGGCTAAAAAGCAAAAAATAACGCCAAGATTTCAGCAGCGCTTTAGACCGAGACATTCTAGAAAAGAAACAGAAAGTGAACGACTCAGAAGGATTGACCTAGAGCGCAAAGCAAAACCTATCGTTGTTTCTATTCCCGATGAAATTGTTGTTTCCGAGCTTGCAATTAGGTTGAAAGCAACTGTTGCTGAAGTTATAAAAAAGCTTATAGAACTTGGCGTTATGGCGTCTGCGAATGAAACTATAGAATTTGATACGGCGAGTCTTGTTGCCATGGAGTTTCATGCGAATGTCGAAAAAGAAGTTTTTGTGACCATTGAAGAGCAAATAATAGATAGTAGCGAAGATAAAGACGATAATTTGGTCGCGCGCGATCCTGTAGTAGTTGTCATGGGCCATGTAGATCACGGCAAAACTTCACTTTTAGACGCGATTAGAAATAAGGATGTTGTATCCACGGAATTTGGCGGGATAACACAACATATAGGTGCGTATCGTGTAAAAACTTCATTTGGAAATGTAACTTTTATAGACACCCCGGGGCATGAAGCTTTTACTACTATGCGCGCTAGAGGAGCCAAGATTACCGACATAGCTGTTTTAGTTGTTGCTGCTGATGATGGGATTATGCCACAGACTATAGAGGCGATTAATCACGCTAAGGCCGCGAATGTTTCAATTATCACTGCAATTAACAAAATAGATAAAGAAGGCGCTGATGTTGAGCGCGTGAAACAACAACTTACAGAGCATGGCCTTGTTGCAGAGGAGTGGGGCGGGGATTTATTGTGCGCTGAAATTTCTGCTAGGGAAAATTTAAATATTTCTTCGCTTTTAGATATGATTTCACTGACAGCAGAAATGAAAGAATTGAAGGCGAATCCCCAAAGACCCGCCAAAGGAACAGTGATAGAAGCTAGGCTCGATAAAGGTAGGGGGCCAATGGCAACAATTCTTATTCAAAATGGGACACTTAAGCTTGGCGACGTTGTGATTGTTGGTTCTTGTGTGGGCAGAATAAGGGCGATGCTTGATGATAAAGGAGAGAAAATATCGAAAGCTGGTCCATCGGTGCCCGTTGAAGTAGTTGGGATAAACGGCGTACCGAGCTGTGGCGATGTTTTGGATGTCGTTTCGGATGAGCGCCTCGCAAGAGAGCTTGTTCAGCAGCGCAAGAGCAGAAAAAAAGAAGAGCGTTTTGATTCGAAGGTGAAAGTAACTTTTGACAATCTATTTGATCAGATGGATTTGCAAGATTCCAAAGAAGTCAAAGTTATAGTAAAAGCCGATGTTAAGGGTTCTGCTGAAGCTGTAGAGCAATCGCTTTCTGGAATTGGCGATGAGAACGTCTCCATAAAAGTTATCCATAGCGCAGCGGGAGCTGTTAATGAGTCTGATGTAATGCTTGCCAGCGCTTCAGATGCGATGATTGTTGGTTTTAATGTTGGTCCAGATGGTATTGCTCAAAAAACTGCTAATTTACAAAATATCAACATAAAAATTTATTCTGTGATATACGATTGTGTAGATGATATGAAAAAATTGATAAAAGGAATGTTGAAGCCAAAAACGAAGGAAATTGTCGACGGTTGTGCTGAGTGCAGGCATTTATATAAGATAACAAATGTTGGCGTAATTGCTGGAAGTTATGTTATAGATGGAAAAGTTAAGAGAGGGTCTGATGTCAGGATTATACGTGATGACGTCGTGATTGTTAAGGATAAGGTCGCCTCTT
>JAIRSI010000035.1 GCA_031255515.1 Oscillospiraceae bacterium | reverse complement strand
CTCTTTTTTTGCAAACACCTAAAATTCAAATTCACCACCACTCGGGAACATACCCGAAAGAATCGCTTCGGGCCCCCGCTTTTTTTCTATGATAGATCTAATACTCTCGCAGATCGGCAGATCGACACCCAAGATTTCCCCCAGCCTTGTTAATGCATTTGTGGTGCTCACGCCCTCACAAAGTTTATCAAATTTTTTATTTTTAACCAATAATTCGCCGAATTTTCTATTATTACCATGAGCAGAAAAAAGGGTAGCCTGATAATCACCTAAATGGGCCAATCCATACGCAGAAGCAGGATTGCCACCCTGCGCCAAAATAAGCTTTGATATTTCTTTTGCGCCCCGTGCCATAAGCACCCCTTTTAAAGAATCATGGCCCAGCCCATCCAAAACACCCGCGCCTATTCCTATAACATTTTTAGCGGCAGCTCCTATTTCGTTTCCTATCATATCCACACCGACGTAGAGTTTTATGAGATTGCTGGAGAGCTCGCCTGCCAGTCTCACCTTAAGCCTTTCATCTTCGGAATCAATTACCATACAAGTTGGCACGCCGTTAGTGATGTCTTGAACGTGCCCGGGCCCAACCCACGCAACGGGACTGCTTTCTGGAGCAAGAGTTTCGTTGACAATCTGACTTAAGCGCTTCCCTGTAGACTCCTCCAAGCCCTTCATACACAGGATAATTACTTTTTTTCTAAGCTTGGTTCGATGAGAATTTTCCTCAAGAAAACCCCTTAACGCCTGGGAGCTTATCGAAATAACCACAACTTCAGAATAACTAAGCGCTCTTTCGATATCATCCGTCAAAATTACCTTTTCTTCAAAAGTGACAAGTCCATTTGTGCGAGCTTTTTTAAGCTGTTCTATATCGGACATTTCGCGCCTGCCCCAGACCAAAACATCGTGGCCAGTCTCATTTAAATACCAACCAATTAAACCGCCCCACCTTCCACAACCTAAAACACTAATCTTCATAATTTAACCTCATTTATTTCCATTTGTGCGAATTTTTTTAACTTGCGGGGGCTCTTTTTAGGGCATCTCACCGCGCCACTCCCATTCTAAATTAAAACTCAAGCTCTCTGTGCTCAAATCCCCGGGCCAAAATCCGAATTTCGCGCCTGTTTCAAACCAAAACACCTCACCTGCTCCCGATCAAAACATCGCAACTACAGCTGTTGCAGTTTAAAATAGATTTCAAGTTCTTTGGGCGCTTCTTTGAATGTGTCTTCTCGCTGAGCACGAGAGTACATTTCTCTTGCGTCTTTCGAACACGCCATTCTTATACTTGCCTTTCGCTCGCCCTCAACACACAACGTGCACTTTAAATGCTCCTTAATCTTCAAGTCAAATCAACATAAAAATTCAAGCATTGCAAACAAGGGTTGCAACCCACGCAATCAAGACCGATCTTGTAAAAATATCACAAAATCCCGAACGAGATTAATCTAAAAAAACAACTAGTAAAGTCATTTTACCATCTTGCTTGAAAGGATTCAACGCCTCCTTCAAAAATTAACTTAAAAAACGTTACTAGTTACTGCATTTGGGCTTGAAATTGCCTAAAAACTAATGTACTTTGGAAAAATGATAAGACTTAAAAGTTTTAAAGAATCATTGCCAATTGGCCATCTCCTTGTATTAACACAATTCGTTATAAATTTAATTTGCAGGGAACTCGTTGGGGAAAAATTTCAATTAAGAAGTAAGGTGATTCAAATCGCTACCGATTATAATAAGATGTTTTTTTGGACGATTTCAAGAAGAAATTTTAAAAGTCGAAGAACTTATCAATATTGAAACATCTGTGAACTTAAAAACGAAATAAGATATCTCAGAGAGAAAAATCAGGAAGAAATTTTAAAAGTCAAAGAACTCACCAATATTATAAAAGAACTTAAATTGAAACATCTGTGAACTTAAAAACGAAATAAGATATCTCAGAGAGAAAAATATAGTTTCAGAAGAAAAAATCAAAAAACTTGACGAAGAAATTCAAAGACTCCAAACCCATAATAAACAAAGACTCTTCAAATTCGTCAAAACCACCGAGTAGCGATGGGACAAAAAAGAAAATTATAAATTTAAGAGAAAAATCAGATGCGCTTGCCTAGAATAAATAAGGAGTATAGTTACAGCAATCTCAAGTTTTAGAGAGAGCGGGTATCAAAAAATACGTTGAAGAAGGTTTGCTTAAAACCCGTATTATCGATCACACTAACAGTTCTGAAAATTACGTGTTTAAAAAAGCGCAAGAGAAATGTACTCTCGTGCCTAGCAAAAAGACAAACAAGACTAATCTAAAAACCAGCTAACGGGGTCATTTTACCATCTTGCTCGAAAGGGTTCAGCGCCTCCTTATAAAAATTCAAGCATTGCAAGCAAAAGTTGCAACCCACGCAATCAAGACCGATCTTGTAAAAATATCACAAAATCCCGAACGAGATTAATCTAAAAACCAACTAATAGAGTCATTTTATCATCTTACTTGAAAGGATTCAACGCCTCCTTCAAAAGTTAACTTAAAAAATGTTACTAGTTACTGCATTTGGGCTTGAAATTGCCTAAAAACTAATGTACTTTGGAAAAATGATAAGACTTAAAAGTTTTAAAGAATCATTGCCAATTGGCCATCTCCTTATATTAACACAATTCGTTATAAATTTAATTTGCAGGAAACTCGTTGGGGAAAAATTTCAATAAGAAGTAAGGTGATTCAAATCGCTACCGATTATAATAAAATATTTTTTTGGACGATTTCAAGAAGAAATTTTAAAAGTCGAAGAACTTATCAATATTGTAAAATAACTTAATTAAAAAAGCTAATAACAAATAAAATTAATCGTAATTTTGTGAAATGTATGTTTTTGTTTAAAACATTCAAAGACAATACATCGCGCTGGGAACGAGCGAATTTAAACAGTAGGAACTGGCGTTTTAGGCCGCGAAAAGGTAGGGTGATTTATTCGGTTGGTATTTAAATAAAGTTTGTTGCGATTTTTTTATTCGAGACAGGCAAGGTGCTCTGTAACTTGATTTGAAGCAGGCGCGATGTTGGGCTGATCGCGGGACTGTAGAAGTGCCAGAAATAAATCAAATTTTTAGTTACTATAGCTATTCCGATTTAAAATAGACGCCAAGTTCTTTGGGTGCTCCCTCTCTTGTGCCTTTTTGATAGGCACGAGAGTACTCCCGCGTTTTTAAACACGTAATTTCCAGAACTGTTGGCGTGATCGATAATACGGGTTTTAAGCAAACCTTCTTCAACGTATTTTTTGATACCCGCTCTCTCTAAAACTTGAGATTGCTGTAACTGTACTCTTTATTTATTCTAGGTAAGCGCATCTGATTTTTCTCTTAAATTTATAATTTTCTTTTTTGTCCCATTGCTACTCGGTGGTTTTGACGAATTTGAAAAGTCTTTGTTTATTATGGATTTGAAGTCTTTAAATTTCTTCGTCAAGTTTTTTTGATTTTTTCTTCTGAAACTATATTTTCTCTCTGAGATATCTTATTTCGTTTTTAAGTTCACAGATATTTTATCCCTAGCGCGATGTGTTGCTTTTAAATGCTTTCTCGACTTCAGCGCAAAAATCCAAACACTGCAAACAAAAACCATACATTTCATACAATTACGATTAATTTTATTTATTATTAACTTCTTTATCCCTTTATACCTAATTTTACTGGATAATTCATTTTTTACCGGCAATAAACACACCAAAACTACACCCATGATTGTAAATATGTAGACAAGATAAAACTCGGTAACATGACAAATTCTATTTTGCCTAAATTTCACACCTGCCCCTAAGAGCTCTAGAAAGAGTAATTTCGTCCGCGTATTCTATGTCGGCGCCAACGGGAATCCCATAAGCAAGCCGCGAAACTTTAATGCCGAAAGGTTTTAAAATTTTAGAAATATACATCGCAGTGGCCTCCCCTTCTACGTCGGGATTAGTGGCCATAATAATTTCTTTTGGTGAATCAGATGAAATTCTTGTTAAAAGCTCTTTAATTGTCAAATCATCAGGCCCTATTCCCGATAAAGGGGATATAGCTCCATGTAAAACATGGTAAACACCGTCGAATTCCTGCGTTCTCTCCAAGGCTAAAGCGTCTTTAGCCTCTTCTACGACACAGATAACCAGCTTACTACGAGATTTATCGCTGCAAATGCTGCAAACATCTTCATCGGTAAAATTAGAGCAAATTTTACAATACTTAACCTTTAAATGAATGTCGCGAAGCGCACTAGAAAACTCTTCAATCTCGCCCTTTGATAGCTTCATTATGTGATACGCAAGTCTTCTAGCGGATTTGCTTCCGATGCCGGGCAATCTTTCAAACTGCTCAATCAAAACAGAAATGGGAGTTACAGTGTAGTTGGGCACATTAAAAACCTCCCGGGACTTCAAGTCCACCAGAAATTTCGTCCATCGTTGCCTCTTTTTCTTCTTTAGCTAAACGTAACGCACCATTGACGGCGGCAATTATGAGGTCTGTAAGCATCTCTTTGTCGTCTTTGTCGATGGCTTGATCATTTAAGATTATCTTTTCTACCTCTAACTTGCCGGTGACAACCGCCTCCACAGCACCACCTCCGGCTGTATGAGAATACTCCTTTTTTTCTAGTTCTTCGCTAGCTTTTTGCATTTTCTCCTGAAGTTCTTGAGCTTTTCTTGTAATTTGCTCGAGATTATTAGAGCCTCCCTGAGGCGACTGATATCCCTTGGGCAATCTTGCTTTCACAGTAGCACTTCCTTTACAATAAAATTTTCGTTTTTATAGTTCCAAAACTTCGTAACCAAAATCCTTGGCAAATTTAACAAAACCTTCAACCGAACCAACATTTCCGACATAGCCATCACAGGGCACGACATTATAGTTTGCCCCTGTAACGTCTTTAATTGCATCACAAATTTTATTTTTCTGCAAGTTGTCATTCAAAAGCTCGGACGCAATGTGTCCAGTGACACAAACTAAAACTGAATTTCCCTCGACGTGCGCCCTAGAATTAACGAAAGCAGCATAAAGTAATTTTGAACAGCTCTCCAATTTTTTGACTATACGAGGCCAATTAAGTGTTGGCTCACTTTCATTAGGTGCAAATTGCGCGTTGTCGGTCTTGCTGGGAGCACTGGCAACGGCGCTTTGAGAAAACTTGGCAACCTCCTCGTTGGGGTCTCTATTTTGTTCGTTTAAATCTTGCGAAGGTGTCTTTTTAAATTCATCATAATTTCCATCTGATTCACCTAAAGCTCGCGGCAGCGTTTTTTCAAATTCGCTGTGGCTCCCATTCAGATCTCGCAGCAATGTTTCTTTTGACCCATTTTGACTTTTATCTTGTTCGTTCAAGGTTCGCGGCAGCACCTTTTTAAGCTCTTTAAAATCTTCATTTTGTTCATTTAAACTTTGCAAAAATATCTTCCCGGGCGCACCTTGATTCTCAGCTTTTCCGTCCAAATCTTGCGAAGATGTCTTTTTAAATTCATCATAATCTCCGCCTCGCTCGTCCAAGACTTGCAGCGACATCTCTTCAGGTTTATTGCGATTTCTATCTTGTTTGTTTAAGAATTGTGAGGATATTCTTTCAA
>JAIRSI010000075.1 GCA_031255515.1 Oscillospiraceae bacterium | reverse complement strand
AAATTACTGTGATGAAATATATACTGGCTGTGCATATAGACACGAATGATGTAAATTTTTTACAATAAATCTCTATGAAATGTATTTTTAGCACTGAATATTGTCGATATATTGCTGATCTCACTTGAATATAACTTTTTCACTACATATAGATTTTAGATTTTAATATACTTAAAGTTATTTTTGTTATTGCGAGATCTTCGTTGTTGACTCCACGTGTTAGTGTTAAATGAGATCTATTATTTTACCATTAAACTTTTTGCTAAGAGTTTCAAAAGCATCTTTGTAAATTTTGTCGTCTTTTGATATCTTATCAAATAATCTCGTATATTCCGAATCTGTTTTATCTTTCCTATCTTTATCGCTGTTTTTATTAGCTTTTTCAGCAGCAAGAGTAAAAGTAGTCTTTATAATTTTGCCGGAAGGCTTGCTTATAACGGGGGTATTAAATAAACGAAAAGCGTGTAAGTTCCAGGGAGAGAGTTTCTGAATAACCGCCAAAGAAGAGTATTAAGCTATTTTGCCCTGCAGAGCAATCTTTTTCGGCCTTTAAAGTTTTGTCTGTAGTTTCGTTTACTATTTTTAGAAAAGTGTTTCCATTTAAGGCTAGCTTGACATTTATATTGCTTTTTGTACCTTTTGTGCAATAAATTTCTTTGGCTGAAAGTTTAGTATCTTCATAAAGAATGATACCATCGCTCTTGATGTTCACAACATTGTCAGCGTTATCGGTAACTTTCAAATACACATTAAAACTCTTGCCAAGTTCCTCAATATTCTGTTCATTTTTAGGATCGAGCGTGATGATAGCTTCGCGATTTGGTCCCGGTTGGCCCGAAATGTTAAGGTTTGTCCAGACGATGGGCTTTTTAGCTTCTTGGCTATTTTCCGTTTTTGACTCGATTTCTGAATTACTTTGCGAAGGCTCCTCTAAAGCCTGACCTTCTTTCACCGTCAATCAACGACCATTAGTCGCTGTCTGCATATTTTGCTTCTAATTTTACGTCATATACCACAGTTTGACTCACCAGGCGGTTTGTAGTCCCTGATGATTTTTCTAGCGGTTGTCCTGATGGTTGCCCTGATGGTTCCCCTGTGCTTTCTTCTTTCTGGCCAAGGCGTTGCACCGTGACTTCGCGCTTCCCGTCACGCATCTGATGGTTCTTATGTGTTTTCTTCTCTCCGACCAAGGTGCTGCACCGTGACTTCGTGCCTCCTTGTCGCGCAGGGGCAAAGTTTTTTCGCCCAGTATTTTTCCTTTGCGACAATTCCGCCAAATATCACCACTATCATTATCGTCGGGTCTAAAATCAATATCTGGAAACCCGGAAGCGAGACCCGGTTCCGAACACCGTAGGACTGCCAGTGTTTTGCTAATTATCAGGTTCCATCCAGCTTTTTGAAAAATTTGTGAGCCAGTGTTTTGCTAATTATCAGGTTCCATCCAGCTTTTTGAAAAATTTGCGAGCCCATGATCCAATTGGCGTTGTTTTCGGTGTGAATTTTATTCACAGGCGCGGCGTTTAGCAAAAACGCTTTTCCCAAAAGACTGATGCTGTTGCAGATGCCTTCTGGCGCAAAAACGCAAAGCGAAATGGTCTTGCTAGGAAAATCCGCTCCTAGAAAATCTCAAGCTAGAGCGCATAGTTGCCGCGGTGTAGCTATTTGGCATCTGAAGAGTTTCGTTTAGTGTGCTCACTTCGCCTGATGTGCTAGTTAGATATGCAGCGTGCACCAGCCACGAGGAGCTGTTTTTAACCGCTGATATTTTCCCGTGCGTACAGAAAAATTCCCAATTGTTATCTCTACATTGATATTCCCGGGTGCCGCTGGGGGCTCCGTGTCCCACATCTTGGCCGCTTTGGATAGACGCGAGAGTTCCAAGACGCCTGCCTCGCCTCTTGTATTTTGTTCATTGCTCCCGTTATTTTTGTTACGTTGGTGTTTGCGTTTTAAAAAGTCACCCGAGATCCAGCGCTGATCTTTATAGTAGGCGCCGAAAACGATGAGGAACCGCAAAAAACGAGGTCTGCGGGAGACGGTATTAAACGTCCCAAAGGCTGCGACTGACGTCTATCTTGTCCTGAATTTGAACTTCGCCTGAAAAGAGGAACCGCAAAAACGAGGTCTCGGCGGGAGCTGGTATTAAGGTCCCAAAGGCTGTGACCGACATCCATGTCTTGTCTCGAATTTGAACTTTGCTTGAAAAGCGCAAAAATATGGATGCCAAGACGGGAGTTTTTTTCATTAAGAATCTCAAGAGTTTTTATTCGGCTAGTCTGGTTGTCGCTACATCCAAATTCCAAAAATAAGGGCACGGTGAGCCGTCGAGGGGTAAATTACCAAACGAAGATCTTCCGCGTGAGCTCCCGCTGGAAGTTATAAATGTATTGCTTTTTCAAGATTCGAAAGTATTGAGGCTTTACCGGTTCCGTCTGTGTTCTCTTAGACACGTTGACTTCGAAATTGTTCCCTATTTGGCGCACGCCGGTTATTGCCGACCTTCCCTTGAGGGTATTCAGCATATGGATAGTCCTAATATTGTACATGTTTTAATTGGTGTTTATATTATAAATGGCTAAAACTAGAGTCAAAAATATCCCAAAAAATTTTTTAATAATTTAGTCTTGCTCACAATCCCAATTTCTCCTTTTAATTTTTTTATTAAGAAAAATAATCCTGCAAACGATTGCATCCATTTATTGTTTGTTTTATGAATTTATAATGTTTAGAAAACGATTCTTGTTAGTTTTTAAGATTTAATTTTAGAAATCAAATGGCGATTTAAAGATCAAATACGTAATAACATGGCAATTTTAAATCATATAATTAAACATGATTGGGTTCTTAATAGATCTTTTGTTTAGAAAACAGAGTTGCAGTTTGAGTTAGTTGTTACAACGAAATATCATAGAAGATTTAGGTGGTACTGTGATAGTAAAAATTACAAAAGCGAGAGTGCTGATTGCGATTGTAATCATGTTGACAATACTGTACTCTGTTATTGGATCAGATCGGAAATTGGTAGGCACCATGAATACAGCAGAGGGAGAAAAAAAATTCATAAAATATGTAGAATTCAATGTGAATTACGAGGCGCTCGATAAAGCGTTGGATTTTGATATAAAATCTTATAATAAAGATATAAAGATAAATTGGATAGATATTCTATCATATCTTGCTGCAAAATATGGGGGAAATTTTAAAAAATATAAGTATAAAGATATGGAAAGTTTAGTTAAAAAGCTCGAAACGGGAAGTAGCATAGATGAGCTCTCTAAAGGAATGAAATTATTTTGTTATTACAAAGAGGCGTATTCTGCCGTATTGGGAGGATTTGTTGGCAAGTATAAGGTGCAGGTTCCTTCCGGTGAAAATGAAAATAAGTTAATTTTTCAAGAAAAATACGGTTTAAAAGTTTTTTCTCCAATAGCAAAAACTTATCCATTTCATCATTATGAAGATTTTGGTTCTTCCAGAAGCTACGGTTATTCGAGACCTCATTTAGGGCACGATCTTATGGCCGCCACGGGCACACCAGTAGTTGCCGTGGAATCTGGCAGAGTGGAGTGTGTCGGATGGAATCAATATGGGGGATGGAGAATCGGAATAAGAAGTTTTGACAAAAAAAGATATTATTATTACGCTCATCTTAGAAAAAATCGGCCATATCATGCGAGCATAGAGGTGGGGAAAGTTGTCAAGGCTGGGGACGTTATAGGATATATTGGAAGAACAGGATATAGCAAAAATGAAAATGTAAATAATATCGAGACGAGCCATTTACATCTGGGTTTGCAACTAATTTTCGATGAGTCTCAAAAAGAGTGCAATAACGAAATATGGATAAATCTTTATTCTACAATTAAAATTCTACAAAAAAACAGATCAAAAGTTAAGAAAAATAACGAAACTAAGGAATACGATAGAGAATACGATTTTTGGGAAGAATCTTTGCAAGATGCAGATTAGATCCATAGGAATGAATACGGCGAAGAGTATTATTATTTAAAAAAAGAATCTTCACAAAATATAAGTTAATTTCATCGATGTTTTCGTATGAGAAAGGCGCGCAAAACAAAAATATTGGAGCGGATGACGAGACTCGAACTCGCTACCTCCACCTTGGCAAGGTGGCGCTCTACCGGGTGAGCTACATCCGCACTAGAAAATACTATGCTCAAAAATTTCTCAAAAGAAGTACACAATAAAACCTGAGAATTTTCTACAAAGTACCTGTTAAGCTCAGAAATTTTCTGTAAAAGCACTGTGAGTTCTGAAAATTTTTAGCAACTATCTCGCAAAGCTAAACTAGCCTTGGTGGTGCCTTTGGGCGGAATCGAACCACCGACACAGGGATTTTCAGTCCCTTGCTCTACCGACTGAGCTACAAAGGCACGAATGGCGACCCGGAACGGACTCGAACCGTCGACTTCTAGCGTGACAGGCTAGCGTTCTAACCAACTGAACTACCGGGCCAAAGTTTAATCAAAGTGACCAGTGGTGGGAGCAACAGGGATCGAACCTGTGACCGCTTGCTTGTAAGGCAAGTGCTCTGCCGACTGAGCTACACTCCCTAGGGTTTAAAATAGGACGAAGAGCCCGAGGCTGCGTCTTAGCGTTTAAAAATTATAAGACGGACCCTTGGTGTGCGCCGTCGTATTTGACCATCTTGGTTGAATGGTATCACAGCGCAAAAAATAAGTCAAGCCTTGTACCATGAGACCTTATTATTTAACAGGAGAAAGTTATTAGTGGTGAGGTCACCCGAGCAATAAAATTACGATTTTTTTCACTTAATGGTTGACAAAAATCCAAAGCCTGGTAAAATTCTTTTAACGTGTGGACGCAAAAATTAAATGCTTACTAGCTTTGCGTTTGTTTACGCACTGGAAAGGGGAATTATTTATGAAATTTATTACAAAAAAAATCATTGGCTTGGTGGGGTTAGCTGCGTGTGTTTTTATTACGCCTGTTATGCCCTTTAATGCCCAAAAGAATGCAGAGGCTTTAAAAGAGCAACGTCTGACTAAAAGAATAAAAAGAAATATTTTTCCGCTGGGTCTGGGGTGTGAAGGTATAGAATATGATGGCCCGGCGGGACGCGCTGGAGTTATATGTAAGTACGACGAAAAGAATTCTTGTTGGGAGGTTTTTGTATGCACGAGAGCGCTTTCCAAGCCGGTTTGGGTTAAGTCTTCGGTGAAACACCTCAGAAAACCAGAAAAACGGAATATCGACGACGAGCGAGGTACAATTTTTAATTTTGGTAAGTTTGATCTTGTTGTGCGGCGTTTGAAGATTAAAGAGATAGAAGCGTCGATCGGCCAGGTGAGAGATTTAAAGTATGATCCGGTGCCGTTTGATTTTAGCGGCACTAGCCAAATTGATTGGAGCAGTATTCCTACTCTTCCTCCTTCGCGTTCTAGTAACTTTATAATGCCTGCGCAAGAGAATATGCCGCCGAGTCTGCCTGCTTCTGGCGTCGCTAATTTCTCAAATCAGCCGGGATTTAATCCGATTCCTAATACGCCGCCCGAGCAAGGAGTGGCTTGTTTTCTGGCGGGGCAAGTAAATCCCGCTCCCGTGCAACTGCCTCACTATGCGCCCGCGCAGGGAGTTGCCAAATTTCCACCAGAGCTTAATCGGGTTCCTCCACAATCACCGCGACCTCCTGCTCAAGGGAGGCCAGGCAACTTTCCACCAGAGCTTAATCAGGTTCCTCCACAATCACCGCGACCTCCTGCTCAAGGGGGGCCAGGCAACTTTCCACCAGCTGGGTTTAATCAGGCACCGCGACTTCCTGCTCAAGGGGGGCCAGGCAACTTTCCACCAGCTGGGT
>JAIRSI010000066.1 GCA_031255515.1 Oscillospiraceae bacterium | reverse complement strand
TTTAGCAGAGTAATTCACACGGCGCAATTTTTATAACTTGGCAGTGATTAGGAGTCTCGGGCGTGATATGATTTGGCACGGTAGAAATTCGCACGTCGCGGTTTTTCTAACTTGATAATAACTAGAAGTCCTTGGATGTGATTTGACAGAATGATTTACGCGGCGCGGTTTTTCTAGCTTGATAATAGAGGCCCTTTGGCGAAATAATTCACATAGCGCGGTTTTTCTAACTTGATAATTAGAAGTCCTTGGATGTGATTTGACAGAATAATTTACGCGGCTCAGCTTTTCTATCTTGATAATAGAAGCCCTTTGGCGGAATAATTCACGTAGCGCGGGTTTTTCTAACTTGATAATAACTAGAAGTCCTTAAGATATGATTTAGTAAAGTAATTCACACGGCGCAATTTTTATAACTTGACAGTGATTAGAAGTCTCGGGTGTGGTTTAGAGTGATGATCCGCGTAGTAGACTTAATTTGTTGGGGCTTTAGCGATGGTCAAAAAAATTCTTGGCGCAGCTTGCGAGGAAATTTTGGGAAAAATCTCTTTCGCAATCTTGGCTGGAATAATGCGGTTGCATCGCGATTTACTGTGGATGATCCGCACTGGGCATAATAATTAAAAGTTTTGCCGCCGTAATTTGGCACGGCAATATTTGCAGCCACGGCCTGGCATAAAAATCGGAGTGTAAAATGAAAAATAAAGTAATTAGAACAAGATTCGCGCCCAGCCCGACTGGATTTATGCATGTAGGAAATCTAAGGACCGCTTTGTACGCCTTTTTGATAGCAAAAGGGTCTAAAAACGGGAAATTTATCCTAAGAATAGAAGACACGGATAAAAATCGAGAGGTAACAGGAGCCACCGATTTGATACTAAAGACCCTCAAAAAATCCAAGCTTCACTACGATGAAGGCCCCGATATTGGAGGAGATTTTGGTCCTTATGTCCAGAGCAAACGCTTGGACAGATATATCTTCTTCGCTAAAAAATTAGTAGAGGAGAATAAAGCTTACTATTGTTTTTGCACCGAAGACCAAAATTTTAATGCTCAGCAAGGCGATGATTCATTCAAAAAATATAGCGATAAATGCAGGAAATTAAGTAAACAAGAAGTAAGAGAAGCTCTGGCTTCTAACGCTTCATACGCCATAAGGCAGAAAATGCCTCTTGAAGGTTCCACCACTTTTACCGACGCCGTCTTCGGGACAATAACCACTCCAAACAATGAGCTTGAAGATCAAATCTTAATAAAGCGCGACGGGTATCCAACGTATAATTTTGCCAACGTAATCGACGACCACCAGATGATGATAACTCACGTGATAAGGGGCAGCGAGTATCTAACGTCAACTCCCAAATACAACTTGCTCTACGAAGCTCTCGGTTGGCAAATACCCACGTACGTCCACACCGGCCTCATAATGGGCAAAAATGAAGATGGGATCATTTCAAAGCTTTCAAAAAGACACGGCGCAACCACCTTCGAGGACCTAGAAAACCTAGGATATTTGCCTGAAGTAATTGTAAATTATATAGCACTTCTCGGTTGGTACCCAAATAATGGCAAAGAAATTTTTTCGCTAGAAGAACTTATCGAAGCATTTTCCATAGAAAATATGAACAAAAGTCCATCTGTATTTGACTATGACAAATTAAATTGGCTCAATTGCGAATACTTAAAATTAAAAAACGACGAAGATTTTATCAAAATTTGCGCGCCCTATATAAAAGAGGTATTTGGGGAAAAATTTAATTTTTTTGAGGATAACGACGAAAGTATTCTGAACGAAAATTCCAAAATATTACTCCTCATCTTAAGGCCCAGAGTTGTGACTCTTTCGCAAATTCCGAAGATGTTAAAGTTTGTAAAATATTTGCCAGAATATGAAATTTCTCTCTTTGAAAACAAAAAAAGTAAATCAAGCGCAGAAACATCCAGTAAAATACTAAAAATCGTCGCTGATGATTTTTTGAAAATTTCAAATTGGTCTTTAGAAGAAATAAAAGAAAGCTTAATAAATTTAGCAAAAAAATTAGAAACCAAGAACGGCACGGTTATGTGGCCGGTTAGAATTTCTATTTCTGGCACGATGGTAACACCTGGCGGCGCACCGGAAATTTTGTCGCTTTTAGGAAAAGAGGAATCTTTAAGAAGAATAAAGTTAGGTCTTAAAAAGCTCGAAACTGTCAAATGATTGCCTTTATAAAATAATTTTCCAATTGAATGCAATTTCTTCTTAAATTATTTGGGATCATGAGCGCAATTTTTTAATATTAAAAAATTTGTATTAAAATTTTTAAATTGATACTAGAAAAAAAATTCTATATATGTTAGAATTATCCATAAGTTTAAAAATTAGGAGGAACTGTAATATGAACACAAATGAGAACAAAACGTGCATCTCTGTAAACAAAGCTAGAGCTCTGCAAACAGAATGTAGGCGCTCTGTAATCCTGGATGCATTACAAAGAGTAAAACAAAATACCCCCCCAACTCTGCAGGCTGACGGTGAGTATCTTTTTAAGTGGTCAAAATCGCTTTGGAGAAGATAGCGTGCACTTCGAAGGCTGAGTTCATATGTTAGTTTTTGATGTTTGACGCTTGCAAATTTAGACTCACAAACAAAATTTTAGTTTGAGGATTTTTTTAGTTCATCTTACCAAATATGGGGGTATGTTGTGGATTTTAAGCTTATCGTCAAGGTCGTGGATTCTTGTAATTTAGAATGCGGTTATTGCTATTATTTTTCGAACATTGTAGACGCTAACACTAAGTCTGACAAGGTTATTATGAGTCAAAAAATAGTGAATGAATTGATGGCTTCGTTTTTTCGTCACAATAAAAATGGGGCTGGCTTCACATGGCACGGCGGCGAACCCCTTTTAGCAGGGATGGATTTTTTCGAAAATCTAGTAAAAAGTCAAAATTTAAATAACACTAAAAATTTAAAAGTTACTAATAGCGTAACGACCAATGGTTTGCTGCTAAACGACACATGGGCAAGTTTTTTTGTGGCCAACAATTTCAGCGTAGGAGTTAGTATTGATGGTCCATATGACTTGAACTTTAAAACAAGGAACACACCCGCGGATAAATTTAAAAAAATATTAGAGGGTATAGATAGTCTCGTTAGATATGGAGTTAAATTCGGGATAATATGCGTTGTGTGCAAAGAGTCCGTGGGTAAAGAGCGTGAAATTTTTGATTTTTACAATTCTTTGGGAATAGAAGATTTGGCGTTTCTTCCTTGTTTTTTATTGAATAATGACCAAAGCATAAACACAAAACTTTCTATTTCTGCAAAAGAATATGGCAAATTTTTGGTCTCTTTCTTTGACATTTGGACGCAAAGCGGAGTTAAAGGCATCGATATAAGAAATTTTAACGAAGCCCTTAGATTCAAGAGTAATTTGCCAAATTTATTTTGTGAAAATCGCAGCGAATGTCATCAACATCTCACAATTAGTCCCGATGGTAAGGTGTACATGTGCGACAATTTTGCTCACACAAAAGACAACGTAGTAGGAAAGGTTGGCGATAATTTTAGTAATTTCGAATCTTCCTCGCGCTTTATGGAGTTAAAAAGGGCCAGTTGCGATCTGCCTGACTCTTGCAAAAATTGTAAATATGTGTCGGGATGCCTGGGCGGCTGTAAGTATCACAGGTGGGTAAATAGCAGAGATTTTTCAAGGCCCCAGGTCTATTGCTATAGCAAAAAATTATTATACTCTCACATTGATAAAGTTTTTGATTCTTTGGGGATTGAAGCTATGATTTAAAATAACAAAAAGTTGTTGCACCTTAATAATCCCTCTTATCGCGACACTTTTAAAAAAATTTATAAAATCAAAAGTTAACATTTTAGAGCGTATCAAACCAAAGTTTGAAATTTTGTCAAAGTAACGGCGTGTGGATAAGTCATTCTCGCAGACTATTTCAAAGATTGTAAAATTAAGACCGTTTCATCCGATGCTATGATTAAAGCTTTCATATTCATATTTTTTGTGTAAATTTTAGCTTATCGATACGGGTTCTTAAGGATGCAGCACAAAAAAACAAAACTTTAAGTTCAGCTGCCTGTCGAAGCCTTGTATAGTTTAGTCAATTTTAAAGACCTAGTAACGGCGTGTGGATAGGTCATTCTCGCAGACTATTTCAAAGATTGTAAAATTAAGACCGTTCCATCCGATGCTATGATTAAAACTTTCATATTCATATTTTTTCGTGTAAATTTTAACTTATTGATACGAGTTCTTAAGGATACA
>JAIRSI010000058.1 GCA_031255515.1 Oscillospiraceae bacterium | reverse complement strand
AATTAGTATAATCATGATATCACACGACTCAGGTCAAGTAGAAAAATATGCCACTCACGTTTTGCATCTTAATAAAACCGTGCTTTTTTGTGGGCCTATAAGCGAATGGATAGCTTCGTTTAAAAATGTAAAGTGTATATCTTTAAAAAGCAGCTTTCATATACAATGAGTTTAACCCTCATTCCTCGTACTTTGGATCTATGGACCGTGCCTTTTTGTGCTAAATTATAGCTATTCCGATTTAAAATAAACTGCAGACAAAATATAAGAACGGCATTTTCGAAAGACGCAAGAGAAATGTATCCTAGTACTTAGTGAAAAGACGCAAAAAAGGAAGCATCCAAAGAACTCGGCGTCTATTTTAAATCGAAATAGCTATAGTTTGGGCTTGATTCGTTTGAAAACTCAACCAGGCTTATGAACCAAAAAAATCTACCATAACTTGAGAAAATTCTGAAGGAAAGATCCTTCAAAATCTGAAAAGTTCAAGACTTATCCCACACGATCGTAGTCATAGAGACTTTCCATTTGCGCCTGCATATTTTCAGCAAAAATTCCGTATCCCCTCCTGGGATCATTTACCAAAACGTGAGTAATTACGCCCACGATTTTTCCGTTCTGAATGATAGGAGTGCCGCTCATTCCCTGCACGATTCCTCCCGTCTTTTCAATTAATGAGCGGTCGGTGATTTGTACAATCATATTTTTTGTGGGAGAATCTTTTTGATAATTAACTTCATCTATCCTCACATCATAAAATTCTTGTTTGTCTCCAGAAACCGTGCAAATAATTTTGGCTCGGCCCGTCTTTACTTCCTGCTTCATGGCTATTAGCATTCTTTTACTTTCGTCAAAATTAACCTTTTTCATTTGACCGTAAACACCCGTCTCTGCGTTGCAATGAAGGGTGCCGATTATATCATCATTGACCTTAAAATGCCCTTTTAACTCACCGGGTGTACCCTTTTGCCCTTTTTTCACACCACTTATATAAACATCAACTATCTCGCCGTGATTAAGGGGTAAAAGTTTATTCACATCCGCGTCAGAGATACCATGACCCAGGCCGCAAAATACTTGCTTTTTAGGGTCGCAAAACGACATAGTTCCTATTCCCGCCGAACTATCTCTAATCCATATTCCAGCATGATATCGGCCACTTTCATTGGACTTTTCTGGATGCAATTCGACTCTAAAGTTCATACCATTTCGTTTGGCGTCTATCTTTAAAGGAGCCCCACCAGACTCTTCGATCAGCTTGGCTATGGAATCATTACTGTCAATTATTTGGTCGTTTATCTTTAAAATCACGTCGCCAATGGCAAGCCCCGCCAATCTCGCAGGATTGATATCCGTTCCGTCTTCGCGATGCACGTCGGCCATTCCCACCACAACAACTCCTTCTGTGAATATTTTTATTCCAAAAAGATTGCCGCAAGGAATAACGTACTTTTCGCTGACCAGTTTTATGCCCACATTTTTTACCGGAAAAAGATTCAAAAGCTTTATTTTTGCGCTGTAAGTTCTTGAATTCTCGTTCTTGGTTCCTGGTTCTTTGTTGCTGGCGCCCACATCTATTTGGGTGGTTAAAGGTAATTTGCTGTTTAGTTCGATTTCTTTGCAATTTTCTGTGATTCTAATTTCCATCGGAAGATTGTAAGATTCCAGACACGCTGCTGTCAAAATTATAGTTGACAAAGCAAAGCACACCAAAGAACATATTTGGGGAATTTTTCTCATTTAATTTTTCACCCCTTATATTTAAAACAAATTGTATAAAAATCCACTTAATTACTTTTTGTATTTCTTCGAGAGGTACCAAGATTATTATTACCATATTTTTCAGGTCTAATTAGGTTGACTAAAAAATTTTTAAATAAAAATTCCAATATTTTCCTTAAAATGTCACCAACATAATCTATTATGGGTATAATTCCCAAATAATACTAAAAAATAATACGCATGCATGTTGTCCAAATAGTTTACGAGCCATAAATTGGAGGTGTAGCCCGTTTTGGAAAACCTTATAGTTATGAAAAATGTGGAGAAAAACTACCCCTGTGCCGGGAGTGAGGTAAGAGCTCTAAGGGGAGTAAATTTAGAAGTGGGATATGGAGAATTTCTCGCCATAGTTGGCAAATCTGGTTCGGGAAAGACTACACTTATGAACGTAATAGGCTGCCTTGACACGCCGAGCGACGGCGAATACATTTTGCAAGGCGAACTTGTGTCTGAGATGTCCGAAACTAAACTTGCAAAAATAAGAAATAAAACTATAGGTTTCATTTTTCAGGGGTTTAATTTAATTTCTAGTTTGGATGCTTTAGAAAACGTGGAGCTGCCTTTAATTTACAGGGGAATGCCTCGTCTTAAACGACGTGAATTGGCGCAAAAAGCCTTGGAACAAGTGGGGCTTTCTGAAAGATCTAAACACCGCCCTTCACAATTATCAGGAGGCCAACAGCAAAGAGTAGCCATCGCCAGAGCTATCGCCGGCGAGCCCAGTATCATACTGGCTGATGAACCAACTGGAAACCTAGATACTTCTTCAAGCAAAAATATATTAAATCTCATTTGCGAACTCAGAAACAAAAAAAGAACAATTATTTTGATTTCTCACGACAACTCTGTTGCCGAAAAAGCCGACAGAATTATGACTATGTCCGATGGACTAATTGACAATTCTGCATAAATAATTAACAATGGTATTTGTCGAGTCGAAATAGGCGCGAAAATCATGAATTGGCGGCAGCAAAAAAAGTCCTTAAAAATCCACTTGACTAACCTACTTTTATGACATACAATTTATTTTGTATGATGAAGTGTTAGTTTCCCCTACATTTAGGTCTTTAAAATAAATCTTTGATCGCTTCAGATAGAACTTTAAAAAAGTGGCTAGGCTCGACTGAAAATAGCCCAAAAGGCAATATTCAAGGGAAATAGAAAGTTGGTCGAAAATCTAATGCAACGCGAAACATTTTATATTACCACACCAATTTATTATCCATCGGGAGAACCTCACATTGGTCATGCTTATTGCACCGTGGCGGCCGACGTGGTAGCTAGGTACAAAAGGTTAAAAGGCTTTGATGTTATGTTTTTAACCGGCACTGATGAGCATGGTCAAAAAATAGAAACTGTCGCCAAAGAAAACAACCTCACCCCCAAGGCCTACGTGGATTTAGTTTCTTTGAGATTTAAAAAATTGTGGCGCGCTCTGGGAATCACTAACGATCGTTTTATAAGAACCACAAATGACTTTCACAAAAAGGCAGTACAACGAATTTTTACCAAGCTGTACGACAAGGGCGACATTTACAAAAGCATTTACAAGGGTTGGTACTGCACCCCATGTGAGTCATTTTGGACTGAATCTCAGCTGGTTTCTTCCAAGTGTCCAGACTGCAAAAGAGACGTTCATTGGTCAGAAGAAGAAGCTTATTTTTTTAAGCTCTCAAAGTATCAGGACGATATCTTGTCATTGTATGAAAAACGCCCTGATTTTATTCAGCCACAGAGCAGGATGAACGAAATGAAAGCCTTTATAGGCGGTGGATTGCAAGATATATGCGTGAGCAGAACAAGTTTTTCCTGGGGAGTCAGCGTGCCCTTTGACAAAAAACATGTGGTCTACGTCTGGCTTGATGCGCTCACAAATTATATCACTGCGCTGGGCTACGCAAGCGGCAATGACGCTGACTTTAGAAAATTCTGGCCGGCTGACGCACATTTTGTCGGCAAAGAAATAGTTAGATTTCACTGCGTTATTTGGCCTGCCATCTTGATTGCGCTCGACTTGCCGTTGCCAAAACGCATCTATGGTCACGGGTGGTGGCTCGCGGATGATTCTTCAAAAATGTCAAAATCAAAAGGAAATGTCGTGGATCCATTTGGCCTTTGCCTCCGCTATGGCGTTGACGCCGTCAGATACTTTTTGCTTCGTGAAGTTCCCTTTGGATCCGATGGAGTTTTCTCGCATGAAGCAGCTCTTAAGCGATTTAATTCCGACCTTGCAAACGACCTAGGTAATTTGGTATCTCGCTCTCTTGCCATGGTCCAAAAGTATTTTTCTGGCAAACTTTCAGAGCAGCAAGAATTTTTAGAGTCTGATTGTAAACTTAAAAATTTTGCTGGGGAGCTGTGCTTAAAATTTGAAAAATATATGGATGATTTTCAATTTTCTCTGGCTCTCACAGAAGTCTGGAAACTCGTTTCTCTTTGCAACAGATATATAGAAGAAACCGCTCCGTGGACTCTTGCAAAAGATAAAAAAAAGGCAAGACTATCAGCCGTGCTTTACAATGTTTGCGAGTCTTTGAGAATAGTTTCTATTTTAATATCTGTTTTCATGCCAAAGAGTGCAGCGCAAATTCTTAGCTGTCTGGATCTAGAAGATGAGCCTATTAAATGGGAAGATGCTAAAACATGGGGACTTTTACCAAAAAACTCTAATATTATGGAAGGTGGGGTTCTTTTTCCGAGAATTTTTCCCAAAGATAACCTCGGCGCGGACTAAATTTTTATTAAGGGCAACAATGCTACCCACGCCAAAAACTTTGTTTGTTAAGTTTTGTAAAAGGTCGGGGTATATTTAGTAAGGAAGAGTGAAAATGAAGCTAATTTTTGACACGCACGCTCATTACCACGAAGAGGCTTTTGATAACGACCGGGATGTACTCCTAAATCGTCTCCCAAAGCTTGGAGTATCAGCCGTTCTCAACGCTTCGACCGATTTTGAGTCTGCAAAAAAAACCCTAAAACTGTGCAAGGAATACGAATTTATGTTCGCGGGCATTGGTATTCATCCGCTAAATGTAGAAAATTTAGATAAGGATTTCGTTAATAAAATTAGCGAAATGTTAAAAGAGGATAAAGTAATCAGCATCGGCGAAATTGGACTCGACTATTATCACAAGCCGGATACAAAAGAAAGGCAAAAGGAAGTTTTTGAAGAGCAACTAAAACTTTCACTGGAATTTGACTTGCCGGTATCGGTACACGATCGCGAGGCGCACGAGGACACTCTAGCCCTGCTTCAAAAATATAAACCCAAAGGGATGATCCACTGCTTTTCAGGCGATTCCGAGATGGCAACCAATGTCATAGATCTTGGTATGTACCTAAGTTTTGGCGGCGCAATTACTTTTAAAAATGCCAACGTACAAAAACAAGCTCTTATGAATGTTCCCCTTGATAAAATTTTGCTTGAAACGGACGCTCCATATCTCACGCCAGAACCATTCAGATCCAAGCGTTGCGACTCCTCGTTGATACCATATACGGCTCAGAAAATCTCTGAAATGAGGGGTATTACGCCCGATGAGCTGCTTTGGATCAGCAAGGAAAACGCCTGCGATTTATTTGACATTTCCCTCTGACTTTATTGTCCCGTCTGGTTATCAGCTCTGCATTGTAGAGAAACCGGCCCTCTCTTGGTGGACTCGGTCCTTTTTGTCAAAGAATATCTCTTTTTTCTCGTCAAGACATCTTTTTAAAAAAATTGGAATTGCTTTCTCGGCGGTCCTCTCCCAGAAATCGCGTTAAACAGTCCGGTCATGGAATTTCTAAGGACAGCGAACCCAAAGAAGCTATTTATTTTTGTTGTTAAAAAGCTAATTATTTGCAAAATAAGGTTCATTTCGCCCTTGTAAAATCCGCAAAAGAAAATTTTCATTTATACCGCCCCCCTTTTTTTATTAGGACATAAACCGCGGTGACCAGAAACCCTTGCCCTATAAGTTCTCGTAAAGGGCATACCTTAGACCTTTTCACATGGCGTTCACACCCCCCTCCTCTTACGACTTATTTGTTAGCTAACAAACGAACTGTTAAAACGGTTATGTCGTCATCGTATCCTGGTTTTTGACGATTTTTTGCTTCGTTCACTATGTGATCTGGAAACACCTTCATCTCGTCCTCTTTTACCAATGAAAGTTCATTTTTCAGCCAGTCGTCTTCTGAGGAAATCACTCCATCAGAAAACATCAAAATCACATCTCCCTCCTCAAGTTTCATCGTCTTTTTGATAAATTTTGCCTCAGGAAGAATTCCTATGGGCAGCGACTCCAAGTCCAATTTTTTAACCTTTGTTTTTCTTCTGATCAAACTGAAAGGAGCGCCGGCTTTCATAAATTTTACTTCCCCAGTAAAAAGATCTATATATGCTATATCCAAAGTCGCTAAAGATTCATCGTCGAATTTAGAAATCAACGCAAAATTTGCAAATTTAATAGCGGAGTCAAAGCCTATTCCGGCCTTCACCAGTCTCGTAAGAATAGACGAAGCCATGGCGCTGTCTACAGCCGCTTTGCCGCCCGTGCCCATCCCGTCACTTAACATAACGACCATCTTTCCCGCGCCATTGTTAAAATAACTAAGGCTATCTCCACACAGAGTTCCATTTTGGCAAATATGCTGCGAAAAACTCACTTTGGCTCGCAAGGGAGGCTTCTCAGAAATTTGAACCCTGATCTTGTCATTCATGGAATCTAAACAAAATTCATCGAGCTCCTTTCCGCAAATTTTTTCCATCGCCTTTTTCATATACGGCTTTTTGAATACGCTGGCGGTCGTGCTTGAGATTTCCATTTGAATAAATAATTTACCCGATTTATCCGACGTGCAACTAGCGCACAACACATTGACGTTCTCTTTTTTTAGCATTTCTGATATCTCTCTGGAAATCGCGCTATTAGGAATCAACGGACGGCCGAATTCGCCTGAAAGCTTAAACAAAATTTCCGAAAGCGATGAAAACTCATCAGAAACAAAATTTTTTATCTCCGCTATACGTTTTTGAGCTCTGTCTTTTTCAATTTGTTCCTTCTTAAACACATTTATCTTGTCCACGACTTTTGGAATCTTCCGACACCTTTCTTTGAACTCATCTGTAAAATCATCGGCATTTATCAGACCTTTTTCCTCGGCTATTAACCTCACCTTCTCAAAAGCTTTTAACGTCCCATCCGTGTACATGTTCCAGCACAGAGTTTTTAAATTGCAAGAATCACACACCTCGTGAATCGAAAGCGTATAGCTGTTTATCACGTCCTCTTTTTTGCTGAGCTTTATTAACTTTTCTGAAACCTTGCTCACACAGTCCGCCACTGAAGAAACCGCGTCCGAAGCCAACTGCAGTCGCGTAGAAACATCGTCTTGAGCCTCTCTTCCGTAGCCCTGTTCAGCGGGTTTTATGAGAACTTTTGAAAATCTTTCGGCGGAAGATTTAGGTATTAGCAAAAATATCATCGTCCCGCCAATAACTTCGTATAAACCCTGAATAATAACGCTCATATCACTAGTTTGCAGCGAAATTATTAAATGCGACACCAAAAACACCACAGAAATCGCCCATCTTCCCGCCGGAGCCAAAATCCCAGATATCATCCCACCAAATGCGTACGCCCCGGATACATACGAGGAACTCTGTGACGACAAACTAAAGACAATACCAGCTCCTATGCCAGAAATACTGCCGCCTGTTATGCCTAAATAATAAGAGAAAAACAAGATCGTCGCTATCGCAAGTATCCTCCCCACCGAAATGTCCCCAACACAAAACACGGAGGACGACATTATCAAAATGCATCCAGTCATAGCGCAACAGACAAGTTGCTGGTGGCTCAAGGCCCTGAATTTTTGCTTACTGCAGACCAAAGACACCGTCACAGAGAAAAAGTAGGCGCTAACAGATGCAATCATAGACTCAATCGCGATCGCCACCACGCCCAAAAAGGAAAAGCCCTCCACCGAATTCATCACCATCGCTATAGAAACGGTGGGAATAAAAGCCACGATCGGCGCATAAAAGGAGCTTGTTTTCACTCTTTCTAAGTCATTCAGGGCCCAGCGCATAGATACAGTCGCAATCAAAGCGGAAATATACTGCACGCTGGCAGTGTTGTCCGAGAGCATGTACCCAAAAATCTCCCCACACAAAAGCGCCCACATTTTCCGATACGGAACGCTAGCCATCATAGCCGTCCCAAATGGAGAATACTTATCGAACACTGTGCCCCTTGAAATCACAACTCCAACGGCAAAATAAGCAAGTTGTCTGAGTAGCGACATCAGCACGCTCGGAGTTTCAAACCCCAGCTTTTTTGAATCACCCGTTTTAATAGCACCAACTTCAGCCATTTTTTCACCACCAATTTCACTTAACGACCACACTGTTTTTATTCTATAATAAATTTTTTAGCCAGATAAAAAATAGGCCTTAAAATTTTTGACTATAATAAAAAATAGGCTTTGAAACTTTTAACCTGATGAAAAACAGACCTGAAAATTTTTGACAATAATAAAAAACAAACTTTAAAACAAGATTTTGTCGAGCTATTTGTTGGGTGCAGGGAGGGTAAATTTTAAAAATTTAATGCAATTTAACCAAAAATTTAAAGGTAAAGTATTAAAATTTTATTGAAAGTGCACAAAATTTAAATATCATGTCTTCATTCTATAACCATTCCACGGCGATGGTTTGTCGTTTTTTGAAAAAGTTTTTAGTAGCTTTATTTGGTAAAAAAATATTAATTAGTAAATTTTATCCAAATATCACTACATATCAGTAATACAGTCGTAAATTTCATAATAAATTTTTAAATATTTATTTCGCGCGAGCAACTTTTGGGTAATAAACTTTCTAATTCTCGCCAAACAGATTTAATTTCTGCTTTCTTTTGCCTTCTATTTTTATTTTAAAGTAATCTTCGCTAGATTTTTTATAACTTCTGAAAAATCTTTTCAAGCTATACAAACACTCGGGATCGCCCCTTTTTATCTTGTTGATTCTTTCTTCGCAATTCGCAAAAACTTCGCAGCCTAGACCCTTTAAGATATTCATAGACTCTTTATTTACCGCGCCAAATGGATAAATAAAAGCAGTTGGGGCGACCCCTATTTCTCTTTCTATTTTCTCTTGCGCGGTTTGAAAATCTTTCGTCAATCTTTGTTTATACTTTTCAAAACTCTCGCCCCTTTTTTTCATAATGCCATATCTTTTGCCCGTCTCGTGCATATCGTAACTGTGATTTTGCACTTCAACCAATTGAGAATCGTGCATTTCTTTTAGCTGGCTCCAGGTGCAATAAGCGTATTCAGCATGCGAATCCGACACGTAAAAGCTGTAATAATCTACCTCTTTTACTATCGGAGAAATCACCATTTTGCAGTTATGTTCCTTCAGCAAAGGAAATCCATAAAGATAATTATTGTAAAAACCGTCGTCGAACATCAAAACAATAGGCTTATCGGGCAGATCTTTTTTATTCTTCACATAGTCGATAAGATCCTGTATCACCACTGTTGTATAGCCATTATTTTTTATGTATTTCAAATCTTCGGCAAAAAGATTGGCGGTTACAACGTACTTTCTTCTGGTGCGTTTTTTTGAGGTTAATCTGTGATACATAAGTATGGGAACTTCTCTGTAATCTTGCGGCACCACAGAAGTAGTGTTAATGGGAAACTTCACGAACATGACGCACAAACAAAGAGACAAGACCAAAAAAGACAAAGCTACATAAACTCTTCCTCTCGTCAGATGAACAACGGTCCGCGTATTTGAGCCCTCCCCACGACACATGCAAAATTAAAACAGCAACTATAAAATATTATGAAGCAGAAAAACCATTTAGCCCTTTAAATTTAAATATGTACAAACCGCAAATCCCCCTATTTAGAGACGTGGCTATCGATAAAGCTCAAAACTCTTCTCATATATTCATCGGGATCTTTGCTAAACGCGCAGTTGTGGCCCGCGCCTTGCACTGTGTAAATATCTTTTTCTGCATTTGTGGATTCAAACAATGTGTAAAGCATTTCAAAAGGCACAAATTCATCCCGCGTCCCGTGTATAAACATTATCGGCAATTGATTTTTTTTCAGCTGTTCCACAGACGAAGCCTCATATATGTCGAATTTTGCACGAATTTTGGTGACCAAGGCAAGAGAATTCATAATAGGGAAAGATGGCAAGCCGAACTGATCCTTTAGCTGAAAAGAAAAAATATCACACGCAGAAGTATAGCCGCAATCTTCCACGATGCATTTCACATTCGATGGAAGAGATTTGACCTCTCCGGAAGCCATCATCACAGTCGCCCCGCCCATAGAGGTACCGTAAAGCACTATCTCAGACCCGGGATAATTTTGAGCTATTTTTCTACTCCAAGCGATCACATCGAGTCGATCGAGCCAGCCCATTGCCATGTAATCGCCTTCGCTCTCCCCGCAACCCCTGCAATCTACAGACAGCACGTTAAACCCTTTTTCAAAAAAACACTTGGCCCTATCCTGCAGCCGCGTTCGATTGCTGGCGTATCCGTGCACGATTATAACCCACTTTCTATTTCTCTCCTCGTGAACAAAGGACGCACCTGACAGACGAAGGCCGTCAAAAGAGGTCAATTCCTCTGGGGTTTGGGGTGTTTCCTGCATCCAGTTACTGTCATTTGTTTTAACCGCAGCAATTGAACCCTCTTGCTTTTCACTTTGACTATTGGGTAATTTGGGGTTATTTTCCATAAATTCTTTTTTGGATCTAGCAAGGGCATAATTGTAAAAATAGTTGCCCACAACAAAGTATATTATAATAAAAATCAGTAAAGTAAAAAAGATAACTCTTTTAATTTTAGATTTTTTAACTAGTTTTTCTTTCATTGTACACCTCTTTAAAACTACAATTTCAAGCGTTCTTAAAGTTCTTCTTGTAATTTTATCATAAAATCTTAAAAAATCCCAGCCCTAAAGCTTTAAAAAAATAACATATGTATTTTTAATTCTCGCTCAAATATCTCCAATCAGAGCAACAACATCAGCTAGATTTCTCTTTGTAGACTCCGTCATTTTTTTAACAGTATCTGTATTTGTCCAGGTTATCTGGCCTATTATTTTCCCGCTAAGCGAATTAAAGGCTGCATTAACCTGCGCTCTTATCATGAGTGGCGCTCGTTCGTCCGAAGAACCACATGTTAAAATCAGCACCACTTTTTTTGGCTCCAGTAAAAATTTTTCACGGCGGAATTTGGCGGCAAAATAAGGCTGCATACGATCTATTATTGCTTTGAGAGGAGATGGCAAACTCATGTTGTATATAGGGGAAGCTAAAATTATCAAGTCAGAATTTTCTATTGGGCCTTTTATTTTTTTAAAATCCTTATATTTACAGGTGATCTCATCGTCGCAAATCCCACACGCGCTACAAGGCTTGATCTTTTCTTTATAGGCATCCAAATAAGTAAAAACGCAAAAGCTGGCCGCCGCGCTCGTAAATTGCCTCGTCAATTTAGCTGTGAAACCATGTTGATTAGGGGACCCAAAAATTATTAACGCATTCTTTTTCAAAATCTTTATTCCTTTTTAAAAATAATTTACAATTTAATCATCATTCAAATTCTACATAAATTCAAGGCTAAACTCAAAAACATTATATATGACTGAATTTATTTAACTTTTTTGGGTAAAACTACTCAAAGGGCCACGTAATCAAAGAAATCTGTCATTCATATCAAATATTAAAGGGGTGTTTTTATGTCAAAGGAATTTGGAGAACCAGACAAAGAGAAAAATACTTTGTCGCTCAATGAAGAAGATCTTCAAAAAATCTCAGGGGGTATAGCACAAGAAGGAAAATGGTCGAATATTTTAAAAACTATTAAACGCGAGAAACAAAATAAAGACAAAAAAAAATGATGTTAGATTTATTTTGAAGATCTTTATGAAAAGGGCCTCTTGTTATGCAAAAGACTCTCACGCACAGATGCTGGGAGTCTCTTGCAAAAATAAAATTCAGCCAAAATGTCGCTCGTTATTTTACATACAGTTTCTAGTTTCATTCAAAACATGCCTCTTGTCATTTGCGAAGTAGGGGGTGTTGAAAATTTATTGCCAAAAAGCTAATATGATAGTATCGGTCGTGTATTTTGCAGGTATGTGATATTTATTTTGTCTAAAAGATGATGTTTTTGTAATTTTGCGTAGATCGTATCCGGACTTAAATCAAAATAATTTGAGTAAATTTCTTAAATTTAGAATAATTTCTAACTAGGTGATACATTTTGAAAAATGGTTTTCTAAAAACAATTGGTTTTTCGTTGGCTTTATTTGTCATCGTTTTGTCATCGGGATGTAAGAACAAAGGCCAATACCAACAAATCCGTTTTCATATGAACGAAGAACCTTTAACGCTGGATCCTCAAGTCGCCAACGATTACTCAGCCAATATTTTAATAATGAACATTTTCGAAGGCCTCGTGAGAATTGACAATAACAACAATGTAATACCGGGCTTGGCCGAATCTTGGGAATCTTCCAACCAAGACAAGACTTTCACTTTTCATCTAAAAAAAGACGCAAAATGGGCCGACGACCAGACGCCTGTCACGGCAGAGGACTTTCTTTACGGCATAAAGAGGGCTGTAAACCCTGGCACCAAATCTGAGACAGCCAAGCTGCTTTACATTATAAAAAATGCCAGAGGGATAAATTTAAATGAGATTTCCCTAGATAAATTAGGTGTCTCTGCCGCAGACAATCACACGCTTAAAATCGATTTGGAGTACAGTTTTAAAGATTTTCCAAGACTTTGCACTCTTCCCGTCGCCATGCCTTGCAATAAAAAATTTTTTGAGTCCACCACCGGGCAATACGGCAAGGATTCTAAGAAACTTTTAACCAATGGTCCCTTTAGGATAAGCAACAGCGGATGGGAGCGCGGCAGTTCTGTAAATATAGTAAAAAGCGAGAGTTACTGCCGGAAAGAAGACCGAGCTTTCACTCCGATGGTCACATTTTTTTTAAAAAAAGACTCTAAGATTAGCGATGAAGAGCTGCTGAGAAACGGCGAGGTGGACGTTTGCAGTTTAACAAAAAATCAGCACCCAGAAATCATCAAAGAGGATAAATTCAGCATTGCGTCATTTAAGGATACCTGTTTTGGCGTGCTTTTTAATTGTTCCTCTGATATTTTTAAAAGCGAAAATATGAGAAAGGCTTTTTTGAGCGCGATAGATAGAGATTATATTACTTCAAAATTGCCCGAGCAAAATCTTCCTCGAGCTGACAATATACTCCCCGAAGAAATACTTTTAGGGGGGAAGAAATATAGGGACATCGCACCCGATAAAGTTTTTTTTAAGCCCGATCCTAACCCTCGTTCTCTTTTTGCGTCGGCCCTTAAAGAAATTAAGCTTCCATCTATAAATAATCTTACGCTCCTTTGCTCCGAAGAAGAAAATACAAAATATGTGGCCAATAATTTATTAGAAGTTTTCAACAAAAATCTCAGTCAACATTTTAATATAAAGGCAGTTTCGCGCAAAGGTTTAGAAGAAGCAATCCTCGCCGGGGATTTTGCTATAGCTTTCGCTCCGATCGTATTCAAAAGCGAAAATCCAATAGATTTTTTAAATTATTTTCGCTCCACTCACGCGCAAAATCCAGCCAAACTCAACAGCAGCAGTTATGATAAATTGCTAAAAGACGCCGAGTCAAACGCCTCGCCAAAAGACGCGGTTTCTCTTATCTTTGAGGCCGAAAAATATATAAGCGATCACGCGATATTTTATCCTGTGTGCAGTGAAGACACTTTTTTTGTGTCCAACAAAAAGACTCAGGACGTGGTTTTTCATCCCTATCAACTTGGCATAGATTTCTCGTTTGCAAAAAAGACAAGATAGAATTTTAACTAGCTTTAAGGTCTACATCGAATTGGCATAGATTTCTTGTTTGCAAAAAGACAAAATAGAAATTTAACTGGCCTTAAGATCTACTTTTAATCGGTAAAATTTGCCGTTAAAGCAAGAGAGGGGATCTTTATGTTATTTATCTCGCCCGAATTTTCATCTAATTCTATAAGATAGTCAAAGGTATCCACGGTGGATTTGATATTTTTGGATTTGGATCCGAGTTTGCTGGCGTGATTTAAAACTTTGCATATTGCGCAAGGGGGGCTGTTGATCGGCAAAATATCTTGCGAAGATTTGCTGACCAACGCACCGCCAAGACTTATTTCTTGATGATCGCCAAGCCAAGAAAATTTTAACCCTTTAATTGTTTCTGGAGAAAACACGGTTATATCTGTAATGCCCTCTAAGGTTCTTAAAATTTCACAATCAAACTGTGTTTTCTCGGTTTTTATTTGTGCTTTTTTGCTGAATTTAAATACTCCCTCAGGACCATTGTCAAAGCCTTTTCCTGCGCTTTTATAAAAAAAATGAAAACCAAACAAAATTAAAAAAACAAGTGCTATTATTATCGCTAAATTCAAAACGCGTCTAAATTTTACAACCATAATCCACCTCATTCTGCCTGATAAATCAGAAACTGGTTATCAAATAATCTTTATGATAAGATATGGTCGAATATGAAAATAACATAAAATATGCGCTATTATTTTAATTTCTGACTGTTATATATTGTTGTTTTCTTACTTTCAGGAGGCGCACCCTCCGCGCGCACGACCTCCCGGGGGCGAAAATATCAATTCCCGCGTGCTACGCGGGCACAAAATGTCTCCTTATACTCCGTTAAAAGCTACGTGATAAGTTTCTTAAAAAACAACCCAGTAATTTTTAGTCATCAATCTTTATTCCAAGTTCTTTTAATTGCTCTTTTGAGACCGCGCCCGGAGAAGACGTCATAAGTTCTAAAGAAGTCGAAATTTTGGGGAAGGCTATAACATCTCTGATGCTTTCACAACCCAGCAAAGTCATAATCAGCCTATCAAATCCAAAAGCCAAACCCCCGTGAGGAGGAACACCAAAACGCATAGCGTTTACCAAAAAGCCAAATCTCTCCTGCACTTCTGAATCAGAAAAATTAAGACAACTAAAAATTTTCTTTTGAATTTCAGCGTCATCTATTCTAATGGATCCCCCGCCGACTTCATTACCATTTATGACCAAATCGAAGGCTTTGGCTCGAACTTTTTCCGGATCCTCCTTTAAAAACTTTATGTCTTCATCTTTGGGTGCTACAAAGGGGTGATGTTTCGAAGCTAGTCGAGATTGTTCTTTGCTGCGCTCAAATAAAGGAAAATCAGTCACCCAGAGAATACTGTGTTCACTTTTCTGAATATCAATAACATCGGCAATTTCTAATCGCAAAGCCCCGGCAGCTTCAAGACAAGTAGTCCTATCTTCGCTAGCAACCAAAAGCAAAACGTCACCCGGCTCGAAGTTGGCTTTTTGCCTCACAGCGTCAATTTCTTGCTGCGTTAAAAATTTTTCATAAGAAGAAGAAACCGACGCGTTAAGGGCAAATTTTGAAAATAAAACCGCCTTTGGACCATATCTTTTTATCCATTCGCTCAGTTTGTCAAGCCGCTTTCTGGAAAATTTATCAAAAGCACCCTTGGCATTGACGGCGCAAACGGAGCCTCCTGGCTCCAGAGCATCACTAAAAGGCTTAAATTTTGTCTCTTTTAGCAAATCGCTCAAATGAATAATTTCCATTTCAAAGCGCAAATCCGGCTTGTCAGAGCCAAACCTTCTCATACAATCGTCGTAAGACATCCGCAAAAAGGGAGTCTTAATCTGCTTCGAAAGAACATGACTATATATCTTGACAACCAAGCCTTCAACCATGGACATTATATCGTCGGAATCTACAAAAGACATTTCCATATCAATTTGTGTAAATTCCGGCTGTCTATCCATGCGCAAATCTTCGTCCCTGAAACATTTTACAATCTGAACATACCTATCAAACCCAGATATCATCGCAATTTGCTTATAAAGCTGAGGCGACTGTGGCAGGGCGAAAAACTTGCCCTTAAAAACTCTCGAGGGCACAAGATAATCCCTCGCACCTTCAGGCGTAGACCTTATTAAAAACGGTGTTTCTATCTCTATAAACTTATTTTTATAAAAATAATCTCTAACTAATGCTGCTATTTCATGACGCATTATAATATTCCTTGCCATATCTTGCCTTCTTAGGTCGAGATATCGAAACCTTAACCTTAACTCTTCACTGGCGTTTGAATCTTCTACTATTTCAAAAGGCGGCGTCTGTGATTTGGAATAAACCTTAAGACGCTCAATTTCTATCTCTATATCACCCGTTCTAAGATCGGGATTTTTAGACAGTCGCTCCCGCACAAAGCCGCTGGCCATGATCACAAATTCAGCGCGCAAATGAAAAGCTTGCTCAAACACTTCTGGGTTGTTTTTGTAAAAAGCTAGCTGAACTATTCCGGTTATATCTCGCAAATCCACAAAAATAAGTTTGCCCAAATCTCTTTGTCTTTGGACCCAGCCGCAAACTGTGACTCTTTCCCCTATTTTATCAGAAAAAATCCTTCCACAATAATCAGTTCTTTTCAAAATTGCAACCAATCCTTATAAATAGTCAACCGAATGTTAAAACAATTCTCAATAACTAGCTCAAGCCAACTTACATATTTTATACGATGGGTAGTTTTTTTGCAAGCAGCAGCCAAGCACAAAATTAAAACGCAAGAGAAAATTTACGCATAATGGCCTCAATTTTTAAATCACTCAATTAACATCTACTAGTTCCCAATCAGGCAAAATTAACCCCTCGTGTGTCGTAAAAAATTTCCCCGTACGCTGTCAACACCCTTTTCCAGTTTCTTTATTGAACCCATTTTTTTTCAACGTTTTCACCAATAACAGTTATAACATTGCCATATTTTTTTACGGCCTCAACGGCCCTTAGTTGCTCCCTAAATTTATTTTCTATTTCCGTCGGATTATCTCGATAAACTAGCAGTAAATTCCTTATGAAATTTTCATTTCTGAACAAATCACAGGACAAAAATTTAAACTGGCCCATTTCATCGACAAATTCCATAATTCCTTGATGAACATAGTCAATAACCCGCATCCTGTGCTTTTCTTCGCCGATAATTTTATCGTATTCGCAGAAAATCGGTTCCAATTTTTCTGAAATTCCATCGCATCGCGGTTCTGACGAAGTAAATAAAATCAATTCAGCCATGTCTATTATCAAACCACTCATTTTTTTTGTCTCGCCCTTCTTTAAAAAAACGTTATAGCTTTTGGGATCTATTCCCGCACTGTTACCTGCGGGATTTTTGAAAAGATAATTTGCTTTTACTTTTTCATTTCCAAATACTCTAATCAAAAGTCTCTGAGCGGAAAAACTTGTCATGCAACCCTCAACAAGCAATATTTTTTTATTTAAATCTACTCTTTTTGTAATATATTTTTTAAAAATGTCATATTTTTTACTGTTTTCTCTGCATTCATTGCAAATTTTCCTATTTGTTTGCAAATAAAAATTTTTACTCCCATCAAGTTTATAAGATTTTTCTAGGATTCTTTTTACTATTAAGCCATCTCTGGCGCCAAAAATTACATGATCATACGAGTTTTTTATTATTTCATTTTTAACGAAAAACGCAAAAGCACACGCAATAGGAGCTAAAATATAGCCGTCATTTTTCCAAAACGTTTCGTCGTTTAAGCTCTTATTTTTTATTTTTTCCAAATTAAGAGCAACTAAAGCCGTCGCTACA
>JAIRSI010000048.1 GCA_031255515.1 Oscillospiraceae bacterium | reverse complement strand
GTGGATCTCTTTCAAATCTGACCTTTTATCTCAAAATTATAAATCCCGGCTATCAAATAAAATTTAACTCGGAACCATTTTTGTATGTTTTTGTATTTGTCCGAGATTATTCTAAAGCGCTTTCTACAAAAAATCCTCTTTTTTGAAATTTCGAGATTGTTTCTTTTACAAGAGGCTTATTTTTTATTTTATTTTTTGGAGTTTGCGGGTTCTCAAGTGAAAATTACCTAAACCCTGATATCCACTGCCTCCAAATAGTTTTACATTCTTCCCAATAGAAAGCTTTGAATCTTTAAAAAGTTTAGAATTATGCGTCTTACCTTGTGAAAACTTGGTGCAAACTTCACTAAAATTGTTGACGCTGCCTAAATTCCTATCATACATCCAAAAAGAGGCAAAAAATTTACTATTTCGATAAAAAAAGCAGCATACTTTAAAAACGCAAATCGTTGCAAATAAGACTTTGGGACTTGTGATTTGATCTATATCTGAGCCCGCCAAAATTTTTGGCAATTTATTATGATTTGCTTTAAACCTCATCAGAAAAAGATTTCCTGCCTAAAAAGCAGAAAAACTTCGTTTTCACCAGTGTATCTCTTGGTTCATTTTATGTTTTTACAAGACGTTAAACTCTGAAATTTCAAAGCTGGACCCGATATGAAAGTGGGCTTTGTACTTACATAAATACTTAAGCGTCATCAGCAGGCAATTCTCCAAAGAAAGCTTGTTTTTCTATCCACCTTTCGTTTTTTAAATCTTTTCTCCTTTTTCTAAAACTTCAATTGTTGACTTCGATTATTTTTTCGAAAGCATGTTACCCCTCAGCGCCCGTAAAACACCTGAATTTTTCTTTTTTCATGTTTTCAATCTCATCATATTTTATGATTAAATTGCAACGTGTTTAGGGTTTTGAAAGAGGTCCACTGAAAAACAATGAAAGGTGAGCAGATAAATTGGCTATACAAAGGTGGGAGAAACTATCGAAAAATTAGTGATTTAATGTGATTTAGTAAATTCTAAGCCCTAAAGCATACTTTTTTCGTAAGGTACCCCGTTGGCTTTTGGAGCGACAGATTTGCCAACGAAAAATATGAGAACCGATATTGTGAGTAAATAGGGCAAAATGGCCAGTATTACCGGTGGCAAAACAGATTCAGAGCCACTGTTTAAAGTGATTGACAAAACCTGCGCGAATCCGAAGAACAAACAGGCAAGATAGGTGTTGAATGGCTTCCATTTGCCAAATATTAAAGCGGATAATGCCATAAAACCTTGTCCGGCAACACAACTAGAAGAAAATTGAGTGACGATACCTAGCGTTATGGCGGAGCCACCAAATCCAGCTAAAATGCCCGATAAGATTACGGAAAAAACACGTATTTTGGAGACGCTGATGCCTAAACTGTCGGCGGCGGCGGGATTTTCTCCGACTGCCCGTACGCGCAGCCCCCATTTTGTGCTAGAAAATACGAACCAGATTAAAACTGACAGTAAGAGTGACATTAGTGAAGCTATGTCTATATCTGAGCCGACCAAAATTTTTGGCAATTTATTTTTGATTGGAGTTGTGGTACTGTTGCCGTCAAAAAGTACCCCGCAAAGGAACATGGACAGTCCTGGCCCGATGAGGTTCATGGCAACGCCAGAAATTGTCTGGTCTGCCTTGAGAAAAACACAGGCCACCGCGTGCAAGAGGGCCAATATTCCTCCGGCGAGGCCTCCGAATACGAAACCGAGCCAAGGATTGCCGGTGAAATGGGCCGTGGTTGTTGCGGCGAAAGCCCCGATTACCATCATGCCCTCTATGCCTATGTTGATGACTCCGGAGCGCTCCGAGATAACTCCGCCGAGCGCCGCGAAAACCAGGGGAGCTGAGTACATTAATGTGGCCGACAATATAAATAGAAGACTAGGCATGATTTTCCTCACAATTCTTTTTTGAAAATTTGCTGACAACTAATGGGAAAATTTTCGCAATAGCGACAAAAAATATAATTACTCCTATAATTATATTAATTATCTCAGAAGGTGTGCCAACATCAGCCTGCACCGATCTGCCACCGTAAAGTAGTCCTCCAAAAAACAGGCCGGAAAATATACAGCCGATGGGGGAGTTAGAGGCGATTAACGCCACCGCCAATCCGTTAAATCCGTTGTTTTCAAAGTTGGTAGAAGCAGAGACAGAGTGGGGTGAAATTCCGGTCACCATCAAGGCGGCCGCAAGACCAGAGATCCCGCCAGATACAGTCATTACTTGGATTATATTTTTAAAAACGTTCATGCCTGCTGATTCTGCGGCTTTTTCATTTAGGCCGATAGCACAAATTTCGTAGCCTTTTTTAGTTTTGTTTATGACGATGGACATAAAGATAGCGACAATAACGGCAATAATTATTCCCAGATTAACTTCTGTTTTTAAAATGTCAGAGAAAGATGTATCTTTTAGAAATCCAAGGTTGCTTCGTATCCCCGTGAATCCGGAGCTCTTTATGGGAAAAGTTGAAGCACTATTTGGCTTGTGAAATTCCTTTAAATTTACTATAAAATTTGAAAAATGAAGCGCCATCCAGTTAAACATGATGCCAGTTATAACTTCGTGCGCTCCGAATTTGGATTTTAAAAATCCCGTCAGAGCTCCAAGCAGAGCCCCGGCTATGATTCCGGAAACAATTATGGCAAGAACCTGAAGAACCGGCGGCAAATCGAGAATGCTCCCGGTGATTAGGGCGGCGACAGAGCCCAGTATAAACTGACCCTCGGCGCCCATATTGAAAAGCCCAGCTTTGAAGGCTAAGGCTATGCTGACTCCAGTCAAAATAATTGGTGTGCTTTTTATTATGACGTTTGCCATATGTCTAGGTCTTGAAAAAACGCCTTCAAACAAAGACTGCAAAACATCCGGCACTGAATATCCAGTGATGACAAGTATTATCGAAGAGACGAGAAAACCCAATAAAACTGAAAAAATCAGTGAAAAAATAGGTTTTTTAAGAAATTTTTCGACTGTAGTCATTTTTTCTACCTCCCATCATTAAAAAGCCTATTTCTTTTTCATCTAGTATCCTTTTATCCGATTCTTTCTTGTTTATTGTCTCTTTCTCATCTGGTGTCGTTTTATCAGATTCCTTCTTGCTTATTGTCTCTTTCTCATCTAGTGTCCTTTTATCCGATTTTTTCTTGTTTGTTACTTTTTTTCCATCCGCAGCGTTTCTGTCAAATTCTCCAAGATTACACCCGTTGTATATAACACAGACAGTGTCAGATATTTGTAGTATTTCATCGATTTCTAGCGAAATTAAAAGTATAGCGCGACCCTTACTTCTTTCTTCTATTAGCACATTGTGCACATGCTCAACCGCGCCGATGTCCAGCCCTCTGGTCGGCTGAACTGCGATGAGTAGATCGGGTTCGTTTGAGATTTCTCTTGCTATGGCAAGTTTTTGTTGGTTTCCTCCAGAAAGGTTTCTAGCGGGAATATTGGCGCAATTGTTCGGCTTAATATTATATTTTTCTATTAAATTTTTGGCAAAACTGCGTATGGACTTTCTTTTAAGAATGCCGTGTTTTGAAAAATTTGCAGACCTATATTTTGTTATCACAGAATTTTCTGCGACAGTGTAATCTAAAATTAATCCCACTTTGCTTCTGTCTTCATGTATGATAGAAACTTTATTGTCTAGAACATTGCGCGGACTGGTATTTTGTATTTGTTTGCCATTGATTTCTATGGTGCCACTTTCAACTTTTAGCAGCCCGGTAATGCTGTCAACTAGCTCTTTTTGTCCGTTACCATCTACACCGGCTACGCCCAAAATTTCCCCGGCTCTGACCTCTAGGGAAAAATTTTTAAGAGCTAAGACTTTTTTTTCGTTCTTAGTGTTTAGATTTTTTACTCTTAAAACGACATTACCAGGATTAAATTTATCCCTTTTTACATTCGATCCCGTAAAGGAACATATCATCCCCTGCGCCAGGTCCTTTTGGCACGTCTTTTCAGTTATGTCTAGCGTATCCACGTTAATTCCAGAGCGTATTATGGTGCATTTGTCAGCAGAATTCATAATTTCCCTAAGCTTATGTGTAACGATGATTACAGTTTTATCTTCCAGGATGAATTTGCGGATGATTCTTATGAAATCTTCTATCTCTGCGGGGGACAAAACGGCAGTCGGCTCATCGAATATAAGAATGTCTGCGTCTCTGTAAAGCGCTTTTAAAATCTCAACTCGTTGCTGCATACCAACAGATATATCTTCCACTTTGGCGTCAAGATCTATGTTTAAACCATGTTTTCTAGAAACCTTAAGAATTCGATCACGGGCTTTTTTTATGTTCAAAATGCCAAATTTATTTGTTGTTTCGTTTCCGAGAATAACATTTTCTAAAACCGTAAATTTGTCTATTAACATAAAATGCTGGTGAACCATGCCGATTTTGTTTTTAATGGCGTCGGCGGGACTCCTTATGTTGGTGGCCTTTCCATTTAGAAAAATCTTTCCACAGTCCGCTCTGTGAAGACCATAAAGAATGTTCATTAGAGTGCTTTTTCCCGCGCCATTTTCTCCGAGAAGGGCATGAACAGTACCTTTTTTGATATCTATATTGAATTCTGATAATACCTTCTTAGCGCCAAATGACTTTAAAATACCTCGCATTTGCACAGCGTATTTTGGCGATATTTGCGTTTCGAGCGACATGTCTGTTCATTCACCACCTTTAATTTATTGCCAAAATTTACCTTATGGCTATGTGTTTATATTGTACTCACGAAAGGAGAAAATTCTTAAAAAGCACGGCGCGCATCAAGAGGGGCACATGGGCGTGCTTTGAGACACACACCCGCAAAAATTTACAATTCTACTTTCAAATGCCCCTAGAAAACATTCAAGTTCCCGGGAGAACTCGCGGCCTTGCCCCGATACGCCTACTGTCGCTAAAATTCTTACAAAGATCTACATATTCCCCTTTGTGATTAAATTTTTCTTGACGAAATGCATGACACGCTTGCTAGTCGCTCAAACTTTTACAAAGATCCGGTTTTTATAAAGAGAACACGTGGCCTTCCAAGTTTCCAGGAGAACTCGCGGCCTTGCCCACGATACGCCTACTGTCGCTAAAATTCTTACAAAGATCTACATATTCCCCTTTGTGATCAAATTTTTCTTGACGAAATGCACGTAAGGAGAGTGATCTTTAAGGTTTGTAATTTTTCTTAAATTCCTCAAATCCTTCTTTGTTACTTGGGATTTTAATTTGTTTTGAGATGATCTTTTTTTCAAATTCTTTGACTTTGCTCATAGTCTTGGAAGAAACATTGGGATTTTTCTCTGGCACTCCCACGCACCCTTCTGCTATTCCCAAGTCTTTATTTTTCCCGAATTCTTCATCGGAAAATGAGCGAACAGTGTACTCAACGGCTTTACCCACATCTTTCAATATGGTAGTGATAATATTTTTAGGCGCTTTGTCAGAATTGTCCATGTCTGTTAGTATTATAGATTTATCTTTTTCTTTGGCGGCTTCCAAAGCACCACTATTTGCTCCACCGGCCACAGACACTATCACTTTGGCTCCTCCTTCGTATTCTTGAGAAGCTTTTGTTTTTGCAACGCTGGGATTAGTAAAAGTGTCGAGATAGATAACGCGTACTTCGATTTCTGGAGAACCAAATGCCAAAGAAGCGGCGTGCACTCCTGCCTGGAAGCCATAAACGTACGGGTGCATGCTGGGCACATCCATACCTATCATGAGCGCTATATGACCTTTGTCGCCCTCTTCGATGATTTTGCTGGCACTCATAAACCCAGCCAAAAAAGAAGGCTCTTCTGATTTAAAAGAAATGGCCAGCACGTTTTTGGGAATTTTTTCTGTTATAAGCTTATCTACTAAAACAAATCTCTTATCTGGGTTATTGTTGGCAGATTCGATAATTGCCCCCTCAAGATCAAAACCTATGCCAAAGATCAATTGTGCGCCGCGTTGCGCGAGTTCATTAAAATTAGCAAGATAGTCGGACTGTGATTTTGATTCCATAAGATAAGTTCGATAACCCTCACCTTTAAGTTTTTTAAAACCATCCCAAGCGGATTGATTAAATGACTCATCGGACACACCGTTAAAATCAGTTACCATAGCTATTTTAAGCTTTGAATCATCGCTGGTGTCAGAATTTTGCGAAGGCGTTTTTTTCAAACTATCCTGCGACAGACATCCGGAGATAAAAATAGTAAGCAACAGAAGACCCAATAAACAAATCGACGGTATTCTTTTCACAAAAATCACTCCTCAAATATTGATAATTATATATAAACTTCCCCTTAATGCGCTTTTTCTACTTTATGCGCAACAAAGAGCAACTTTCATCATATCTGCAAACCCTTTTTCTCGCTCTCTAGGAGTGAGTGATTTTTTAGTCAAAAGACAATCAGAAATCGCCAACAAACAAAGGGCTTCTCTTTTAGCTACAGCAGCATTAATATAAAGTGCCGCCGCTTCCATCTCAAAGGCGATAACTCCTACTTTACTCCATTTACTGACAAATTCTTCATCCTCCCCATAAAAATGATCGCTAGAAAGAACATTTCCGACAACAAATCTGAGCTCATTTTTTTTGGCACATTCTACAGCTTTGCTGAGCAAACTGTAGCTCGCAATCGGAGCCAACGTGCCCTGAGAACAAAATCTGTGCGCAAAATTTGAATTGGTGCAGGCGCCCATGGCAATGACAATGTCTTTTAATTTTATACCTTCGGTTATTCCTCCCGCACTTCCTATGCGAATTATTTTTTTAACGCCATAGAAATTATAAAGCTCGTGGCTGTAAATTCCCATGGACGGCATACCCATGCCGCTGCCCATGACGGATATGCGCTTGCCATTATAAGTGCCCGTGTATCCAAGCATGTTTCGTATGGTGTTAAAACATTTGGGATTTTCAAGAAATTCTTCGGCGATAAACTTTGCACGCAGAGGATCTCCTGGCATTAAAACGGTATCAGCTATCTCGCCGAGATCAGCTTCGATGTGGTTTGTGGAGAATTTTTTCACGCCGAGATCAGTTCCGGCACAGTCCATACGGGAATCTTCGCGCGCTTCGGGGAACTTTTTTACACGTTCATCAGCCTTGATACGATCTGCTGGGAATTTTTTCACGCCGAGATCAGCTCCGGCACAGTCCATACTGGAATCTTCGCGCGCTTCGGGGAACTTTTTTGCACGTTCATCAGCCTTGATACGATCTGCCGGGAATTTTTTCACGCATTCACCCCCTTGTTTATAGGATATAAATCAGTTACCAACTTCAAAAACGACTCACCCTCTATTTTTGAAGGAATTTTAAAATAGTCCAAGATGGTGCGGCCTATATCAGAAAAAGTAGGTCTCGTTCCCAAATTTACCCCTTTTTTGATCCTGTGACCATATATTAATAGTGGTGTGTATTCTCTGGAATGGTCAGTAGAAGGCGCGGCGGGATCGCAGCCGTGATCCGCAGTTATCATTAATATGTCCTCTTGTTTTAAATTCGATATTATCTCGGGCAATCTTTCATCAAGTTCAGACATGGCCCTGGCGTACCCTTCTACGTCGTTACGATGGCCGTAAAGAGTATCAAAATCAACCAAATTGGAAAAACAAAGGCCTTCAAAATCTTTCGAGAGCCAATTAACGATGCAGTCTATGCCATCTTGATTAGAAGAAGTATATGTAGAGCTGGTTATGCCGCGAGAAACAAATATGTCGGAGATTTTGCCAACAGAAACAACATCAAAGCCGCTCTCTTTTAGTTGGTCCAGCATAGTAACTCCGGGCGGCAGAACAGAAAAATCTCTTCTATTTTTAGTTCTGACATATTTAGAATCCTCGCCGACAAAAGGTCTGGCTATTACTCGCGCCACCATGTGCTCATTGGTCAAAATTTTTCTTGCGATCTTGCAACACCGATAAAGTTCGCTCACGGGAATTAACTCTTCGTGAGCTGCGATTTGAAAAACACTATCCGCGGACGTATACACGATCAAATCTTTAGTTTTTTGGTGATGCTCGCCATAATCGCAAATTACGTCGGTTCCGGAATAAGGTTTATTGCAGACGGTCTTGTAACCCGTAAGACTTTCGAAGCGATCCATGACAGCCCTGGGAAATCCGTTTGGATAGACGGGAAACGGCTTTGAAACCTTCGTGCCCGCAATCTCAAAGTGACCTGTCACGGTGTCTTTGCCGCTGGAGGCTTCTTTCATTCTTGCAAAAGAGGCAATGGGGGAGGGTGAAGATTCCAAGGGGACAGAGTCTATGTTAAAAAGACCCAAGCGACGAAAATTCGGAAGATGAAAAAGGCGGCTCTTCGAAATGGACAACAAGGTGTTAGATCCCTCGTCGCCGTACAGCCCAGCGTCATCCATAGCGCCTATGCCCATACTGTCTAAAACTATTAAAAAAATCCTTTTCATAAAAATATCAAACCTCGCTTTTAATTTGCGTTTTCCTTTATATATACTCTGCAAAACACGGCTATTTTTTTATTTGTCGCGTCTTCTCTAGTGTGTCTAGTAAAATACGGTCGATCCTTTATTTCGCTCGATACATGCTCCACAAAATACGCTCGTTCCCTTACGTCTTTAGATAGCTTGTGCAAAATATTTAAAACGGCTATTTTTTTATTTGTCGCGTCTTCTCTAGTGTGTTTCTAGTAAAATACGATCGATCCTTTATTTCGCTCGATACATGCTCCGCAAAATACGCTCGCCTTTTATTGTGCCTTTCGTTAGATGTACTTTAGCAAAACACGGCCGTCTTTTATTGCGCGCTCTTTATATGCCACGCAAAACACGACTAATCTTCATTTTTGACCCTTAAAATCGCGATTTTGCACAATCCAAAATCTTTTAAAGCAACTTTGTTTTCAAAGAACAAAAAACTTCTAAGATATTTTTGCAAAAATTCCTATAATAATAGAAATGCTTAGAAATGCTCAAATTTTTAGATTTGCCCCTCCTGACTTTTTAAAAGTAACCCCCCTTTTTCTTCTTATTGTACAACGTTCTTGAAAATTATGGAAGACCTAAATTGAAATTTTTTTATATTTTTTACAAAACACCAAAGTACGTGGGCATAATGTTGCCAAATTGAGGCAAAATTTTGAGCAAAGACTATTTACAGAATATAACTTTTGTGTTAGAATTAAAGGTGTGTTACACCATAAAGATGCTTCCTTAGCAAACTTGCAAAGTTTTTTTGCATACTTTATCTGTGATATTGTCAGCCGTGCCTTTGTTTGTGCTCGGTTTACACCTATAACTTTGAGCTGCTTTTATTTTGTGGTAGCTCTGTGTTTGGCACGTGCTTTTTAATACGGTGCGCAAAACAATTGCCTTTATTTTTGACCACCCAAGGCGCGCTCCTTGAGCTAAACAGTTTTGTGGAGTTTGCATAAAGAAGGCTTGCTTGATGCCGTGGTTTAACGCAGGTAATTTTTAAACTTTTAAAACTCATTTGAGATTTATCTAGAATTTACAGGTTTAAAAAAATAAAAAGTCTTAAAAAGGAGAAAAATGAGTAGAATATTATTTAAAGAGTTGTTACTGTCGCCTGAAATGTATCTTGCTATTGATGCGATAGGCTTCGAAGAGACAACAGAGATACAAGAAAAAGCGATACCGATTATAATGGATGGGCACGATGTGCTTGGCAAATCTCAGACAGGAACTGGCAAAACGCTAGCATTTTCTATTCCCGCTTTAGAAATTATGGATCCTGAAAAATTTAATAAAGTGCAAGTTTTAGTTTTGTGTCCAACTCGGGAGTTGGCGGTGCAGGCTACAAGTGAAGTGATGCGTCTTGCAAAATTTAAAAGAGGGGTGCATGTTGCCGATGTTTACGGAGGTGTTCCCATAGATAGGCAGATTTTAAAACTTAAAACTGCGAATGTGGTAATCGGGACGCCGGGCCGTATTATGGATCATTTAAAAAGGAGAACTTTGAAACTTAGTGATCTTAAAATGATAATTTTGGATGAAGCTGACGAAATGTTGAGCATGGGATTCAGGGATGACATAGAGATTATACTAAAAGGTGCGCCGGCTAACAGGCAGACGGTATTGTTTTCGGCGACTATGCCACCAGAAATTTTAATGCTCACCAAAAAATTTCAAAAAAATCCTAGAATCGTAGAAGTTAACAGAAAACAAGCGACGCTTGAAAACATTTGTCAATATTATTGTAATGTGCCTTATAATAGAAAAAACGACGCATTAAAATTAATTTTATTATATTATGACCCAAAACTTTCTATAATTTTTTGTAATACAAAGAGAATGGTTGACTGTGTGACTGATTTTCTTAGAACTAATGGATTTAAAGCCATTGGTTTGCACGGCGATATGCAACAAAATCAGCGCACCAATGTGATGAATTCCTTTAAATCTGGCAAAACAAGGATTTTAGTGGCGACTGATGTCGCCGCCAGAGGGATCGACGTCAGTAACGTTAATTGTGTGATAAATTTTGATATACCTCAAAATTCCGAGTATTATGTACACCGAATCGGCAGGACCGGTAGAGCCGGAAAGCCAGGTGAATCTATAACTATTTGCGGCGGAAGAATGGCCAGAGAAGCTCTTTTTAGAATTTGCAGGCTCACAAAATCCAAAATCACTCAAAGAAGTCTCCCTGAAATTGAAGAAATAACCAAGAGGCAATATGAAAATAATTTACAATTTATTGGATGTGAGCTGGAAAAAGAACACAAACAGAGCACATACCATAGCATGGTAAAGGATCTAGAAGAAAAGGGGCACGAACTCTTTGACATCGCCGCGGCGGCGCTGAGAAGCCGTTTTGAAAAGCAAGATGAGAAAATTAAAAACATTCAGCCCATTAGATTTGGGCCGGCGTCCGATACATCTGCTGTGAGAAGACCTTATCAAAACAAATCCTTTTCTAGCCACGGTAAACTTGGCTTTTCTAAAATTCTTATAAATGCAGGTAGAATGAACGGTGTGGACCGAGGCGTGATTGCGCGATCCATCGCAAATGCTACGAAGATCAGCGAAAGGGAGCTTGGGAGAATAGAAATCTCAGAAAGAAAGACCACCGTTGAGATACCAAAAGCAAAAGCTTTGGTAATGTGTAGGCAACTGAGAAACTTCAGAATCAACTCAAAAATAGCAAGTGCCACTTTGTATCAACCACAAACAAACTATCGGCGCTATTAATTGGTACCCCTGACCGGACTCGAACCGATATCTAAGTCTTAGGAGGACCTTGTTCTATCCTTTGAACTACAGAGGCATCTTGCAATCGAAACGCTACAAACGACCCAATCTAATTATTAGTCACCTGCTCTAAAATGTCAATATAAAGGATCAAATTTTAAATAAAACATTGTAGCAATTATTTCTAGGGGGCAAATCGATGAAAGTATTGGCCATCAATGTTGGTAGTTCTTCTCTAAAGTACAGGCTTTTGGATATGCAAAACGAAATTGTGATCGCAAAGGGCGCCTGTTATGAAATAGGTTCGCCAAATTCTGCCATATCTTACGATGCGCAGGTTAATGCTAGGGTGTTTAACAGAGAAAAGGCGCCCTGCAGGATTGATAATTGCGAAGAGGCGTTGGAGCGGATTTCTAATAATTTGCTGGATAAAAATACGGGCGTTATTTCGTCGCTCGATGAAATTTGCGCCATAGGACACAGGATAGTGCACGGGGGGTCAATTTTTAAAGATTCAGTCCTAATCGACGCCGAAGTTATAGAAAAAATAAAACAGCTTTCCCACTTGGCTCCTTTGCATAACGAAGTTCAAGTGGACGCCATAAAGGCTTGTCGGAAAATATTTGGCACCGAAAAAAAAGAAGTTGCAGTTTTTGACACAGCTTTTCACAGCACTATGCTTCCTAGTGCTTATATGCTGCCTATTTCTTTTGAATATTACGAAAAACACAGAATAAGGCGATATGGTTTTCATGGATTGTCCCATAAATTTGTTTGTGAAAAATATGCAGATATAACAGGAAAAAACATAAAAAAAATCAAAATAGTGAGTTGCCACCTCGGTGGTGGATCCTCTGTTGCGGCTGTACGTCATTTTTGCGTCGTGGACACAAGCATGGGATTTACGCCTCTTGACGGCTTAATGATGGCAACTCGCTCAGGTTCCATTGATCCTTCGGTGATTACTTTTATACAAAAAGAAGAAAATCTTTCAGTAGATCAAGTAAATCATATGCTCAACAAAGAATCTGGTTTTTTGGGGGTTTCTGGTATATCTGGCGATGCTAAAGTCGTGGGACGGGCAGCGGATGAGGGCCACGAAAGGGCCATTTTGGCGTACGAAATGTTAACGCACCAGCTGGTAAAATTGATCGGAGGCTATATTTCTGTTATGAATGGCTGCGACGCTATAATTTTTACGGCGGGGATTGGCGAAAATCACTGGTCTTTAAGGAGCAAAGTTCTAGAAAATTTTGCTTATTTGGGCGTAAAGCTGGATAAAACGCTAAATAAAGCTATGGTAGAAAGAAAAGAGGGGAGAATCTCTTTGCCTGATTCAAAGGTAGATGTCTTTGTGATTCCCACCAATGAAGAATTGATGGTGGCAAGGGACACTAGAAGGATAGTGAGTTTTGAGCGGACTAAAAATGATGACGAGAATGTGTGTTCGTACAAACGAGTGAACGGCCTTTAAAATTTTATTGATGTGAAGTGCTTGGATTTTTAGCGAAACGAATTTATGTAGCTCTGACTGCCAGGTTCTGGACGCCAAGCGCAAAAAGAGCAAAGCAAAATAATGCGAATATGCTTGGGTTTTTAGCTGGGCAAAGTTATGTTGGCTTTTGATAATATCATTTTTAAATTTCTTGACCGAACTAAAAAACACGTTATTTCTGGCATTTTCATTCATTACTTTCTGCAGTCACTCAATCGAGCTTAGTTTTGGGCTGTGTGGCGGGGTAAGCGGTGTAGTAATATGTCGTTTTTAGCGGCAAATTCTTGTGTATTTACTTTTGTTGTATGGTCCCCTCTGATCCAATGTTGTATGGTCCCCTCTGATCCAAGATGATATGAATTTTAGGCGCTTTCGAATAGCAAGTTTTCAAAAATTTAAAATAGTCAATCATGTTTTCGCTGTTGATTACTTTGTAATCTTTGATGTCAACCTTAAAAGTAGCCATCTGCCAACAATTTTACTGCGTAAAAAAACGCGGGCCAAAAATCAAGATGCGATTTTTAAAAGAAATTTAAAATCTCGCAAGTTACCTTTTAGCTCGCATTTTCGTGAACGGACTTTTTAAAAAGTCATACTTTGTCTTTGCACAGTCTTATAACACAGCCCGGGAGGGGGGCGCCGGCGCGGCGCGCGGGCGCCATTTTAGGGCTTTCGTTAAAGCTAGACGCGTTTTCTTGCACAATAAATATCTTTCATCGAATCCATTAGATTTGGTGGTTGATGCCCAAATGTGAACACAGCTGATTAAAATACCCAATACACCTAGTCATACCAGGTCTTTCCTTAGAGTTTTTATTTAAAAGTATTGACAGGAAAATCCTCATTGCTTCGATCTGATCTTCTCCAATTGCAATATTATTATCCGAAAAATTTTTCCGGACGTCTGCTTTGAATTGATTCCAGTCAAGGTGATTATAATATAAATCAGACTGAAGTTGCGGAATAGTATTCGCAGAAAAAGGCACTTTTCCCGTTAGCAATTCATAGAAAAGGCATCCAATAGACCAAGTATCTGCATTTTTGCGATGTTTCCATCCCCAAAGAACCTCCGGCGCCATGTAAAAGGGAGTACCAACCTGAGTTTGCCCGAGCACATTATTATCCTTATCGATTTCTTTAGCGATCCCAAAATCGACAATTCTAATCTGGTTATTATCGATCATTATGTTTTCTGGCTTAATATCTCTGTGTACAATGCGTTGTTTGTGAATATCCTTCGTTATTAAAAGTATCTGTCCCATGATATGCACTATATTTTCAAAAACAGTAGGCCGTCCAACCAGGCTTTTAAGAGTGGAACGGCCGCAATCTTTTTGCACGATACAGATATTAAGTGGCCCCCACTGCGTATTCGGATGCTGATTGAAGGCTTCAATAAACTGATTAGTTCCATTGCACCTCGACGCTTTTTTCATCGCGAAGATTTCTCTATCTATCTGTTCGACAGTTTTCCTAACTAACTGATTCGGTGTAAGACAAGACACTTTATCATCACTTTCAACCTTAGCGTAGGCGCTTTGCACTATTTTTATACAGTATCCTCCTGATTGTTGACCATTAGGATGGATTAGCGTAGCTCCGTAAACCGTACCAAAAGCTCCTGATCCTCTTATATCAGTCAACTTATAGTGAAAGCCCTGATACTTTGAGGGAAACAAACTGCCGACTGCATTCATATGATTGCAGAATTGCGGCTGCTGCACCCAGCCTTGATTGAGCTGGAATTGCTGATGCGCCTGGAATTGATTGAGCTGGAATTGCTGATGCGCCTGGAATTGATTGGGCTGGAATTGCGGCTGCACCTGAAATTGCTGCTGTACCTGGAATTGATTGGGCCGGAATTGCTGATGCGCCTGGAATTGATTGGGCTGGAATTGCGGCTGTACCTGGAATTGATTGGGCTGGAATTGCGGCTGTACCTGGAATTGATTGGGCCGGAATTGCTGATGCGCCTGGAATTGATTGGGCTGGAATTGCGGCTGCATCACCGGGCTTTGATTGAACTGATTGGGACAGAATTGCTGGTGCACCACTTGGCCTTGATTGAATTGATTGGGACAGAATTGCGGCTGCATCACCGGGCTTTGA
>JAIRSI010000033.1 GCA_031255515.1 Oscillospiraceae bacterium | reverse complement strand
GATCTCCCAAAAAGCGAAACTACCGCATAAAAAAAGAAAAAATTTTGTAACTACGAAGGATTTTTGAGCGGTTTGACAGTTAATCTGGCTTTTCACTATAGAAAAAGAAAAAATTTTGTAACTGCGTTTAGATATTTTAAAGGATGCTTATGTGCGTATGAAAGAAAACGAAGCGGCTGCTGTGAATTTAAAAATCTTAGATTTGGAGGGGTAGAATGAATCTTGAGGATTTCGAGATCTTCACAAAGCTCGCATCGGTCGAAAATCTCCAATATGAAAGAAAATTGAGCGGCTGTGAGTTTAAAAGTTTTAGATTTAGAGAGTAAAGTAAATCTTGAGAACTCCGAGATCTTCAGAAAACTCGCATCGGTCAAAAATTTCCCCAAAAGCGAAAAGCTCGCGTCGGTCGAAGATCTCCAAAAGCGAAACTACCGCATAAAAAAGAAAAAATTTTGTAACTACGAAGGATTTTTGAGCGGTTTGATAGTTAGCATGGCTTTTCACTAACAGTGAGATGTCTTATAACTGTGGGTTGTCGGGTGTATTGTTTTGTGAGAAATTTTATATATTTCATAAGTTTTATGATTATTATGTCAAATATTTCAATATTTGGTAGATATAATTTTATGTGACTGCGTGTTTTAAATGAAAAAATCAAAGTTCAAAAGAGATAAGATAGATCGTTAATGGGCGTGATTGCGGATTTTTCCTGAATATTTGAATATAAAAAATTAAGGATGTTGCCCGTAAACATATAAATTCTGTAGTTCTATTCTAAAACACTGAAATACATCGATAAAGGGATGTTGCCAATGAGATTGTATGAGGATAAAAGGATAAATTGCCCATAAATATGTAAATTCTATTCTAAAATACTGAAATATATTGATAAAGGGATGCTGCTAATGAGATTGTATGAGGATAAAAGGATAAATTACCCATAAATGTATAAATTCTGTAAATTCTATTTTAAAATACTGAAATATGTCGATAAAGAGATGCTACTAATGAGATTATATGAGGATAAAATGAAATTTTTGATTGATATTGGAATGTTTAATTCTATATTTGCCGTTCCCACTTCTGTTGTAGATGAACACATAAAGCTTGTAGGTTCTGCGCAACTTAAGGTTTTACTCTGGATGCTCAGACATTCCGAAGGGGGATATACGGGAGAAAACATCGCAAAAGATCTTTCTATGTCGCTGATTGACGTTAACGATGCCATGACGTATTGGATTGAAACTGGGGTTCTTTCCAGTAAATCTAAGGACCATACTAATTTTAATCAACCGCCTGATACCGTGGCTTCAAAAACTTCAAAAGAAACGAATGAAAAACAATTGCCTGTTATCAAGCCGTCTGCTAAGCGCCGATTGATGTCGCGCCCTCAAAAGCCCGACAGTGAATCTGTTGCAAAAAGAATTCGCGAAGACGTTAAAATAGCCTTTCTTATGGAGGAAGCTCAGATAATTCTCGGCAGAACCCTATCTAACGGTGATTCGGCGCTGCTCTTAATGATACACGACAACGACGGTCTTCCGGTTGATGTGATAACCATGCTGCTGCAATACGTGGTTAATATTGGTAAAAGCAACATGAAATATATAGAAAAAGTGGCCATATCTTGGGGTATTGAAGAAATTGATACAGTGGAAAAAGCAGATAAAAAAATAAGGGAACTTTGCGCCGTTTGGAATGCCTGGAAATCCTTACAAAGAATTATAGGCGTGGATCGTCGTTCTCCAACAGCCAAAGAGGAAGAAGTTGCAAACCGCTGGATAAATGAATGGAAATTAAGCGAGGAGCTCATACAAGAAGCCTATAATTGCTGCGTCGACTCGAAAGGTAGATATATACCTGGATATATGGACAGCATTTTGAAACGTTGGCGGGCTCTGGGTATAGATTCGGAAGAGAAGGTGCGTCTTGACAAAGCTGAGTTCTCCAAAAAAGGAACTAGCAAGAAGCGCAAACCTTCTTACGACATTAAAAAATACAAAGATTTTAGTATTTTTAATTAAAAGAATATGTACTACAGCTATTCTGATTTAAAATAAGCTACGGCAAAATATGAGAGTGACATGTCCAAAAAGCACAAGAGAAATGGTTACTTTTGTACCTAGCGAAAAGACGCAAGAGAGGAAGCGCCCAAAGAACTTGGCGTCTATTTTAAATCTAAGGTAAAGAGACTTTATAAGCACACGTTCGCAAAATTATCAGCCGATTTTTAGTCTTTATATTCAGCTTTTTGTTCTATTTTGATACAAAATAACCGTATTTAGTTTGCGTGATTTTTAAAGTTAAAATGTCCTTTTTGCTGACGGATGTCTTCTCCCAAAAAGTCAGCTTTTACATAATGGCCCATAATTCTTGATACCAAACGTTCTGAATATCTACGTTCTAGTTCCTCGAGAGAGAGGTTGGTATTAATAATGGTTGGTTTTCCCAACATAATTCTGCAGTCAATTACATTATATACGGCAAAATTTGAAAATGAATTAGAAAATTCTACCCCGAGATCGTCTAAAATAAGAAGGTCGCAATTTTTTATATGCCGGCTATTGTTGTATCCATCTTTATCCGATAAATTGGAAAATTTTTCCGTTTCTAATTTTTCAACAATGTTCTCAACCGAGCCGTATATGACCCCAAGCTCCCTTTGTAATACTTCCTTTGCAATGGCGAGGGACAAGTGAGTTTTACCCAAGCCTGTTGCACCTTGAAACAAAAGATTTTTTGAATTTTTGGAAAATTCTTTCGCATATTTCTTACAAAAAGAAAGAATTTTTGACATTCTCCTTCGAGGAGATGGCTCATCAGAATTTTCAGGTAGTTCGCGATAATATTTAAGATCAAACGAATCAAAAGAGCAGAAAAAAGCTGGGGATAATCGATTCAGTCTATTATACGCCTCTTTTTTGAGTAATTCCTTCATACAAAGACACATTTTGCCATCTATATAACCTGTATCTTCACACGCATAACAATTTCGCTTTACTTTCAAAAAATCGGGGGAAATATTAACATTGCGCTTTAAATTTTCGAGTTCTTCTTGCAATTGCAGGCTTTTCTCCTTAAAATTCTGCAGTTCTTTTTTTACATCAGAGCCAGAAATTGCGGCTCTAGTGGCCGAAACTGCAATTTTTGAAAGTTGCGTCTCTATCTCTTTGACTCGAGGGAATCTCTTGGAGAAAATTTCGTTATTTTTTTTTGCTTTTGCTTCTTCTTTTTTTTTAAACAGCTCAAGATTTCTATGAACTGTCTCATAGATCTCCCTGTGATACCCCAATTTGGCTCCCCCTCATTTAAGTATTGACTTTACTCGAGAATTCCCAAAGAAACAAAACACGTCTCTTTACAAAAAAACACTGCGAGCCCTTACCAACTAATTTTACGAACAAATGCTCAGACCACACCGAAATTCACACGCCCACATAGTTGGCCCACATTCTTTCTTTCGACCCTATCATACTACAAATTAAAATGCAAACACTATGAAAATTAATAGGTTTAATTTTTAAAGAAAATTCGCGCCTTACTACAGTGGCCCGGGCGTGTTGATTACCATTTAGGACGGGCGACGCCAGATGCGTATTCGACAACTGGGCGAAAGACCCTGAAAATATTTTACATTTAGTTTTGGAAACCCATGATAGCCTATCATCAACGGAGTGATTGGTGTCCGAATGAATAGGAGAATCTAAAAAGAATACAACCTACAAGTGGTGTATAACTCTTAAGGGAGTCGTACCCATTGGCGGCATTGATGTTATTCAGACAAACGGCGACAAAATTTGTGAGATCGGCTTTACTCTCTCTAAGGCTTATTGGAACAGGGGGATAATGACCGAGGCGACAAGGGTGGTTTTGGTATGTCTTTTATAAAGAAGTAAAGTTTGAGATCGCAGTGGCGTATCACTACGAAGACAATTCAGCTTCTGGCGGGGTGCTAGAAAAAGCCGGAATGACTCGAGTTAGAGTTTTGAGGGATGGTGCGGCAAAAAGTAACGGTGAGACGATTGGCATTGTGATTTACGCTGTGTCTGCCTTTTTAGAGTTGCCTTACACGTAGGCGAAAGGTTGATCTTGAGAGAACAGTTTCCTGCACATCAAGGTAACTTTTATGGATCAGTTTGGTCAATGAGCGGGCGAATAGTTCCGCGCGCGGTTTGCTGTTTATAATGTCAAAACCACACAGCGAGGGTTTTCCCGTGCGGCTTTTAAGTTGGCGATTAAGTTGGCGATGAGCCAGCGCGCGAGATTCATTGTTTGGGCGCAGTTTTTGCAGGATCGTTTGGCGGGATGATGTGTAAGTGACAGTGCATAGCGAGGGTTTTCCCGTGCGACTTTTAAGTTGTCGATGAGCCAGCGTGCGAGTCCTTCGTTTACAAAAACCTTCGGCTATAATAATATTAAATTTTGCTTTTAATTGGCTCTGTTTTTATAATTTCAAGGCTAAATTTACAAAAGAATACTTGAAAAAAATTAGGAGTGTGTTAGGATGGGGAGTGTGAAACTTTAAAAATAGGAGGGAAGTATGGGCAGAATTATTTCTGTGGCTAATCAAAAAGGGGGTGTTGGCAAGACTACGACCGCTGTAAATTTATCTGCGTCGCTTGGCAAGGTGGGCTTTAAGGTTTTGCTAATTGATGTGGATCCCCAGGGAAATAGTACCAGTGGACTGGGGATTGACAGGCGCAAAATTAATATTTCGACTTATGATGTAATGACGGGTATGAAGAACCCCGAAGAGGCGATTATAAAGACGGAATTTAGTAATCTTTGGCTTTCACCCTCTAATATTGATCTAGCTGGCGCCGAGCTTGAGTTGATTAGCCTTGAACAAAAAGAACTACGTCTAAAAAGCGCGATTTCGGCCATAACAGGAGAATACGACTACATACTCATAGATTGCTCTCCTTCCTTGGGCCTTGTCACCGCCAATGCTCTTTGTTGTAGCGACAGTCTTTTAATTCCCGTGCAGTGTGAATATTACGCGCTAGAAGGTCTCTCTCAACTCGTCAACACGGTTAGAAAGCTTAAGAATCGCGCCAATCCTGGTCTTGGCGTGGAGGGTGTCTTACTTACTATGTATGACGGCCGGCTGAATTTAACCCAGCAAGTCACTTCGGAAATAAAAAAATATTTCTCTAAAAAGGTGTTTTCGACGGTTATACCAAGGGGCGTTAGGATTTCTGAAGCTCCGAGTTTTGGAAAACCAGTGGTGTATTTCGACGAAAATTGTAAAGGCAGCAAAGCTTACATGGAGCTTGCAAAAGAAATGATCAATAAATCTCAAACTGCGTAGAGAAAAAATGACCATCAAGAAGGACAGATTTTAAAAGGGGTTTGGCTGCAATATTCTAAGAGAAATGAGATATAAGAAAAAAGTCGAGCAAAATACTTAGCATCAGAGAAATGACAAATTGTGTAGAGAAGGGAAGAAAATGTCCATCAAGAAGACAGGTTTAGGAAAGGGTTTGGCTGAAATGTTCTAAGAGAAATGAGATATAAGAAAAAAGTCGAGCAAAATACTTAGCATCAGAGAAATGACAAATTGTGTAGAGAAGGGAAGAAAATGGCCATCAAGAAGACAGGTTTAGGAAAGGGCTTGGCTGCAATATTCGAAGAGAATGAGTTGCAAGAAAAAGGCCGAGCGGAAATGCTCAGCATCTCAGAAATAACTTCAAATTCCAAGCAGCCCAGAAGAAATTTTGACGAGGAATCTCTCTTAGAGCTGTCTGATTCAATTTCAAGACACGGGGTATTACAACCGCTGATAGTGAGGTCTCTTGGCGGTCTTGATGGGTACGAAATTATAGCGGGAGAGCGCAGATGGCGTGCTTCAAAAATGTTGGGCCTCAATGAAGTTCCTGCCGTGATATTAGAAGCCGATGACCTCAAGGCTATAGAAATTGCTCTGGTTGAAAATTTACAAAGAGAGGATCTCAATCCAATAGAAGAAGCCAAAGCTTACAAGTTGCTGATGAAAAAATTTGCTCTTACCCAAGAAAATATCTCAAAAGAAATTGGAAAATCTAGATCCGCCATTGCCAACGCTCTTAGATTGTTGTCCCTTCCAGAAGAAGCTCTAGTTTTGGTTGAGGAGGGGCACCTAAGTGTTGGACACGCCAAAATTCTTCTATCCTTAAGAGATGAAGAAAAAATCAAGAAGGTTGCTAAAATAGCGCGGGAAAAGGGTTTATCTATTCGCGAATTAGAAAAATTATGCGAAAAAGAAAATCAAACAGATTATAAAATTAAAAAAGACAAAACTTCCATTTTTTTTATCGAAACAGAGAGATATTTGCGCGATTGTTTAAAACGTAAAGTTCAGCTTGCGGCCTTTAAAAAAGGAAATGGCGTCATACGCATACATTTTAAAAATCAAAAGGATCTCATGGGGATTTTAAAAATTTTCGATCGCTAATTTTGATTTTTGCGTGACCCAAATAGAAGTTTAAAAGACTCGGGGGCCGCCGTAAAAACGCTTCCTTCCGAGAATTTTTATATAAATTAAGAATTTTCTACTAGGAGATGATTTTATGCCCAAAAGAACTTTTGCTTCTTTGCTGACCGCGTCAGCCATCGCGCCCATGGTTGCTTATTTTATTGGAAATAAATTTTATAATTTGTGCATAAATCCCGACAGTGACAAAACCGATATTTTTAACGCTCCCCACAATTTTATTGACCGCAAAATTTTTGATATAGGTGTCGGAGACAAATACGAAAGAGCGCCCAAAAGAGATATTTACGCTACAGGTTTTGACGGTCTAAAGTTGCACGCCAAGGTTTTGCACAGCGGTTCGCCGAGCGAGAAATGGTGCATACTGTGCCACGGTTATGGTGGTGTGGGCGTTGTGGTGCACAAAGCGGCCTTAAAATTTAAAGAGCTAGGTTATAATTTGCTGATCCCGGATTTGCGCGGATTTGGTGAGACCAAGTGTGATTATATAGGGTGGGGCTGGCATGATCGGCTCGACGTCGCCTCTTGGGTGAAGGTTATTTTGAGCATAAATGAAGGGGCAAGTATTGTGCTTTATGGCGTTTCTATGGGCGCTGCCACTGTCATGGCCGCATCCGGCGAAGAGATGCCCAAAAACGTTAAGGTTGTGGTAGAAGACAGCGGATATTCTTCTTTGTGGGATGAATTCTTGTATCAGTACAGATTGCTGTACGGGGCGCCGCATTTCCCTGTTTTAAACCTTGCTTCTGCCACCAGCAAATTAAGGGCCAAGTACTCATTCAAAGAGGTCAACATAGTAAAGCAAGTGTCAAAATCAAGGCTTCCTATCCTTTTTATACACGGCGATAGAGACACTTTTGTTCCCATAAAAATGGTCCACGATTTGCACGACGCCGCGAAAACTAAAAAACAAAAGCTGATTATCCAGGGCGCGAGGCATGTCGAAGCTTTAATCACAAACGAGAAGCTCTATTGGGATTCAGTTAGGAGATTTATAGGTAACTTTGTCTAAAAGCTACTTTTTGTAGATCTTTTTCATACACGGAGACTAAAGACACTTTTATTCCCACAAAAATGGTCCACGATTTGCACGACGCCGCGAAAACTAAAAAACAAAAGCTGATTATCCAGGGCGCGAGGCATGTCGAAACTTTAATCACAAACGAGAAACTCTATTGAGATTCAGTTAGGAAATTTATAGGTAGTTTTATCTAAAAACTGCTTTTTACAGAAGCTGATGCGGTGAGGTGTATTTTAGAACTGTCACGATTTTTGAAGAATTTTTCTATCTCTACTATGATCAGTGGCGACAATGAAAGGATGGTCACTATGGCCCACTGGTGAATATCCAGATTAGCGGTTTTAAAATATTTGCTTATTCTAGGAAAACCAACCACCGAAAATTGCAGAAATATGCATATGATAAATGAATAGATAATTTTTTTGTTGGAAAAAATGTTGCTCCTGAATATTGATTTTTCGCTCCTTACATTTAAAACGTGAAAGACCTGAGAGAGGCTCAAAACCACAAAGGCCATGGTTCTGCCTATTATTGGCTCATTTGTCGTGTCAAAAAACACTCTCCCCGTGGTGAAAGCTAAAAACGATATCGCCCCTATAAATGCCCCCTCCAAAGCCATCGATTGGGCGGCTCCGCTGGCAAAAAGTCCCTGTTTTTTGCTTATAGGGTTCTTTTTCATTATATCCTTCTCGGTGGGCTCTACGCCTAGTGCCAATGCGGGGAATGAATCCGTGACCAGGTTAACCCAGAGCAGCTGTATTGCGAGCAGTGGTGTGGGAAGGTGCATTAAAGAAGAAGTAAGCACCGTGACAACTTCCCCTATATTACTAGAAATTAAAAAGTATATCGTCTTTTTTATATTATCGTATATACGTCTCCCTTGCCGAATTGCTTCTACTATTGTAGAAAAATTATCGTCGGTCATAATCATATCTGCGGCAGATTTGGCCACATCGGTGCCCGAAAGTCCCATCGCACACCCCACGTCCGACGCTTTAAGGGCTGGTGCGTCGTTAACACCGTCCCCCGTCATGGCCACCACCTCTTCTCTGGCCTGGAACGACTTGACAATTCTCACCTTGTGCTCCGGCGAAACCCTTGCAAAAACTGAGTAATTGTGTATGTTTTCGGTGAGTTCTTTTTGATTTATGGTGTCTAGTTCTTTTCCTGTGATGGCCAGGTCTCCCGTTTTAAAGATCTTAAGTTTTTTAGCTATGGTTTTTGCGGTGGTCAGTTGATCGCCCGTTATCATTACTGGCTTTATGCCGGCGGATTTGCATTTAAAAACAGCTTCCTCTGCCTCTGGCCGGGGCGGATCCGTCATCCCTATCAGCCCCGCAAATGTTAGGTTTCTTTCCGCGTCGCCTTCGCCTTTGGGGATGCTGTTTGTGTCCTTGTAAGAAACGGCCAACACCCTAAGACCTTCGCTCGCCATTGCTTCGTTCATTTTTTTTACTTTTTGGAATGATGCGCAAGAGGCGTTGTCGCTGTGCTTAAGTTTTACGCAAAGAGGCAATAACACATCTGGCGCGCCCTTTGTGATCACTCTGTATTTGTGATTGCCCAGTCTGTGCACGGTGGTCATTAATTTTCTCTTGGAATCAAAGGGAATTTCTAAAATTTTGGGGAATTTCTTTTGAAGATCTGTTTTTTTGACGTTTGCATTTTCCAGTGCTCTTATAATAGCGACTTCTGTTTGATCCCCTGAAGTTATTGTTCCCCAGGGGCTTTTTTGTTCTGCTGAATTATTGCATAGCGAAGCTAAAGACAACATGAACAGCGCGTTTTCAGAGTCTGAATTTTGTATTTTTTTGTCTGTTGCTAGGGCTACGACCGTCATTTTATTTCTCGTTAAAGTTCCCGTTTTGTCAGAACAAATGACAGATACGCTGCCCAGTGTTTCTACCGCCTGAAGCTTTCTTATTATCGATTTGTGTCTGGCCATGATACGCACCCCAAGAGATAAAATTATCGTTACTATCGCCGGCAAACCTTCGGGTATAGCTGCCACCGCAAGGCTTATAGAAATCATAAACATCTCCATAATGGGGGCTTTTTGAAAAATTCCAAAGACAAATATTATAAAGCAAATGATTAGGGCACTAATGCCCAATATTTTGCCCATTTGTGACAAATTTTTTTGCAGTGGAGTTTGAGAGGGCGAGACTTTATTTATTATATGTGCAATTTTTCCGACCTGTGTCTTCATCCCAGTTTCTACCGCAATTGCCAGTGCGTGGCCCGATGTCACTGTGCTGCTTGCAAAGACCATATTTTTTTGTGAACTAATGGGAGCGTTATTTAATGCAACTATTCCGGGGCCTTTTTCGACGTAAAACGACTCTCCAGTTAATGAAGATTCCTCTACTTTTAAATTGTAACTCTTAAAAAGCCTTGCATCTGCGGCAATATAATCTCCCGCCGAAAGTACGAGCACGTCTCCTGGTACAATTTCTTCGGAAGGGATTTTTTTTTCTTTTAGGCCTCTAATTACGGTGGCTTTTGGCGCCGACAACTTCTTTAAAGCGTCTATGGCCTTTTCCGCTTTGCTCTCTTGTAGCACGCCGATGACTGCGTTTAGCAGGACTATAAACACTATAACTATGGTGTCTATGTAATCATCTTTTCCTTCCCAAAAAGAAGAAATGAAAGAGATTCCTGCCGCAAATAATAAAATTATTACCATAAAGTCCGAAAGTTGTTCAAAAAATCTCTTTGCAAGGCTTTTCTTTTTGTCTTTAATTATCACATTTTTGCCAAATTTATCCAGTAAACGTTTCGCATTTTCTCTTTTGAGTCCATGTTTTTGATTTGTGTTTAATTTTTTTTCTATTTCCTTTACAGAAAGATTATACCAGTCCAATTTTTTACTCCTCCTGGATTTAATTGCTTATTGTGCATCTTGAATAAAATTTAGGCAAATTTATTTTTTTAAAACTACAAACATATATATTACTTTGTTCTAAGAGGTTATTACTCGTATTACATTTAAGTAGAAAGAAAGGTTAGGGTTCCTTTAAAAGCTAAGGCAGAATGCGAGTTTGAGGACATTTGTGCAGTTTTTATGAGTTTTTGTATTGTACGCCCGAGAAGATTGACAAATTGATTCTTTGTAAATACCATGAGTTTAAAGGGGTTTAGTTTATTTTGGAAGGGCGTTTGTTCAAAAAACAGATTATTTGTAAGTTTGGAGGAATATTTAGTGATACTTGAAAAAGTAAGAGCCATTTTGAGTGAACAATTTGACGTATATGGGGAGGAAATTACCGAGGAGACAAACATTGAAAAGGACTTTAATGCAGATTCTTTGGACATTGCAGATCTTTTAATAGCTTTTGAGGAAGAATTTAATATCAAAATACCTGATGAAATTTCCGAGGATATAAAAACCGTGGGAGATATGGTTTCTTATATTAAAAAAGTTTCTAAATAAAGCACAACTTAAAAGATAATTTTAACAAGGAGGTGTCAATATTGGTGGTGTCCTGGCGGGCTCTCCAGGGGAAATCTCTGAGATTGCTTTAAAAGATCAGTTGAAATTTTAAAGCAAAAGGATCATACTGTGCATAAAGCTGAAAGAGAAGTAAAAAAGAAATTTGCAAAATGCCCGGTGAAACGCATGTGTTTTTTTAAAAAGTGAATAAGAGACTGTTCGCGCTTTGGGCGTTGTGACGGGCTGATTTGTGGCCGATGGTTTGACCTAAAAAGAGGCAAGAGGCCCACTAAAGTCTGCATTTTGGTGGCTCAGCGTGAGCGTGCAGGATTTGCAAAGCGGCAATTATTTGGTTTAAAAGTTAGGAGGGTAGAGTATGAAAGCTATCGTTAAACGCGATGGAAGGGTGAGCGAGTTTACACTCGAGAAGGTTTCTGACGCAATTTTTAAAGCGGCTAAGTCAGTTGGCGGGAATGATCCAGCCACAGCTGAAAACTTAGCCAATAAAGTTGAGGAATTTCTAGAAAAAGAAGATTTATCGTCCCCACCCACAGTTGAGCATATTCAAGACGTTGTGGAAAAGATACTCATAGAAAACGGTCACGCAAAAACAGCCAAAGAGTATATTCTTTATCGCGCGGAAAGAACTAGAACTCGCGAGATGAACACGCATCTTATGAAGATTTATGAAGATTTAACTTTTAAATCAGCAAAAGATGTTGACAAAAAAAGAGAAAATGCCAACATAGATGGGGATACCGCTATGGGCACTATGCTCAAATACGGGTCCGAAGGCGCCAAACAGTTCTACGAGATGTACGTTTTGGATCCAAAACACGCCGTGGCTCACAATGACGGAGATATCCATATACACGATCTTGATTTTTTGAATCTCACCACCACTTGTTGTCAAATAGACATCGATAAGCTGTTTACCGGAGGTTTTTCGACAGGGCACGGGTTTCTTCGGGAACCGAATGATATATCTAGCTATTCTGCACTTGCCTGCATAGCCATACAGGCAAATCAAAACGACCAGCACGGAGGGCAAAGTATACCGAATTTTGACTATGCTATGGCTAAAGGGGTGAGAAAGACATTTTTTAAGGTTTATAAGCAGAATTTAGAAAGAGCTTTGGAACTTTTGGTGAATTCCGATGATCCTTGGGGGTGTGCCGAAGAGATTATAAAATTATCTATGTTGAAATCTAAGGGAATTTTTACTTCTATGAGTGGAAAAGGCCCATATATTACCATTGAAAATGAAATTTTGTCAGATAAGTTCGGAAAAGAAACCGCCGATAAAATTCAAAGTTTTGTTCTAAGACGTGCCAATAAAGAGATAGACCGAGCCACGTATCAGGCTATGGAAGCCTTCATTTACAATCTCAACACGATGCACTCTAGGGCCGGCGCGCAGGTTCCCTTCAGCTCCATTAATTATGGCACGGATACCAGCGAAGAAGGTCGTGTGGTCATTAAGAATGTGCTTCTGGCGCAGGAAAGGGGGCTTGGAAACGGCGAAACTCCTATTTTTCCCATTCACATTTTCAAGGTTAAAGAGGGAATTAATTACAATCACGGCGACCCCAACTATGATCTTTTAAAACTTGCCTGTCGAGTAAGTGCAAAGCGGCTTTTCCCTAACTTTTCTTTCATAGACGCCCCGTTTAATTTGAAGTATTATGAAAAAGCAAAACCAGAAACAGAAGCGGCTTACATGGGTTGCAGAACTAGGGTAATTGCCAATTTTCACGATTCATCTCGAGAAATAATTAATGGAAGGGGGAATTTGAGTTTTACTTCTATAAATTTGCCAAGAATTGGCATAAAAAGCAACAAAAATCTTGATCTTTTCTACGAATTGCTAGACAGTCAAGTGGAGCTTGTCATACAACAGCTTCTTTCGAGGTTTAAGCTTCAGGAGAGAAAGAAAGTTAGAAATTTTCCTTTTTTAATGGGGCAGGGTGTTTGGATTGATTCTGACAAACTTGATCCTGATGATGAAGTGGGTGAGATTTTAAAGCACGGCACACTAACTCTAGGCTTTATTGGTCTTGCCGAGTGTTTAAAGGCTTTGACCGGGTTTCATCATGGCGAAAGTTTGCAGTCACACAATCTTGGTCTTGAGATAGTGGGTTATATGAGAAAAAAGGCGGATAATGCGTCAGAGCGTTACAAAATGAATTTTTCTTTGATAGCAACGCCAGCAGAAGGTCTTTCCGGAAGATTTGTAAAGATTGATAGGAAGAAATTTGGAGAAATAGAAGGAGTGACCGACAGAGAATATTATACTAATTCTTTTCATGTGCCAGTTTATTATCGGTTGAGCGCTTGGGACAAGATAAAAATTGAAGCGCCATATCACTCTTTGACTAACGGAGGGCATATTTCATATGTTGAGCTGGACGGCGATCCAAGTGATAATCTTGAAGCTTTTGAACAGATTATAAGGTGCATGAAAGAGTCTGGAATAGGATATGGGTCGATAAATCATCCGGTGGATCGCGATCCTATCTGTGGTTACACCGGCGTGATAACTGATACTTGTCCTTCTTGTGGGAGGTGCGAAGAAGAGGCTGCTCCATTTGAAAGAATTAGAAGAATAACCGGATATTTGGTCGGAACATTGAATAGATTTAATGATGCAAAGCAAGCGGAAGAACGTCAGCGAGTGAAGCACTCTCTTTTTAATCACTCTTTAGAGTTCGCACACCGAGCAAAGAGGCGTATTTCGTGAGCAAGCGAACTCACGTGCCAAGCGAAGAGGCGCGTCTCATGACCAAGCGAACTTGCATGTCTAGTAAAGAGCAGCATTTCATGGGTAAGCGAACTCAAACGCCAAGCGAAGAGGAATGTCTCACGACTGGGCGAATTTGCACGCACGGCGAAGAGGAACATTTCGTGAACAAACAAGTTCACATACCAAGCAAAGAGGCATATTTTGTGAGCGAGCGAATTTGCACACCGAGTAAAGAGATACATTCCGCGAGTAAGAGGCAAAAGTGCGAATCGGATCTCATGGCTCGCCTGTCTGGTATAGTGGAAGAATCAATAGTGGACGGGCCGGGATTGCGCTTTGTGGTTTTTTTTCAAGGTTGCCCGCATAGGTGCCGAGGCTGTCATAATCCCGAAACTCATGATTTTTGCAAAGGGTATAAAAAACCGGTGTCTAAAATAATGAAAGATCTTTTTAAAAATCCCCTGCTATCAGGGTTAACTTTATCTGGCGGCGAACCATTTGCTCAAGCCGAAAGCGCGTATATGCTTGCAAAGTATGCACATGATATGAGTCTTGACACAATAACTTACACTGGTTTTTTGTTCGAGGAATTACTAGAAAAATTCTCTCAAATCCCGTTTTGCGCAAAGTTACTCAGAGAGACCGACACGCTTATAGATGGCCCCTTTATTCTAGAAAAAAGAACTCTTTCTTTAAGATTTCGCGGATCCAAAAACCAAAGAATTATAGATCCGAAGCTTTCTCTGGAACGCGGCGTCGTTGTGGAAAAAGATTTTTAGAAGAGGCGCATGTGTAAAGTTTGGGTTTTAAATGGACAAGGTGCCTCATAGTGTCTCTTGATGGGGGTTTTACTAAAAAAAGTTTTCTTAAAAGGATCGATGCGTGCGGCAAGGTGCTGTGTCTAGAGGTTTTGTGTGATATATGCGCAGCGTTAAGATGAGATTTATTAGGTGAGCCTGCGCGGTGTGCTCTGGTTCGAGGTTTGCGCGCGAGCTTTGAGTGCGCCAGTTTAAAGCTCAAATGATAAGGTGCTGCACTGCCTTGAGATTTACACTAGCAGGCGCTGCGTGGAGTTTATACAATGATTCTCGCTCGGAGAATTTGTCTATGTTACAGTAAAAAATTTAGAACTGAAATTAATTTTGGAGGATTAACATTATGATTAACAAGTTATCAAGTTTTATTTTGGCGATTCCTTTCCTACTTTTTATTGCTTTTTTGAGCTCAGATTGCAAAAAAGTAAGTGCTTTTATCGAGACGCGTCAGTATATAGGGTTTAGCTCTTACGCGACTAATATTTTTGACTTTAATATTCCTGTTTATGACAAGGACGGTAAAATAGTCGACGGCGTCAACATTGAAAATGGTGAAATTGTTGCGGTTTTTGGAGTAGATGAAGATAAACAGAGAGTTTATTTTTCCGGAAAAGGTCAGTTGGGATATTGGTTTCCGCTTAAGTTTCTCACACTTTGTAACGAGAGTAACAAGGATCTTTGCGCGGCCGTAATTTCAACCGCCGGCCGCGGCCACGCGAAAGTTTTTCTCGTTGAAAATAACAGTTGGAATCAACCTTGCCTTCGGAGAGATCAAATTGTTCTCAGCGAAAGCGTAATTCCAGACGGAACTAGACTTAGAATAGTAGGGGCCGTATACGACTTTTTTGTCATCTGTCAAAATGAAGAAGACAAAAAAAGCGTGCGTCTTGTTAGCAAATTTGATATTAAGTTATCTGATAATCGACCGACACCCACGGGAGCGCCTTGGTTTGCGACTTATTCGGCGGCGGCGCCAGCTCCAGGTGAGCCGGAGGGTTCCTTATTTACAAGTTTGTGCGCGCTGGGTGAAAAACTTGGCGGCTGCACTAAAATTGAAAGTGGCCCCATTGAGTTTGCTTATGGTTTGCGTTTGTTCATAGTAAAAGATTTCAGAGGCAAGAGGCTCTTTTTAAGAGAATTTCCCCTTGATGGACACGAATCAAGAAATAATGCCTCCCTTAAAAAAGAAATAAGCCAAGCATCTTCCGGTTCGTACAATTCGGGTTTTTTCAAATGTTATATCGGTCGCAGCACTTCTGCTAAAGAAAGCGACCAATTTAGTTTTTTTACGCTTGCTTCAAGATTAGCTGATGGAGAGAGGCCAGGAAAATACCAATAAAATGAATTAAAATAGCGAATGTTAATGGGCATCGAGATTTAACTCGGTGCTCGTTTAGTTTTAGTAAAAATTATCAAGATAGATAAGAGTAAAAATTTTAAAGATGCACGCAAATGAACGATGTGAGAGGCCGGGAGGAAATTTTGTACAGCTTATGACGCATTTTTTGAATAAAATTAAAAAAATTGCTCAGAATATAAGCGGTGATACCAATGATAGTATCGTTAATACGGACGCTCATTTTGTACGCAGTGATAATCGTGGCCATGAGATTGATGGGCAAGCGACAAATAAGCGAAATGCAAACTTCAGAGCTCGTCGTGACGCTTTTGATCCCAGATATAGCGGCGATCCCCATGCAAAACACCACTATCCCCATGGTCAGTGGCTTTGTGCCTATTATTTTTTTAGTCGCTCTAGAAATTTTTCTCTCTGGCATCATGTTTAAAAATCCAAAATTTAGAAATCTTGTTTGCGGAAAGCCAGTCATAGTCATAAGCGAAGGCAAAATAGATCAAAAACAAATGCAAAGACTAAGAATGACCAGCGCCGATTTAACTGAGCAGCTGAGGCAACTCGATATTTTCAGCATAGATGACGTTCACTACGGCATCGTGGAGACCAACGGAAAGTTAAGCGTTTTAAAAAAGCCCGACAAATTAGAAGCGGATGCCTCTATGATAGGAGCGTCCGTTCCAGACACAGGGATCGAAATGATCGTCGTTAATTGCGGAGAAATTTCAGGTTTTTCTCTGTCCGTTTGTGGCCTTGATCGCACTTGGATTCACAACACTCTTCAAGAAGAACAAATAGATCTCGGGGACGTTTTTTTAATGACGGCTAATAAGAATAAAGAATATAATATAATAAAATTCGACAAAAATTAGAGTTTTAACGGGAGGGAAATATGGAGCGCATTAAAACTGCTTGGATTATAACTTTTTTGACGATCTGCCTATGTTTTGTCGCCGTATTTTCTGTAAAAATCATAACTAGCGGTCTAGATACCGATCTCAGAGAAATAGAGCGAAATATAAAGTCGGATCAACTACCAGAAGCCTTAAAAAAGACTGAAGATTTGGCTCAAAAATGGCAAAAAGAAGAAACTTTTTTGTCCATGTTTATGGATCATTTGAAAATAGAATCTGTGGACCAAGCAATTGTTGCTTTAAAAATAAATTTAGAGCAGCAAAGAGTCGAAGATGCCCTCGTAGAAATTGGCAAGGCCTCTAAACTTTTTGATCATATAAGCGATACCGAAACGCCTTCTTTTGGCAATATATTGTAGCTTTTAGACCTTACTGGTGCTTTTCATTAGATCTCTTTTGAATCTAGCTTTTAGGGCTTAAAATTACAAATCCCGGCTATCAAATTGAACCTTGGCCCAAACTATTTTCGTCTGTTTTTGCATTTATCCGAGGTTATGCTAAAGCGCTTTATGGAACCTATAGCGTTTTCTCGTTCTGACCAAGGTTAAACTTTAGAAAATATCAAAAATATAAGATCAGGACTTGCAAAATTATTCAAGAAATATGAGATAAAAAGCTTTATAGATGCGCCTTAAAAATGGGGGCCGCCCCTTGCGCGGTCTCTTTTTTGATATGCATAAGAAATGCTCGGCAAAGTAACAAATTTTTCTAATTGAGTGCGCAAAAAAATGCCCGATGAATCAACGAAGATCTTCGAGAACAAGTGTAGAAAACGCCTGGCGAAGAAATAAAATCAAAAAAATAGTTGACAAAAATGTAAACTAGTGGAAAAATAAGTATTAATAAGAAAATTATACTTATATTTCAGATTATGACCATATTTTACGAAGTTTATTTACTGTAAATCTTAGCTTTTAGAGCTTTTATTTTATAGTTTTTAACAGTTTTATTGATGAAAATCTTTGATGTTTTCATTTTATTATAAAAAATTTTTTATTTAAAAGGTATCTCAGGGTTTTAGCACGAAAAAATAAAAGGAAGATTAAAGGGAATTTATTGGATGTTTTTTGGGATTTTGGGTTTTTCTTATTTATTAGGTCAGGTTTTTGCGATTTATTTTGGTCCTGTGCTGGCGGCTTGTTTTGCTATTTTTATTTTAATTTGTTTTTCATTTTCTTTAAAATTAGCATACGTTAGGTCTGTTGGCACCGTAATTTTATCTATTCTGGCCTTTTGCTCCGCTATTTTTATCCACGATCTTAGTTTTTTAACTCAAATTAGTCCATTACAAGATCTGTCAGAGCGAAAAATAGAAATTTCTGGCGTTTTATGTGAATTGCCGATACGCTCAAATGGAAAGTTCAATTACATTATTAAAGCTGATGTAATAAAAGTTTTAGGACAAAATAAAAAAAGCCAAAGAACACCTTCGCATTTCATTAATAATCCCCTGCAAAAGAAATTTTTTGACATTAAAATTAAATTATCGTCCAACGAAGATCTGCAACTAGATGCGTACGATCATATTGTTGTGCACGCGAACACGCACAAATTCCCTGACGACCAAAAACTTCTGATCAGAAAAGGAGCATCTAAAGGAACTTTTCTTTCTTGCTATGCTAATGATTTTGAAAAAGCAAGAATTACTCCCGTGTCAAATCCCCCTTTGCATTATTATTTGTTAAAACTTAAAAGATCTATGCTAGGCGCCGTAAAATCACTTCTACCAAGAACTTATTCTGGCGTTGTATGTTCATTTTTACTTGGGCAAAAAGAAGATTTGAGCAAAGAAGTGCTTTCTTGTTTTAGTGACTCGGGAATCAGCCATTTGCTTGCCATATCTGGAACTCATATGGCTATAGTTTCAAAATTTTCCTTGATGTTTTTTAGCTTTTTTCGCCTGGGAAGGAGATGGGCTCACGTTGCCGCCGCGCTTAGTATTTTCTTGTTTATGGGACTAACTGGATTTGTCTTGTCGGCGGTTAGATCTGGAATTATGTGCATTGTTTACATGCTTGGCGTGGCGTTTTATAGGGAGTCGAATTCAACTAATTCTCTGGGTTTTTCAGTTTTAGCAATCACTCTTTTTAATCCTTTTGCTGGAGCAGATATAGGGTTTTTGCTGTCTGTTTTGGCTACACTTGGAATCATTTTAATGTCGTCTAGACTAGATTCTTATTTTTTGGGCGCCCTTTTAAGATGGGGAATAATTAAAAAAAGAGCTCCATCCGGCGCTTTAATAAAATCTCAGCCCGACGCTAAAGATAGTTCTTTGCTTTCTAGACATGAAGCTGATAAAGAGGGATACACCGATCTTACGCTAAAATTTCCCTATGACAGTGCGGAAAAGTTTATCAAATTAAATCCTAAATTCAGCAGTGGCGAAAAAGAAAATAATTTTAAAAATGTGTTGGGATTCTTATTCAATTTATCGAGTGAAGAATCGCCGAAAAACAATAAATTTAAATCTTTTTTAAGTTTATTAATCGAAAAGTCTTGCTTAAATGAGATTTTTGATAAAATTATTAGGGCCTGTGTTTCCGCTACTTCCGTTTCAATAGCCGCTGTTTTGTTTAATTTGCCAATTTTATTGTTTTGCTTTGAAAGATTTTCTTTAATGTTTATTTTGACAAATATTTTGGTAAATTTTTCTGTTGCCGTGATAATCAGTTTTGCCATTTTGGGACTAATTTTTTATTTTATTCCCTATTTTTATTTCTTTTGCAAAATTTGTATGTTAATTTCGGGAATTTTCATTAATTATATGATAACCTGTGCTTATTTTATAAAAAATCTTCCTTTTTCAACTGTGTCGGTAAACAAGTCGTTACTGGGATTTGTTTTGGGCTCTTGTTTTGGGTTATTTTCTATTTGTTTAATTTTTTGGGAAAACAAACATCTTATTAAAATTTCTAGTATTTTCTCCTTTATAATTTTATTAATTTCGATTTTATCTTATCAAGTTTCAACCAGAAATTTAACTAAATTTACTATTTTTAATAGTGGTGTGGGTAATTTGATAAGTGTTAGCAAAGATCAACATCATGCGCTTTTGTATTGCTCGGGGGATGAAAATTTCAAAAAGTATAGTTCATCTGACGATTCAGTCAAAAATCTAGATCTGTTCATGTTACAAAACGGCCGTTCTACTAGCGGCTGTGTTCTTTTAGATGGAATTTTAACGACCAAAAGAATAGACAATATTTTGCTGCCCAAGGTTGATGATGAATGTGTGGACGACAATAAAATTAAATATTATTCCAGTGATGTAAGTGTTGATCTTTGGGGAAACGTGCGCGTAAAATCGCTAAAATCGTCGAACGAAGTTTGGACTCGCGTAGAAATTGATGGAACTGTTATTTTACTCTGTTCGGAGAACGCGTTGCCCGGTACTATCCCGGCTTGTTTTTGTGATTGCGATTTTGTAGTTTTTGATGCTCCCCCAAAAGATTTTGGAAAGATAAACGCTAAATATATTATAACTCGATTAACGACAGATAATTATCAAAATAGTCTAAAAAAATTTTTAAAAGAAAACAGAGTTATTACTACCGCTGGTAGTAACGAGATTAGTTTAGAATTTCACAAGGGAGGCGATCTTTATCTTAAAAAATACTCATAGCAACGTGATTTTTAGAGATGTTTATAAAAATTCTGGCTCCAAATAACGGCTTTTTAAAGTTTGCGGGGGGGCTTTGATGCAGATATGACTGCGCCATCTGGGCTGACAAATTTTTGATTAGCTTTGAGTACACCAAAAAGGCCTGGTCCATCGTGGGGGTGCTCCCCCCGGGGGGCTTGTCTTGAAGAGCATTTTATTCCGCATGCCTGCTATTTTTAGTGTGCCTATTAAAAGATTGAATTGCAGGTTACCAAAAATTTTTACGCTGTCGCGGAGCGATTTGTTAATTTTTACAAAATCGTGGCCTCCCCGGCTGTCTCGAAGGGCATTTTATTCCGCATGCCTGCTATTCAAGGAGGGCGATTTGTTCTGCACGCTCGCTGCTGAAGGAGAGAGATTTTGTTGCTACTAATTCTCACAAAACCCTTCGTTCACGCTTTGCGCTGTCAAAAAGATATTTTATCACTGCTATTCTTACAAAAACCCCGTTCTTCACCTGTTTTGAAATTCTAGATCTGCTATTCTCGACCAATTCACTTGAAAGCTCTACATTTCTGTTGACAGGTCCCGGATGCATTATTATGGCATTTTTTTCATGAGCTTTACATTTTTTAAATTCAGACCGTATTTTTCGCCACATTCTTCGGGCGACATATTCAAAGGAGAGAGATTTTGTTGCTACGAATTCTCACAAAACCCTTCGTTCACGCTCTGAGCTGTCAAAAAGATATTTTATTACTGCCATTCTTACAAAAACCCCGTTCTTCACCTGTTTTGAAATTCTAGATCTGCTACTCTCGACCAATTCACTTGAAAGCTCTACATTTCTGTTGACAGGTCCCGGATGCATTATTATGGCATTTTTTTTCATGAGCTTTACATTTTTTAAATTCAGACCGTATTTTTCGTTGTATTCTTCGGGAGACATGCTCAGCTGCTCTTTGTGTCTTTCGTGCTGTACTCGCAACATGATAATAACGTCAGATTTAGAAATAGCCTGGTCAAAACTAATAAAATTCATGTTTTTTTTACAATATTTTTTGGGGCCGCTTGTAAAAACTTTAGCTCCAAATCGCGACATAACTTCAAAATTTGTGCGAGCGACCCTGGAGTGAGAAATGTCTCCCACTATAGATATGTTCATGCCATCTAGACTGCCAAACTCTTGCTTTATAGTCAAAATGTCTAAAAGAGATTGGGTCGGATGGTCGCCGGAGCCATCCCCTCCGTTTATTATTGGGGTTTTAATTTTTCCGATCAGGTCTTGATAATATTTTTCTTTGGAGTGTCTTATGACCAAAAGATCGGATTGTAGGCCGTCAAAGGTTTTTACACTGTCGTAGAATGACTCGTTTTTTTGCAAAGAAGAGTTTTGCGTGTTAAAAGTGATAACTCGCATGCCCAAGCGTTCCTGTGCCATTTGAAAGCTATACTGGGTGCGGGTCGATGGTTCAAAGAAAAGATTACAGGCGATTTTTCCCTTCAAACTCCCATACTCGTAGCCGTCGCAGAACGCCGAGGACTCACTGAGTATGTTTTCTATTTCTTCTATTAATAAATCTCTTAACGTAAATAAATTTTTAAATTTAATCTCCCCTTCACACGCGCAAATCCAAAGAGCACCACCCACATCTAACTCTGCTTTGTATTCTATCATACGTCAATTAAAAAAGTAAAGCGTGTTTTATCCTTGTTTAAGATTTGGCTTATGATGGCGTGCTTATATACCAATTTGATCGAGTCAAGATCTAAATACTTTTCGGGTTTGAAGGAAGTGACTCTTCCCGAGGATTTCGGATAGCCTTGAAGATAAGCTTTTGCTGGTCAAATACGTAAGAATCTCCCCCTATGTTATTTAAATTAAAGAGGAATGCTTTAAAAAGGCTGCAAAATTCTCACGGATGTGTATATTCCGGATTCTGTTGAAAATTGGCTCGTGTGCATTTGATCACTAAAATATATGCGACGTAGAAAAACGGGAATCGGGAGATTATTGGAAATTTTTAGACATGTTTAGATAAAAATTGGGTGTGAATTTTTAAAGCGTCAAATCCAGCGCGGTCAGCAGATTTAGTCAGCAGATCCGAGCTTTGTTAAGACTTTTATGTTATTCCCGCGCAAAAATTCTTTATATGACATTTTTCTCTTGCCTTCTAATTGCAGTTGCAAGATTTCTATGACTCCGACGGAACATTTAACCAGCAGCGGATCCAGCCTTAAAATCGTGCCCGTCGCCGCGCTTTCTAAAGAGTGCCAAGAGTTTACTGATTTTTCTTCATTTAAATTTATGTTTTGCGCTTTACTCTTGTGAATTTTTAAAAGTTTGCCATTTAAAAAAGTTCTAGCGCCCGGCCAAGGATTAAAACCCCTGATTAGATTGTGTATTTCGCTGGCGCTTTTGTTCCAGTCGATAACAGAAAACTCCTTTTTAATTATCGGAGCAAAGTTTGCCAAATTATTGTCCTGTACCCTTTTATCCAATGTGCCGCCGCGCTCTAGTATTTCTAGGACTTCCGTCAGAGCCTTTGCGCCGATAATTGAGAGTCTTTCTTTCAAGCTTGCTTCTGTGTCGTCATCTAGTATTTTTGTTTCTTTTTGCAGAAGAATGTCTCCTGTATCAAGACCTTCGTCCATTTGCATTATCGTGACTCCTGTTTTTCTCTCGCCGTTGATTATGGACCACGCGACCGGCGCGGCCCCTCTGTACTTTGGCAGCAGCGAAGCATGAACGTTAATGCAGCCAAATTTTGGTATTTTCAAAATTTCTTCGGGGAGAATTTTGCCGTATGCTGCAACAACAATGATATCTGGAGACATACTGGAAAGAGCAAAGATCAGTTCCTTATCTTTTAATTTTTCCGGCTGAAAAGTCTTTATATTTTTGCTGTCCGAAAAAATTTTCACGGGAGGCAAACTAATTTTTTGCCCTCTGCCTTTTGGCTTGTTTGTTTGCGTAACAACTGCGAGAATTTGGTGTTTTGCCTTTATTATTTGTTCCAATGACGAAAGGGCAAACAGGGGAGTGCCCATAAATATAACCTTCATTTTTTCTCCTATTGTAAAATTTTCAAAACAAGCCTTAACCGATTTTATTATCTTTAGAGTAAATCCCTTCAGAAATTATTCTATCACATTTCTTATTATAAATCTTGATTTATTTTTTGAGAAAATTTCAAAGAAAGAAGGTTGTATCTTTGTCTGAGAGTGTGGTACAATACAGAGTGGATTGGGTACGGTTTTGCGAACCGTAGATTGACTACTTTTTGAGAAGGTGTGATTTGAGGGCATTTTGATGCATAATGAATTCGGAAAGGAAATATATCTAAAGGCTTTACTTTGGAAGCAGCCTTTGATGCGGAGTGAATTTGGAGAGAGAGTATGTCTAAAGGCTTTAATATAAAAGGCAAGGGTCTGATCGTGGTGATCTCTGGCCCTTCTGGAACGGGGAAAGATACTGTTATAGGAGAAATTTTAAAAGAAAATGACGATATTTGCATGTCGATTTCCGCGACTACTAGAGATCCCAGAGCTTACGAGAAAGATGGCGGTAATTACCATTTTTTATCCGAGGAATCATTCAAAGAAGTAGTTAAAAAAGGTAAAATGCTTGAGTATGCGAGATATTGCGGCAATTATTATGGTACGCTTTCTGATTTTGTTGGGCAAAAAATCGAAAGCGGTGTGGATGTGATATTAAAAATAGAAGTAAATGGCGCCAGGCAAATCCGAGAAAATTGCCCGGACGCAGTTCATATTTTTATTCTACCTCCCTCTATAAAAGAGTTGCAAGAAAGGCTTAAAAGTCGAAAAACTGAGACAAAAGAGAGCTTTGAGCAGAGGTTTGGCCTTGCTTCGCAAGAAATGGCATTGGCAGCTGATTATGATTACATAGTTGTCAATAAAGATAGGAGTGCGTGCGCGCGGGATATCTGGAATATAATTTGCGCTGAAAAACTTAGAACTTCAAGGATTAAAAATAGGACGGATCACATTATAAAGGAGGTGCTTTACAATGGATAGACCTTCAATTAAGAACATGTTTGAGGGGAAAGAAAGCAGATATTCTCTGGTTGTTGCGGTCGCTAAGAGGGCGCGGGAAATTGTGAACGAAGCAGATCTTAACGGGGATATTCTAGAAGAAAAAGCTGTGAATTTGGCGATAAAGGATTTTAAAGACGGCAAGTATTGTATTTTTATGTCAAAGAGCAAAGAAAATCACATAAGCGGATAGTTGATGCGAGAGACTTTATCATGGGCACTTTCTGAAGGTAGTGCCCGGGGCGCGCGGCGAGATTAAAAGACGAGGTTGATATAATTGAAAAACGCCCTTCTATTTGCAAGTGTTGCCGTAGAGTCGACTCTTTTTCATTTTGACAAAGAATTTTCTTATTCGGTGCCAGAGAATTTGGTGCCAGATGTTAGGCCTGGCGTCAAGGTTTTGGTGCCATTTGGAGCTTCTAACAGAAAAATTTGCGGCTTCGTTCTGTCCGTTTTTGAAAAACGTCAGACCCAGGCGGGCGAAAAGATAAAATTTATTTTAGACGTAAATAGTAAAAATTTTGCGCTTAGTGACGAATTTTTGAGTCTTGTTAAGTGGATGAAAAGTAGATATTACTGCACTTTTTTTGATGCTGTCAGGGTGGTTGCTTTTGCGGACAAGGCTTCTTTTAAGAATCAAAAAATGGACAAAATTTTGAAGCCAAATTTATCTAGTGAAGAAAAAAAAATGACAGAAAAGCAAAAAATAGTTTTTAAACTCTTAAAAAAAGAGAAAAATCTAACAATAAAAAATATCCTATACAGCACCGGTTTCACCTCTTCGGTGGTTTACCTTATGATAAAAAAAGGTATGATTTTGTGTGAAGCCCCAGGTCCCAAGGAGATTTTGTCCGCAGCGAAGGTTTCCAACGAGAGTGGCGCCCCTTGGAGTGTCGTTTTAACATCTGCGCAGCAAGAGGTTTTTGCAAATATTGTGAGGGATTTAGACGAAAAAAAATTAGTTTCGTTACTGTACGGAGTTACGGGGAGTGGAAAAACTTTAGTTTTTCTTGAGCTAATAAAAGAGATTTTAAATAGAGGGCGTACTGCAATTTTGATGGTTCCCGAGATTGCGTTAACTTCTCAACTGATGGGCGTTTTTTGCAAAGAGTTTAAAAGTCAAGTGGCGATTTTGAATAGTTCATTATCCAGAAAAGAGCGACTACGAAATTGGCAGAGAATTAAAAATGGTGAGGCAAAGATAGTGGTAGGGACTAGATCTGCGGTATTTGCTCCTCTTAAAAAAATTGGCTTAATTATTATGGATGAAGAGCACGAAACCAGCTATAAATCTGAATCTACGCCCAGATACCACGCAAGAGAAGTGGCGATTTTTAGGTGCAAATATCACTGTGCTTTGCTGCTTTTAGCTTCTGCTACTCCGTCGGTGGAGAGTTTTTTTATGGCAAAGAATGGGAGATATGGATTTAGCAAATTGGAACAAAGATACAAGAATGTCCCATTGCCCACTGTGTCCATTGTGGACATGACTTGCGAGGAGTCTGCTGATGACGCGGGGGTTTTTAGCAAGAAGTTGGTAGATGCGATTAAAATTAACTCAAAGGCTAAAAAGCAGTCGATAATATTGCTTAATCGTCGCGGTTACAGTACTTTTGTCGTATGTCCTTCTTGCAAAAATGTGGCTGTTTGTAAGAATTGCAGTATTTCTATGTCGTATCATGCCGCAAATAATCGTTTGATGTGCCATTATTGCTCTTGTTCCAAAGAACTTTCAGACGAGTGCCTTTATTGTCATAAGTCTCAAGTGCACTGCATGGGTGTTGGTACTCAAAAGGTAGAATCGGAGCTTCGCAAGCTTGCTCCGGACGTCAGAATTTTGCGAATTGATTCTGATAGCACTGCAGAAAAATCTTTGCTGGCAAAAAAGATAAAATCGTTTAAAAATGGAGATTACGATGTGTTGGTGGGTACGCAAATGGTTGCTAAAGGTCTTGATTTTCCGAGAGTTACATTGGTTGGAATAATTTCTGTGGACTCGATGCTGTATAGCGGTGATTTTCGCAGCTACGAAAGAACGTTTGATATCATAACGCAGGTCGTGGGCAGGTCTGGCAGAGGAGCGTGCGAAGGTCGGGCGATTATACAGACTTTAACCCCCGAAAATCCTATCATCAAATTTGCCGCCGACCAAAATTATGAGGCTTTTTATCACTCCGAAATTCAAATGCGAGAGGCCATGCTCTATCCACCATTTGCTAGAATTTGCGTGGTGGGATTTTTGGCTTCTTCTGAAAAGCGAGCGTTGGACGCTTCGAGATTATTTTGCAAAATGCTTGTTTATGAGGCAAAAGAGAGCTATAAAGATTTGCCCCTGAGAGTTTTGGGTCCCTCGCCCGCTTGTATTTTAAAAGTTAATAAAAAGTACAGATATAAAATAATAATAAAGTTTAGAGATTGCGAGCGTTTCAGGAGTTTGATGTCTTATTTAAAGCTTTCTTTTGCTAAGGCTCAAAAGGGTGTTTCGGTTTTTATTGACACCAGCCCGAATAGCATTCCATAGCGGTTTAGATGTGCGCAGATTTCAAGTTAATGCCATATGTAGCGAGAATTTAGCATAAGGAGGTGTTTGACGTTGGCGATCAGAAAAATTAGAATATCTGGCGATCCCATTTTGACAAAAAAAACAAAAAAAGTGGAGGAGTTTAGAGAAAGATTAGCTCAACTTCTCGACGATATGCAAGAAACAATGAAGGAAAATAACGGAATTGGTATAGCCGGGCCACAGGTTGGAGTTTTAAGAAGTGTTGTAGTTATCTTAAATGATGACTGCATTTGTGAACTTGTAAATCCCGAGATAGTAGAATCTTCTGGTGAACAGGAGATCACAGAAGGGTGTCTTTCTTTCCCAGGACAATACGGAATTACCAGGCGCCCTATGAAAGTTAAAATCCTCGCGCAAGATAGAAACGGGAAGGAGTTCACATTAGAGGCGGAAAAACTCGCAGCAGCAGCGATTTGTCACGAGATAGACCATCTTAGCGGAATCTTGTTTAAAAGTAGAGTTATAAAGATGATAGATAAAAACTAATAGTATAAACTGTTGATATTATTACTTGTGGTTTTTAAAAAGAAGCCGCGCCCTAAGGAGCCAACTAAAAGTAGGCATTTCTTGGGGCGCGACTTAAATTAAGCGGCGAAGTTTAATCGCTAGAACTTAAAATTAATTTTGTTTTTTGCTTTTTGAATAATTTTGAATTTTAATTTTCGTTTTATTCCAATGATCCTATTTCTGATGTTTCTGTTATTTTTGCTTCTTCTATTCTGGTAGATTCATTTTCCTCAAACACTTCTTTGGGAAATTCAACGATATATTCAAGTTCCTCGGTATTAAACATGGGCACAACAACTTCGATTTTTCCAGAGATTTCTTTTTCACAGACGTCGTTTTCCTTTTTAAATTCTCCGCTCTCCGAGACGACACCGCCTTCGCTTCCTGTTTTCGATGAGACCTGGTCTACGACACTGCTTTCACTTTTTATTTTCGATGATGAGCTTTTGATTGATTCTTCTTCTTCTTCTTCTTCGACATTAACGTGATCAACGTAAGGTATATTATTTAGGGTTACAATGCTTTTTTCTGAATCTTCTGAGTTTGACTTTTCAATAAACGGCAGGACGGAATTCTTTTGGGAGTGAGAAGTTTCTGATGGACTGCTACTGCTGCTTGATGGCTTGTCTAATGTAGTAGTAACTGTATGATCGTATCCGTCATAACTAGAGGAATGATAAGATCGGTGCGATTCGGATGGATCTTGTGGATCTTGACACTCGGTCGCGATTTTGACAAGAAGTTCATCTCTTCTGTTTACTTGACAGATAAGATTTTTTACTAGTTTGTTGTGTCGTTCTTTTTTTCTTTTGTATTTTTCATTTGATTCTACAAGTTGAGTATTTTCTAAACGGAGGCGAGAATTGTCTGTGGTAATCTGCTCTTTTTCAAGTATAACAGTTTCGATTTCTTCCTGCTTTTTGAGAAGATTTTCTCTATAACTTGCTTCAAGATTTTCGATTTCTTCCTGCTTTTTGAGAAGATTTTCTCTACAACTTGCTTCAAGATTTTCGATTTCTTCCTGCTTTTCTGCTTTAAGAGCTTCGATTTCTTTCTGATTTTTTGCTTTAAGAGCTTCGATTTCTTTCTGATTTTCTTCTAATTGACCTTTAGCAGAAGTAAATTGCTCTTGTTTTTCTTGTAAGAAATTTTGTTGCTGCTTTAATTCTGCGTTCAGATTGTTTAGTTCTGTTTCAAGCTGCGCGACGTGATTTTGTGATTCGAGGTACATATTTTCAGATTCATGAGCCTTTTTTTCAAGGAGAAGACTGCTTTTAGTCAACTGCTCAATTACTTCTCTCGCCTTATTAATTTCTTCTGTAAGTGATTTTGTCGCTTCTATAAGGTTTTTATTTTCTTTTTTAACTTCTTGGTACTTCTTAAGAAGCTTGTTATACTCACTAAGCTTATTGCCAGCAATATTTGCTGCTTGCTCAAAACTAGATAATTTTGCTTTCATCTTGTTAAACGCTTCTCTATTTTCAAATGATTCTGAGGAATACGACACCTCATCTTCGTTTTGAAAAAGGTTATCATTGGGCTTCGGCAGATCATCAAAGACTCCCTTTCCACCATTTTTTTTAGGAAGTTTATCCGATACTTTTTTCATAGCTGAGACTTTCATATCAGCAGTTACCGAATTGCCCTCTGGAACCTCCAGTGAGAACGAATGCACGGCAGTTGCCGCGGAAAGGCATGCAATGATGCTTCTGCTTTTGATAAGTTTTGACAGATTAAATGCTTTATTTTTGTTATTAACCATGCGCTAAAACCTCACTTTTTATTTAAAAATTGTATTTGAGTGCTTTGTCGTGGGTTCGTTGGACTTTGTGTGTCAACTAGCCAGCAGACAATTCTAAACATTAGCTACAATGATTACTAATGTAGCCAATGAATGAACACTCGTACCATAACCTAGCATAAAAAATAACATTTGTCAATCATCAATTAATATGTCGGCTTACAAAATATCAGCGGCATAAGATAGAAATTTATTTTTATATGAATTATTTGATAAAACTCTTATTTGTTTCCAAGGTTTTTGATGTCTTTAGTAATTCTCCGCGAGATAATTTTTGTGCAAACGATTGCACTTATTTTTTAACTTGAGGCCCCATTAGGCTACTATATTTTTTATGTAGATTTGCGAATTGTTTGTCAGTTTTTTTGGGGAGCGATTTTTTAAAAGAAGTCGCGCCCAAAAGAGTCAACTGAAAGTAGACATCTTTTTAAGACGCGACTGAGCGAGGTAATTCCAATGTTAAAATGGCTTCCTTTTAGGAAACGCTGGAGTTTATTGTTAAACTGGGTTATTTTTTCATCAGATCAAAATTAAATCGGTCATTCAAATGAACTCGTACTTAGGAGTTCGATGGACTCAGAAGAGTTTCTTGGAGCGTCCCTCTGAGTTTGATTCAAATCTCTGGCCGTTGATGTTGATCTTGCCTACAAAATTTTGTGTTGGTTTAGCAAGGGGGACCAGAAGTATATCAATCTTCTTCGCCATAGAGATTTAGAGAAACGTGAGCGGGGTCTTGTGGTGGTTGCGTGCAGTTTTCAATGTTTACCGTAAGAGCAGTGAGAAGTTTATTCGCTTGTCCCAACTGTTTTAAAAGAGTTTTAGACTGTCTCTTGTACCTTGAAAGTCGCTCTTCATACCCAACTATGTTTTTATTCAACTTCGATATTTCTTTTTTGTACTCCATGATTTTATTTTCTTTCCCTTGAAGAATATTTTTGTGTTCCTTAACAAGCGATGCAAGTTCTGATTCTTTTTCCTGAAGAAGAGTTTTGTTTTTATTTTTCTGTTCCTCAAGTTCATCCCCTAATTTCACAATAAATGATTGTGCTTTGATGCCTTCTTCCTCTTTTTCACTTAATTGCAAGGAAACAAAAGCGAGTTTTTCTTTTTGCTGAAGTATTTTTTCCAAGCGTTCTTGAATTTTATTTTCTTTGCAATTTGGCATTTTATTCGATTCCTCTGGATCAATCCCTATTTGCTTATCAATATCAGCGAGTATTCTTTCGAGCGCCGCTTTGTCACTATTAGCTTTTTCAATTGTTTCTTGTTTTTTTTTCGCGTCTTTTGTCTGTTTTCTAAGTTTTCCTTGTAACTCGTCTACGATTCCTTTCTGCGCTGCAAGTTCTGTTCTCAATTGATTATTTTCTTTTTGAAGTTTTTCCAATTTAGCTGCGGCGGATTTCGCCAATTCTTCAAACTTATTTAGCTCTTCTCCTTCTTGAGCTATCACTAAAGATATATTTTCAGAATCTAAAGAAATCGAATTATCTTGTGAGAAGGTGAAGGCGTTAAAATTAAAATCAGTTAAGCTGTTTTCTTTTTGGGAAGAGTATCTGCGTGTGAGCATGGCCGAGGCATTTGCCGGATCGCTCGTGAAAGCCTCTGGCGAGAACGAATAGAGAGCAGCTGCTGCAGAAAGACATGCAATAATACTTCCGCCTTTGATAAATTTTGACAAGTTATTAGACGCTTTATTTTTGTTATTAACCATGTGTTAAAACCTCACCTTTTATTTTAAAATTGTATTTGAGTGCCTCGCTGCAAGTTTGTTAAATTTTGTGTGCCAACTAGTCAACAAACAGCTCTAAACATTAGTTACGGGGGATTGCAGTGCAGCTAATGCTTAAACACCCGTATTATAATTTAGCACAGAAAAAAATACTTGTCAATATGTCGATTTATAAAATATTCTCTGTGTTTTATTGGTAAATGCGACAAATACTTACTTCTATGTCAAACACTCGATAAAAATCTTATTCGTCTTTAGTTTTGCCTGCAATATTTCTTGGTTCTTCAGTAAGTTTTTCTATTCCGTCATTCATTTTGATAATGTGAGATTTATATTTTTCATTCATCCTAAAAATACATTCATTTCTTTCTTCAACTTGCTTCAGCAGATCACTACATTCTTTGTTCTAATATTCCACAATTTGGCCTATTATAAAATTGGATGCTTGTCAAATAAATAGCCGCTTTGTCTAAAGGATTAGCCAAATAGATGGCGAATCGATTAACAAAGCGGCTGTATTAAAAAGAACCCGCGCTGCAAAGCATAAGTGGCGTTTGGGGCCCCAGAGGCAGTGGCGGCGAGTGGAAAATTTAAGTTAAAAGCAAAGCATACAAACACTATCTGACGCGAAATCCCCGCCAAAATAACTACTTGTGTCAAGGAACGAAAAAACTTTTAACTCAGCCCCACTTGGGGGACTAAAAGCTAAAAAGCAAGACGTAGGTGCTCATTTAACGCGAAGCCCCGCCAAAGTGCAATTTACATCTTGTTTTAAACCCGCGGTTTCTCTTTGGCTGCTACGTCCTGAGGAGCGCCGTCTTGCTCGTCTGGGCCATGAGAATGGAATTCGGCCGAAGTGTCGGAGGTTTTCTTCTTGTTTTCATTTAGATTTTCGCGTTTAGCTTTAGATTTGGCCTCATCGGGCGCGGTCTCTTCTTCAGGAGAGCCGGTTTCTTTCATTTGCAAATCAGAAACCTCGAAAATCGAAAGTTTTGAGCCGCATTGTGCGCAAAAGGCGGAATCGCTTTCGTTTACATACCTGCATTCCTTGCATTCTATTTTTCTTTTAATGACGGCAATTTTTTTTCTGATCTCTTGACGATCCAAATGAAGCTTATCTATTGTTTTTACAAGTTCCGAAATTTCACCCTGCTTGTTGGTCTTATTTTTGTAGTTTGTGTAAATTATTCTGCCAAGTTCTTCAAGTTTGGACGAAATTTGACTATTAATCTCGGCGGCGTTCATCTTTAATTTAGAAACACCAACTAATTTTTCAGCGCCTTTGCCGGCTTTAGAGAAAAAGGACTTAGCGCCCAGGTATGCATTTTCTAATAAACTCATAATCTTCCTCCAATTTTATAAATAATATTTTTCAGGAAACTAAAAATCTAAACGGACTTTTACTTTAAAGTTTATAAAACATTCTATGTAGCGAATATGCAAAAGTCCACAAAGGTCAAAATTTACTGCATTTATTCCACCACACAAATGGTAAACTCTCCCAGCACTCCTGATTTTAATCCTTCTCTTTAGAAATTGCAATTCATTTTTTAAAATTAAAACATCTTGAGTACCGTAGAGCCACAAACGATTCCCAAAAATATGCCTGCAAGCACGTCGCTCGGGTAATGGACTTTTAGATACAATCTGGAAAAACCTATGACGAAAGCAAATAAAAAAGTAAAAACGAAAATCCCCGGGCCGTGGCCTGAGAATACCCTTGAAATTACGTATGCCGCGGCGAATGAAGAGGTCGTATGTCCCGACGGAAAAGAATATGACGTGGGTTTGGAAACTAACATAGTTTCATCTGTGGCGTGTTCACATGGGCGTAACCTTCTTGCAATGTTTTTAAAAACAACTTCACTCATAAGTGTGGCCATTCCCACGGCGACAAAGATTTCCGCTCCTTTTCTTCTATACCCCCTCACGAGCAGGAGCGAAAGGCCGAGGAAAAGCCAAATTCCACCACTGCTACCTAGATTTGTTATAAATACCATAATTTTATCTAATTTTGGGCTTCTAAGAAGAGCGATTTTTGAGAGAAGATGATTGTCAACATCTTGAATTTTACCAAACATTGGTTCCTCCATCATAAGAATTATAAGTTTTTACCCAAGAGTAGGTCAGCAAAATTTGGAATCCCGACTAGAGCGCCCGCCCATCAATTAAATATAATTCTAGCACAAAGGAGACAACGGAGTCAATTTGCCTTGTGAGTGAATATTGATTGTTTGATGCGATAGACTGGACAATGTGTGCACCGCGCTTACTTTTTATGTGAAAATTTCATAGTATTCTTTAAAGAGCATAAATTTTTAAAAGGGCTAGTTTCTGTCTTTTGATAAGGGTGTGATATCAATAATTGATTCAAAACTAAAATTTTTTGCGCTTGCAATTGTTTCCTTACTGTCTTTGTCGATACTTTTTTTTCACCCGAAAAATATAAAAAAAACTAAGAATTTGCGAGTAGTAAATCAGCAACAAAGCGATGATTTTCCAGAAGAAACACCTTTTGAGAATGAAAAAATTATCAATGCATTTTGTTTTGTGAGCAATGAAAATATTTTGCAGACTTCTGTTACAATTACTTCTTTGTTGGCAAATACGCCAAAAGAAGTAGAGGTAAATTTTTATCTTGTGCATTTTTTGGACAAAAAAATAACTAGCGAAAATTTCGACGAATTAAAAAGTATAAAAGGTTCCATCAGAAATTTTAATTTGGAACTAGTTTCGTTCAGCGAAGAATATATCGAAAAGGCAGATATTTACGGTCAAGATAACGAAATTTTGGTTAAACTTTATGCTGGTGAGCTATTTCCAGAAATTAAGAGGATTATTTGGATTTGCAGTGGTGTGGTCATAAATGAAGATATAACCAGATTTTACCAAAAAGATCTAAGAGGCAGGTATTTGGCGGGTGTTGATGTTTTTTCTCATTGCAAAAATCCAAACAATGATGGCGCGTCGTCAAAATTTCACCTAACTAGCGGCGTTTTGTTGTACAATTTAAGAGAGATGAGGCAAAATGGTATTCAAGTTAAATTTTTACAACAAGCAAAAAAGTATTCTGTGTGTCATCAAGTTGAAGAGCAAAAAAAAATCAGTAGAATCAATGTAGATGAATATGTTTTGTCGCACGCCTTGACTAGGGATAAAATTTTGATTTTACCTTGCAGATATTGTGTCGTGCCTCATTTGGATGTGATTAGCAAGACTTATTTTAAGGAAGAGGAAAATGAAATAAAAAGGAGTGTAGCTGTGTATTTTAGTGAGAGTTGCAAGCCCTGGAGAACGAAAGAGGGAATTAGAGATTTTTTCTATAATATTTGGCGTAAATATCGCAAAAAGCTTCCTGGAGTCAAAAAAGAGACAGGAATTGCTTTATTTAAGGAGGTATAATTAGCCATGTTTGTGCTTAATAAGTACTTAAAGTTTAAGTGGATTGCTTTGATTTTGAGTACATTTTGCTTGCTGACTTTTTCCTCTTGTAAGACTGAGGATGTTATTATTGAAGATGACAAATCGCTTATTTATTCTAAGTATAAAAAAGAGGTTAATGTATTTTGCTGTGCGGACGACGGTAATGCCTCTCCAACCTGTACGATGATTGCTTCGCTGCTTTCGAATATTCCCAGAGATCAGAGGCTAACTGTGCATGTTGTTCACTTCGAAGATGAAGCTATGAGTGAAGAAAATATCTCCAAATTAAGCTCCCTTAAAAATACTATAAGAGACTTTAATTTGGCATTTATACCATTTGATCGTAAAAAAATAGAGAATTTTAAAAATGAATTTTGGCACAAAGCAATACTTGTTAAATTATTCGCGGCTGATATATTTGAAAATCTTGACGAAATTATATGGATTGATGATGATGTTGTTGTTGTTGGCAATGTAGCGGAGGTTTATGATTTTGACATGAAAGATAAATATTTGGCGGCGGTTGATCTGTCCTATTATTATACAAATTATTCTAACGAAAAATGTGACTATTGGTTGACCGCGGGATTTGGTTTTTATAATTTAAAAAATATGAGAAGAGATGGCATAAAGGATGTACTTTTAAGATCTTGCGAGTATTACACAAAAAATAGCGAAGAAATAAAAAAAGAACGACGAATAGTAGGTGGAATAGAGGAATACGCTCTTACTGATGGTATTCCTAGGGAAAAAGTTTTCCTTTTGCCTCATGAATACAGTATAATGTCTTTTTTAGGTCTAAAAGGTACTTATTTTGAAGATATAAGTGAAAACATTAAAAATGGCAAAATAATTCATTTTGCAGGTTTAGACAAGCCCTGGAAAAACCACAAAATCAAAGGGATTCATCCATTCTTCTATAGTTTGTGGAGGGAATATTTCAAAATGACGCCATATTTTGATGAGAACAAAAAATTTGGAAGTTAATTCGAGGTGATTCTGGCGGTTAAAGGATAGAAAAAGCAAAGAATTTGAGGAATTAACACTGGATGCGTCTGGTAGTCAAGCTTTGAATTTTAGTTTTTCGTTTAGTTTGTGATTTGACAATTCACGACTCTTATGGTAAGTTGAGTAAGCGCGGGTGTTTCTTTAGTGCTCAAAGGAGATGAAAAATTTTATTCTAGACGGATACAGCTGCTGCGATATGGGTCCTATTTGCCTGTTGATATTTAGTTTAATCGGCTCGCGTGGTGATTTTTTAAAAGGAGGATTTTTAAACTTTTTTAAAAGCGGCAAACTAATCTAGTTCAAAAGTTTTTGGCATATGGCGCCCTAAAATTTTAATTAAGTGAGGTTCAAAAGAAATGATTGATAATAACAGTAAAAGAAAAATGATAACCAAATGGTCTAAATTAGCTGCAAAGAGCACTATTTGTGCGTGCCTTTCTGCGGCAACAATCGTATCTTCGCCAGTTTGTAATTTTAGCCGCGCACCCGTCGTTGCTTCGGCGGTTTGGGAATTATTAGATGGAGGTAAGCTGCTCTGGAGAGGTAAGGATTTGCCTGGTGCTGGAGTATGGTGTTTTTCACCTGGTGAGGAGAGGACGTCAGATCTTGAAGTAACGAGACTGACAATACTAGCTGGCCAAAAGTTTAGTGTTAAGAAAAAAAACATTAGCCAGGTTCGGAGTGGCTTGGACCTTCACTGGAAGGGTAAACAGAAAGATTTACAGGAACATTGGCTTGTTGATAAACGGGGAGGAGCCGTGAGATTAACGCAGGATGAATGGACAGCCTTTGTGAGGGAACGCGCGGAGATGTCAAAGCAGATACCTGAAAACATCAAGAAAGAACGAGAAGATCATCAACTTGAAATTAAAAAGCTCAATAATCAACTTGATGCACTTAGGCAAGAGCTGCAGGACGCTAATGGGGAAATTGCTAACCTCAATAGTCAGATAGAGAAGCAAGGCGGGGGTGGTGATTTAGAGGTAGAGAATAAGAACCTTAGAGACCAGCTGGAGCAGCAGGCTGTGGCTCAGCTGGAAGCTATTTCAGATAAAATTAATTTTTACAAGAATCAAGCAACGGAGCTCCAAAAAGAAAAAGAACTCCTAGAGAAAGGGAACGAGAGGCATACAAACGATTTAAAAATAATGAATTCTGATATGCAAAATGAGATTCTTTTGTTTAATGAAAAGTTGGGTAAACTCCAACAGGAGTTGGGTAAGCTCCAACAGCTAAAGAAAGATGATGATTTTAAATTAGATGATTTTGACCAAGAGAATAAAGCGCTTAAAGAGAAGCTGAAGAAAATTGAACAACAAAATGAAGTGCTTAAAGGGAAGCTGAGTCAAATTAAACAACAAGCAACTTGTGAAGGCGACGAGCCAAAATTTGTGGACAAGGAGTCGCAAACGGATTTTAAGTTGCAAGGAGTTTCCCGTGGGGAGACGAGCGAGGACGACAACTCCGACGAACAGGAATTTGACAAAAATAAAATCGAAGAGACCAGTCTCCAGGAGGAGTTTAATAATAAGAAAGGTCAAAATGGTGACGGCGACCAAGGAGACGGCGTTGTGCGCAATGAGTACGATAAGTTTTGGGAACATCTGTATGATGTGTTTTCGCTTACTGATAGAAAGTTTTGTGAAGGACCAACAAAAATAGAAATAGAAGTAACAGCTAATAGAAGTAACAGTTAGAAATAGAAGTAATAGCCATTAGATGAGTGGTTCAGGTTAGTTTTCACAAATAAAGAGAAGAAGCTTTGCGGAGAATACGGCTTCTTCTCTTTGGTTTGTTTTTTTGATTTTTAGTATCTAATTTTGTCGAGCAGAGTACAAAATTATAAGATTTTTTAATTTTTAAGATCTGATTTTGCCATATAGAATACATAATTATAAGATTTATGGCCACGAACGTAGTGAAAAGTTTAGTAATATTAGAAATCAGAATAGAGATAATGCATATAATTTAGGTAATTTAAGAGTCAGAGTAAGTATATATTTTAAATGAGGGCGCTGTTTGTTAAGCGCGCCTGGGGCGAATCGAAAAAAACTTTTTAAGAGGTTAACTTTGAAAAAAAGAAATTTCATCACAAATTCGCTTATACTTACTGCGACTTCAGTAATTGCCAAAACGATAGGTCTTGTATTTAGGTCTTTTATGTCGGAAAAAGTTGGCAGTGAGGGTGTTGGACTTTACGCTTTAGTTTGCTCTATTTATTTTTTCTTTGCGAGCTTTTCTGTGTCCGGTATGAGTTTGGCTGTTACGAGACTTGTGTCGGATTCAATGGCCAGGGACGACTTAAGGGGAGCTAGGTCGACATTCAGAAAGTGCTTGGGCTTGAGTATTTTTGCAGGAGTGAGTTCTTCGTTTGCACTTTTTTATTTTTCTGAATTTATTGCGCGTGAGTTTTTGGGAGATCAAAGGGCGATTGTTTCTTTGAGAGTTCTTTCGGTTGCTTTGCCATTTATTGCTTTTTCGGCTTGTTTTAGAGGATATTTTTACGCCAGCGGCCACATAGTCAAAACTGCCAGTGAACAATTAATGGAGCAGGCGATAGAAATTATAGTTTTTATTGTCTTAATAGCAAGAGTAGAGTCGCAAAATGTGGAACAGGCCTGTCTTGCTATCGTAACCGGAACCACGGTCGCCGAAGCCATTTCTTGCATGTACTCCTATTTGATGTACTTATTTTATATTACAAAAATTAAGATGCACAAATCTTTTTTATTAAAATCTAGCAAGAAGCAAAGAGTGTTTAGAAAAATTTTTAAAATATCTGTGCCGATTACAGCTAGTACCTGCGTTAAGGCGGGACTTGGCGCGGCTGAAAATATGTTAATACCGTCTGGGCTGCACAGCTTTGGCTCGTCTTTTGAAAAATCTTTGTCCGATTATGGAATGATAAATGGCATGGTGATGCCAATAATAGCTTTTCCGGCCGTTTTAGTCTCGGCATTTTCGAATCTTTTGGTTTCAGAAATTTCTAAAGAAAACACGCTGAACAACAAAATATCAATACAAAGAATATCTTCAAGAGTGTTGAGATTTACTATGATATTTTCGGCTTTTATCATGGGATTATTTTGGATTTTTTCAGATATAATAGGAGGCTACATATACAAAAGTCAAGAGTGCAGCGGATATCTTTTTTTACTCTGCCCGTTTATTCCAATTGCCTATGTGAGCGACGTGATAAATGGGATTTTAAAAGGGCTAAACCAACAAATGCACTATCTACTTTATAGCATAATAAATTCAATTGTTTGTATAATTCTTTTGTATTTTCTTTTGCCTTGGCAGGGGATGAAAGGGCTTATAATTACCATTTTTGCCGGAGAAATTTTAAATTTTACTTTGACTGCTTTTCGTCTAACTAAGATAGTTAAATTAAAGATATTACTCATTGATTGGTTTTTAAAACCGCTTATGTGTGCACTTATTTCTTGTGTGTTGACCAAATATTTGCTGCTTGAGTTTTTATTTGTGGATTTGAATTTTAAAAAATTTAGTTTTTCGATAATTTTATCTTTAATATTTTATATTTTATTGTTGTTTTTTATTAATTTATTAGAAGAAGATGAAAAACGCTTGCTAACGAGAATTGGCAAAATTAGAACTTATGTTTTCAAACCTAGAAAAATTTTATCTAAAAAATTTTTTGGCGTCCAAGAGCGCTAAAGTTTTTTGTTTTGGTGATATGCTATCTTGCCATTAACGATAGTATAAATTATTTTGCCCGTTACTTCTTTGCCATCAAAAGGAGTTGAGCGCCCCTTTGAAAAAAAATTTTGGCTATTTATTTTCCATTTTTTTTTAAGATCTATGAGCGTTATGTCGGCGCTGTTGCCTTTGTAAATTCCGCAGTTTGCCCTTATAACTTTTGCGGGCGAAAATGTTAATAGGGAGAGTAATTTTTCTATTGTTATAATATTTTTTAAAACAAGTTCTGTGTGCAGCACCGAAAAGGCGCATTCGAGGCCGACCACACCCATGGCGCTCCCTGTGAGCCCTTTATTTTTTTTGTCGAATTCGTGTGGGGCGTGGTCGGTGGCGATGGCGTCGATTGTTCCGTCTAGAATTCCTTGCACCAGAGCTTCTCTATCCTCTTTTGCGCGCAGGGGCGGAGCCATTTTAAATTTTCCGTCGTCGCGAATATCATCCTGACAAAGAAGCAAATGATGCGGGGTAACTTCGCAAGTTACAGGCAGGCCCTCGGATTTTGCAAGGCGCACAAGCTCAACACTTTCTTTTGACGAAATATGACAAATATGATATCTGCATTTATTTTTTTTTAAAAGTTTTAAATCTCTTTTTATTTGCGCATATTCCGACGCGCTGCTAATGCCTGGTAGGTTGTTATTTTTAGCGTAGAAGCCGTCGTGAATACAGGCGCCCTCCTGTGCCACTAGAGTTTTGTCTTCGCAGTGGGCACTGATAAGACTGTCGTTTTGCTTTGTCTGTTTCATGGCCGCGGCCATTATTGCAAAATCTTGTACACCGTCGCCGTCGTCAGAGATGCCAACACACTCTTTTAGAGGAATTGTGATTTTTTTGCCGCTTCTGCTTTTAGTAATCGACATAAATGGCAACACTTTACATTTGGCGTTTTTATTTATAATTTTTTGCTGAATATTTAGATTTTTTTTGTTATCTGGAACCGGATTTAAATTCGGCATTGAACATACCGTCGTGAATCCTCCTGCGATTGCAGCTAAAGTTCCTGTGGCTATGGTTTCTTTTTCGGTGAATCCTGGTTCCCGCAAATGGGTGTGTAGATCGATAAATCCTGGGGAGGCCACCAAGCCTTCGGCGTCTATTTGTTCGTCTGGAGAACAGCCCTCAAAATTATCAACTATTATTTTATTGTCGCAAAAAATATCTTTTTTGCGCAAAGTTTTGCCGGTAAACACCAAGGCGTTCTTTATTAAAAGTTTCACTTAAAATGTTTCATCCTGTTCTTAACTTTAAAATCCCCGCAAATTCTATTGAAGCATAATTACAAGATCAGCGTCAAATTCCCAGGGTCTTTTGAATAAAATTTGGTGAGAAAGTAGATAATGCTACTAAAGAAGCAGCGCGATTTGAGTTTTGGGCGTCTGGGCTTGAAAGGAAAATTGGATGGAAGAAATTACAGTACCTGCGAAAAAAAAAGAACTTGATAAAATTTTAAGTTTTTTCCACCAAGTACTAGAAGAAAAGGAGTGTGATCAAAAGATTAAGTTTAATCTTGACCTTGTTGTTGAAGAAATTTTTGTAAATGTGTCCAACTATTCTTATCCAAATAAGGAGGGAGTTTTGACGGTAAAGTGCGACATAGATAATGATACAAACACATTTATTATGGAATTTATTGACAGTGGAGTAAAATTTAATCCCTTAAAAGTTGGGGATCCGGACTTGAATTTGAATGAAAAAGAAAGACAGGTCGGAGGCCTCGGGATTTTTCTTGCGAAAAAATTAACAGATGAGATTTTTTATTCGCATGAAGATAATAAAAATCATTTATTCATCAAGAAAAAACTTTAAAAAATAAATGTCTTGAAATTTATTGGGAAGTTATAAAAGAAATTTACAATTACAAAATGGAGGGCAAATTTTATGAAGATTGATAAAAGTCAAGAGGGCGATACTTTGAATGTGAAGTTGACGGGCAGGCTCGATACCAACACTGCTCCCAAGCTTGAAAAAGAGCTCGAGAGTGTGTTGGTCGGTGGGTCTGTGAATAATTTAAGTTTTGATTTTAAAAACCTTGAGTATATTAGCAGCGCGGGTTTGAGAGTTCTTTTGAGTGCAAAAAAGAAGATGCCCGAGGACTCCCCCGGGGGTGTGAGGGTTAAAAATGTCAGCAGCAACATTAAAGAGGTTTTTGATGTGACAGGATTTACAGATATTTTAACTTTAGAATAAAAAGACGATTTAGACATAGAAAATTAGATTTTTAAAAGAGGAGGAAGTAAAATGAGTAAAAAAGAAATATTTAGAAAATCAAGCCTTGATCGCGTATCTTCGCCAGAAAAATTAAACGACTATATAAAGGTTTCTAATCCCGCAATATGGCTCGTTATTTTGGCACTATTTATATTGTTGATAGTGGGGATTGTTTGGGCATCGGTTGGCACGTTGCCCACGAAGATTAAAACGCTGGGTGGGACGTTTCAAAACCAGGAGAGCACAGGAACGACTGAATATGTAAGATGCTTTGTGCCAGAAAGGGATTTATTGGATGAGGATGGCGACATGAGTAGTAACGGAGAGCAAAAAAAGTTTGTAAAGGTGGGGCAGAGTGCGGAAATTTTGCCTATAGGAGCAGATCCTAGAACCGGTGTCATGGAAGGAAAGGTTGTAAGTATTTCTGGCACGCCCGTAAGCAGAGATGATGGTAGTTTGAGCCCAGAACTTCGGGATAAGTTAAATCGAACAAACCTCGATGGTAATTTGTATCCGGTGTTTCTCGAGGTGAAAAATCAAAATTCAGGATCTGGGAATGGCAAGCCCGGCAGCGCTTGTTCGGTAAATATTGTTGTTAGCAAAGAAAACTTGCTGAGCTTTCTTTCGAATTAAGCTCAATAAAAGAAGGGTAGGGAATAATTTATTACTCTGATGGACTTGTAATTTTTTTCAAATTAGGCTTGACGAAAGAAAGCCCAAGGGCTGGATAAAAAGGCCCAAACTTAGTAAAAGAAAGTTTAGAGCTCGGCAAAAAGGTTTAGGATTGACAAAAAAGCCTTAAATTCAGTAAAAAAGTTTTTAACTTGGGCAAAAGAAAGTTTAGAGCTCGGCAAAAAGGTTTAGGATTGACAAAAAAGCCTTAAATTCAGCAAAAAAGTTTTTGACTTAGGCAAAAGAAAGGTGGAAAACAACTTATGACTGCTAGTGCGACAAAAGTGCCAGTTATCATACAAATGGAGGCCCTCGAGTGTGGCGCGGCGAGTCTTGCGATGATACTTGCCTATTTTGGAAAATGGGTGCCGCTTGAACAGGTGAGGAGTGACTGCGGGGTGTCGCGAGATGGTAGCAATTTAAAATATATGACCATGGCGGCTAAATCTTATGGCTTGATTCCGAGCGCGTTTAAATGTGATCTGAAAACGGTTAGGACTGCAAAACTGCCCGCAATAATACACTGGAATTTTAACCATTTTGTGGTTTTAAATGGCTTTGAGAAAGATAAAGTCTCTATAAATGATCCCGCCAGGGGAGCCGTAAAAGTGAGTATGAAAGAGTTTGATGAGTCTTTTACGGGGGTTTTGGTGTCTTTTGAAAAGGGAAAAGATTTTAAACCGGGCGGAAAACCAGACAGCGTTATGGAATTTGCTATGAAGCGACTTTCCGGAACGCTAGTACCCTTTTTATTTGTAATAATAACGAGTTTTTTGACCACCGTTACGGGGCTAATTTCGCCTGCGTTCGGCAGGATTTTTCAAGATAGAATATTAACCCAAATAAATCCCGAGTGGCTGTATCCGTTTGTTCTTTGTTTTGCTGCTGTGGTTATGTTTAATGTAGTTGTTTCTTTGATTAATAACCTTTATATGCTAAAAATTCAGGGGAAATTGGCGATTGTTGCAAATGCGGGCTTCATATGGCACGTGTTGCGGCTGCCGGTGGATTTTTTCTCACAAAGAATGGTCGGAGATATAATTTCTAGACAGAGTCTGAATGAAAGTATAGCTAGCACATTAATAGGAAAATTTGCGCCGATACTTTTGAATTTAGGGACTTTAATTTTTTATCTTGTGGTGATGGTGAGATACAATTTTTGGCTGAGTTTAATTGGCATAGCCAGCGCGTTTTTTAACATGTTTTTCGGACGCTATGTCGCGCAGAAGCGCAACAACATGCAAATAGTGCAATCGAGGGACGCGGGCAAGGCGGTCGCGGCCACCATGTCGGGAATAGAAATGATAGAGACGATAAAATCAGCGGGGGCGGAAAATGGCTTTTTTGGGCGTTGGGCCGGGTATCAGGCCTCTTTGAATTCCGCCGCGGTTAAATTTGCAAAGATGAATCAATATCTGGGCTCCGTGTCAACGATTGTGGCGTCAATGACGGATTTGATAGTGAGAACAATTTGCATATGGCTGATTATGACGGACGACACTTGGAGTATCGGCAAACTTAGTGCTTTTTCGGTGTATTTGAGTTCGTTTATGGATCCTGTCAATCAGCTTGTGGGCGTGATGCAGAGTCTAACGCAAATGAGAACGGATATGGAGAGGGTTCAAGACGTTTTAAAGTATAAGCCCGACGTAGAATACGACGACGAGGTGACTGATCGGCAAAGGCCAGAGCTTGCAAGTTCTGCGCCTGAAAGCAAAGAGGGTGAATCTGGGCGAGAGAGAACTAAGAGTCAAGAAGACGAGGAGCTCAAAAAGCAAACTGCTAGTACTCTCGAATCTATTCGGGTTGGCAGTGCGGCGGCAAAGAAAACATCCAAATACAGAAAACTCAGCGGCGCACTAGAGATGAAAAACATATGCTTTGGATACAACAAGTTGTCCGAGCCTTTGATAGAAGATTTCAATCTTTCTTTAAAGCCAGGTTCAAGGGTAGCTCTTGTGGGATTTTCTGGGTGTGGAAAGTCTACTCTTGCAAAACTAGTTTCGGGACTTTATAAACCCTGGTCGGGAGAAATAAGTTTTGACGGGGAAAAATTAGAGGAAATAGATCGCCAGGTGCTAACTGGGTCCTTAGCCGTTGTGGATCAAGACATAATAATGTTTGCGGACACGATAAGTAATAATATTAAAATGTGGGATCAATCAATAGAAGATTTTGAGATGATTTTGGCCGCGAGAGACGCGCAAATTCACAACGACATCATTATGCGAGAAGGTGGATATGGCCATGCGGTTTTAGAAGGGGGAAAAGATTTTTCTGGAGGGCAAAGACAGCGCTTTGAAATAGCGAGAGTTTTGGCGCAAGATCCCACTGTAATAGTGCTGGATGAGGCTACTTCGGCGCTTGACGCCAAGACGGAGTACGACGTTGCAAAGGCTGTAAAAGACAGGGGCATAACTTGCATAATAGTGGCGCACAGGCTCTCTACAATACGCGACTGCGACGAAATAATAGTCCTAGAGAGAGGAAAGGTGGTAGAGAGGGGAACTCACGACGAGCTTTACAAAAAAGGGGATCTATACAAAGAACTAGTGTCCACCGAGTAATTTTTTTGCAAAGCGTGGAAGCGGCGTCAACTTGAGAGTTTCGAGGCTGCAGGTAAGTCTCAGAATCAAAGGAATAAATTACCGACATTTGGTTAACTATATATCTAAAGTCCGTCAGAAGGTGGTGCGCTATGGGTTGGGTCGACGAACAAATTAAGTTTAGAATCAAAAATGACAAAGATGCTTTTGAAGATTCCATGATGGATCTTTCGTCTGTTGTTCTGGGCAAAGAAGCTGTTTCTAAAAATATTAATAACGAGAGACAAAAAGCTACAAATGCCATAGGGGAAATACTAAAATACTATAAAGTTAAAATACAAGAGATTCCCAAAGAGGTGAAAGAGTTTACAGATCAGCTGGATTATGCTTTAAGGCCCACCGGAATAATGCGCAGAAGCGTGGTTTTGGAGGGGAGCTGGTGGACGGATGCTGTTGGGCCGATGATAGGCAGAACTAAAAATGGCGACATTGTTGCCCTGTTGCCCACTGGTATTTCGGGGTATAAATTTCTTGATTATGAAAGCGGCAGGACTGTTAAACTAAGTAGTTCGACGTGTGGTTTGCTGGATGAGAACGCCATATGTTTTTATACGCCTTTCCCCCTTAAAGAAATTGGGATAAAGGACCTGCTTTTATTTACGCTCAAAACTTTAAGCCGCGCGGACATGATAATGATTTTGCTAGCCACGGCGGCTGTTACCCTTATCGGAATGCTAACACCCATGCTTACGAAATTGCAGTATGAGTATTTGATTCCGTCGGGAAAAACTAATCTTATTTTCCCCGTTGCCATGATTTTGGTGGGCGCTAGTATTTCTTCCACACTTATCGCGATTACCAAGGCACTGATAATGAATAGAGTTCAGACAAAAATGTCGATATTTGCGGAGAGCGCGACGATGGGCAGAGTGATATCGCTGCCTGCGTCCTTTTTTAAGGATTACAGTGCGGGGGATCTTGCCTCGAGGGTTTCTGGAATTCAGCAGTTGTGCATTCAGTTAACAGACGCTTTTTTGACCACTGGGCTTTCAACTTTGTTTTCGTTTATGTATATTTTTCAGATGGGTGCTTACGGGCCTGCTATGGTTTTACCGGGGCTTATTATCATATTGTTGCAGGCGGTTTTTGCCGTGCTTGGCACGTTTTTAGGGCTTAGAAATTCAAGGAAAAAGATGAACCAGAGTGTTAATTTGAGTGGGCTTTTGTTTTCTATATTTAACGGAATACAAAAAATTAAGCTCTCTGGGAGCGAAAGGCGTGCTTTTTCTCAGTGGAGTAATGTCTACAAAAATGTGGCGTCTTTGGAGTACGATCCGTCGTTTATTCTTAGAATTTTGCCTATTTTAGGTACCATGATGAGCTTGGTTGGGACTTTAATATTATATTATTTTGCCGGCGTGTCTAAGATTTCTATAGCGAATTACAGCGCTTTCAATATGGCTTACGGCCAAGTTAACGGGGCCATTATGTCCGTGGTGGGCATTTCGACGATGTTTACGTCTATAAAACCGTTGATGGAAATGATAGAGCCAATATTAAAAACAAAGCCTGAGGTTAGCGAAAATAAAAAGATTGTCACTGGAATTTCTGGCAGCATAGAATTGCAGCACGTGTCTTTTAAATATACCGAAAAAGGCGCCCTGATCCTTGATGATGTGAGTCTTAAGATTCACCCCGGGCAATATTTGGCCATTGTCGGTAGAACTGGTTGTGGAAAATCTACGTTGATGAGACTTTTGCTTGGATTTGAGAAGTCAACTTTGGGTTCTATATATTTTGACGGAATTGATATAGAAAAGATAGATTTAAAGTCATTGCGTCAACATATAGGGGTGGTTATGCAAAACGGGAAATTATTTTCCGGAGATGTTTATTCAAACATTGTTATATCTGCGCCAGAGTCGAATATGGAGCAAGCTTGGGAGGCGGCTGAAATCGCCGGTGTTGCGAAAGATATTAAGGACATGCCAATGGGAATGAACACCCTGATAAGCGAGGGGCAGGGTGGGATTTCCGGTGGCCAGCGTCAAAGATTGATGATTGCTAGGGCCGTTGCGCCAAAGCCCAAGATTTTGATGCTGGATGAGGCGACATCCGCTCTTGACAACATTACTCAGAAGCAAGTGTCTGATTCTTTGGAGAATTTAAAGAGCACGAGAATAATTATAGCGCATAGACTTTCTACAATAAAACATTGCGATCGTATAATCATGCTGGATGGAGGAAAAATAGTCGAAGATGGAAATTATGAGCAGTTAATAGAGTTAAATGGACGTTTTGCAGAACTTGTGGAGAGGCAAAGGCTCGACAAGGATGTAGAAGAGGCTGAAGAATTAGAAGGGGAAATTGTTGAAGAAGAAGAGGAGGAAGAGGAGGAAGAACCCAGTGCAGTTGATGAATTTCTTGCTTCTAAGGTGAGAGATCTCTCGGACGATAAAAAGATGGACGAGCATGCGCAAACGAGCGAGAGTCCGAAATCAGATGAGGCTTTAGCTGGGGCTAGCGGGGGCACGCGAGGCAAGGCTGGTCAGGATGACCTGAATTCGGCGAAGAGAACTTCAGAAAGCGACGATCAGGGATTAAATAATA
>JAIRSI010000024.1 GCA_031255515.1 Oscillospiraceae bacterium | reverse complement strand
GTTGTGATGTTGTGATGTTGTGATGTTGTGATGTTGTGATGTTGTGATGTTGTGATGTTGTGATGTTGTGATGTTGTGATGTTGTGATGTTGTGATGTTGTGATGTTGTGATGTTGTGGTCGCGCGTGTTTGCATGGGTTTTATTTTGAGTTCTAGATGAAAGGGTATCTCGTATGGGAGGAGTTAAAGTAGTAATAGGCGATAGACAAAAGAAGGTGAAACTTCCTGTGGGGATGCGTCTGCTTATTCGCAAATGCTGTGCTGCGGTTTTGATTGCCGAGGATTTTGACGAACGTGCCATTGTAGCTGTTTCTCTTGTGGATGACGAAGAAATATCTTTTCTTAATGGCAAGTATCGTGGCAAAGATTTGCCGACCGATGTTTTGTCGTTTCCGCTTTCAGAAGAAATTGGTGTCTACGATAGGAATCCAGAAACGGGTGAAGTTTTGCTTGGCGACATAATCATGTCTTTGGAGCGAGCCGAGCGTCAATCTGTTAGCTATGGTCATAGTTTTCAAAGGGAAGTTGCTTATCTTACCGTACACTCTCTTTTGCATTTGTTTGGATATACTCACAAAGAAGGTGCGCTTAAAAAGCTTCGTATGAGAGAAAAAGAAGAAACCATAATGACTAGACTCGGGTTGCCGGGCACTTGCAGTTATGTTGTGGACGAGTTTATACAGACGCGAAGGTGAACATTAAAGGTTAATGTGCTATGTTGCGTGTTAATTTGTCTCTTTCCCCCAAGATTTATTGTTTTTTTGTTTTGCTTCGTATAAGATGGAGTGCGTCACGGAGGATGATGTCAAAGGTTGTGTCGCGCGGGCATGAAGCGGTATTTGGGGATTTTTGAGGGATAAATCTTGGGCGGTTGACTTAAAGGAATAGTTTTGCGACGGAGTTTGCATTAAAAAGGCACGTGTGTATTTGCTGTTTGTGTTAAAAAATATGTGTAGGTGGGGTGGTGTTTACGTTAAAGAGGTATGTGAGGGACGAGGTGTTTGTGTTTAGAAAAGTGCATGTCTGTGTCGCAAAGGTGCGGTGTAGTGCGAAGTTTGTATAAAATAAGTGTGTAGCGTTGCAGTACTTATGTTAAAAAAGTATGTGTAGTGTGTTGCATCGGGAAAATAAGTGCGGGACGGTGTAGTGCGAAGTTTGCATAAAAGAAGTGCGTGTAGCGTTGCAGTACTTATGTTAAAAAAGTATGTGTAGTGTGTTGCATCGAGAAAATAAATGTGGGGCGGTGTTTGTGTCACAAGGGTGCGCAGTGTGACAAATTCAGTGGAGGATTTTATTGATTATGGCAAGATCATCTAGTGTTCTTACAAGATTAGTGTTTTTAAAAGTTTGTTGTTTGGAAAAATGCTGCGAATCATGAAGACAAAAATTTTATCAGATAAAGATCTACCAGACGCTGTGAAAATTCTAAAAGCAGGGGGCGTGATGGCTGTTCCGACGGAGACTGTCTATGGCCTAGCTGCTAGTATGTTTATTCCCTCGGCAGTTTGCTCTTTGTTTAAAGTTAAGCGCAGAGTACATAGCAAACCTCTCACTGTTCATATTTCTTCTTTTGAAGAGATATTCGATTTGACAAAAGATCTTACAGATATTGCCAAAAATCTTGCCAAAGCTTTTTGGCCTGGGCCGTTAACCATGGTTCTACCCAAATCAGCTTTAGTTTCGGAGATTGTTACTGCTGGTAGCGATTTTGTTGGTGTTCGTTTTCCGTCACACCGAATTGCAAATGCGATTATAAAATGCGTTGGCTCTCCCTTGGTGATATCTTCGGCCAATATTTCTGGTGGGTTTAGTTCTACTACAGCTTCTCATGTCGCTGGGGATTTTAGTGGAAAGATAGACGCCATTTTAGATGCGGGGGAAAGCCCTCTGGGTCTAGAATCTACCGTGATTTTGCTAAATAATAATGAGCGAAAAATTTTAAGGTATGGCGCCATTGAAAAACAAGAAATCGAAAAAATCACAGGGAAGTTGCGTTCAGACGGAAAGCTTTTTTATGTTAGCGAGCAAAAATTTTCAAGCTGCGCCGCCGAAAAACAAGAGGTAAAAAAGATAGCAGAAAAATTATATTCCAACGAGGAACCTTTAAACATCAGTGAGCAAAAATTTTCAAGCCGCGGTGCTGTCGAGGGACAAGAGATCAAAAAGATCGCAGGGGAATTACGTTCAGATGAAGAGCTTTTCAATCTTAGCAGACAAGAATTTTCAGGCTGCGCCGCCAAAAAACAAGAGATCAAAAAGATCGCAGAAAGATTTTATCAAAATGAGAAATTCTCTAATAAATATGGTGATTTTTACACTAAAACAGAGTTTATTCTTGTTCGCTCTGGCACTGAACTTTCTTATGCTGATTTTGTAAATTCTAAAGCTCACATTCCTTCGGTAGCGGCCTTATGCTATGACGATGATATGGCGAATGTAGAAATTTTATCTGTGAGTTATGGTCCTAAAGGAGATTCGTCCTCCCAGTTTAAAAAATTATTTTCTGCTTTCCGAGAGCTAGATTTAAACAAAAAAATAACCATCGTTTATGTTAGATGCGAGCCTAACTATAGTTCTGAAGCCATTTTTAACAAAGTACTTGGATTTTGCAGTCGTAGCGTTAGCTTTTAAAAAATGACTAACACCCAAAGCTTTATTTTATGTTTTTGCCAGATGTGACATGTAACGCGCTCTGAGTGCAAATAATTCTATATCACAGCGCCTGTTGGTTCTGTTTGGTTAGATTCGCTTGTCATTTTAAGAGAAAATAGCAAAATTTTAATATGGGGATGGAAGGTGAAGAGTGATGCTTTTTAGGACCGATTTTACCCTCTTATCAGACAAAAATTTCCAAGCTGTGGTGCTGTCGAGGGACAAGAGGTCAAAAGGATCGCAGGGGAATTACGTTCAGATGAAGAACTTTTCAACCTTAGCAGACGAAAATTTTCAGGCTGCGCCGCCAAAAAACAAGAGATCAAAAAGATCGCAGAAAGATTTTATCAAAATGAGAAATTCTCTAATAAATATGGTGATTTTTACACTAAAACGGAGTTTATTCTTGTTCGCTCTGACACTGAACTTTCTTATGCTGATTTTGTAAATTTTAAAGCTCACATTCCTTCGGTAGCGGCCTTATTACCTGTTTATGTTAGATGCGAGCCGAACTATAGTTCTGAAGCCATTTTTAACAAAGTATTTGGATTTTGCAGTCGTAGCGTTAGCTTTTAAAAAATCACTAACACCCAAAGCTTTATTTTATGTTTTTGCCGAATGTGGCATATAAGGCGCTCTGAGTGCAAATAATTCCATCAGAGCGCCTGTTGATTCTGTTTGGTTAGATTCGCTTGTCATTTTAAGAGAAAATAGCAAAATTTTAATATGGGGATGGAAGGTGAAGAGTGATCTCTTTAGGACCGATTTTGCCCTTGAGACGAGAGAAAATTTAGAAGACGAAGAAATGGAAGGAGAAGAGTGATGCTCTTTAGGACCGATCTTGCCCTTGAGACGAGAGAAAATTTAGAAGACGAAGAAATGGAAGGAGTGGAGTTTGAAAAACAGTCGCACAAATCGCTTACAGTGACCAAAATAAATATAAAAACAGAAAAAGCGGCAAAAGAAATCGGCAAACCTATAGGTGTGTATGTGACCGTAGAAATGTCTATTCTTTCCGATTGTGAAAGCGAATTCAAAACCGGCGTTAGATTTGTGCGCGATGAGATAAAAAAACTAATTCCAAAGGGTGGTTTGGTTTTAGTTATTGGTCTTGGCAACTCGAATATCACGCCCGATTCCTTAGGCCCAAAGACTATAGAGACGGTCATAGCGACCAGGCATATTAAAGAGGAGTTTTCTAAATTTTCTATCGACCAAATGCGCTCTGTTGCCGCATTGGCGCCCGGAGTTTTGGGTCAAACGGGCATTGAAATTGTAGAAATTCTAAAAGGCCTTGCAAAAAAAATTAGCCCCAAATGCGTGATAGTTGTAGATGCTCTAGCTTCTAGCCAGGCAAAGCGATTGGGGCGAGCGATCCAGATTTCTAGCACTGGCATATCGCCCGGCTCCGGAGTCGGGAATTCAAGGCCTTTAATAGACGAAAAAACCATAGGAATTCCCATAATCAGCATAGGCATACCGATGATTGTCGACGCCCAGAGCCTCGCTGTTGATCTTATGGATCTTTCTGACGAGACAGAAATAAAAAAAATTAAAGAAAAGATAAGTCCGCAGGGAGCCTCTATGATGGTGACCCCGCGCGACATAGATGTCTTGATAGGGCGCGCAGCTAAATTGCTCTCCTCCTCGATAAATCTTGCGCTTCATCCGGAGTTTAATTTCGAAGATCTTAGGTTGTTTGGCGCATAAAATTTGCCAATTTATTAGACGCGATGATGGTCGACAGCGGTTTTTGATATCATAAAACTTAAATTTTAGCCATAAATATTTTTCAAAGACATTCAAAAAGAAGGCAAGAAAGGATGTGAAATTTTAGTGATTAAAACTAAATTAGTAACCCTGATTTCGAGCTTTTGCGTTATTTTAGCCACATGTTGTTTTGTAGTACATACTACTCATATAATTGAAAATGTTAGCTGCAATATCGGGGTGATGGCCGCGAAAACTGTTTTTTCGAATGGAGATTTTCCCACTCCCATTCAAAGTTCGTCTCCTTCAAGCGAAAACGGTGGCGACACTTCCGCTTCGTTAAATGATCCCGAATCAAATAGATCTGACGAAAATGACAACGAACCAAATTCACAAGAAAGAGATACAGAATCGATAGAAGAGAGGGAGAGACACAAAAATGAGAGGACTTATAAAATAATCGAGAGCCAGTGTAAATCAGGCGGGGAAAAATACGGCGATTTTTGCGTAAAAAACGCAACAGGCCACAATATTGATATAGCGGCCAAATTAAAAGAGCGTCCTTATTTTGATTTGGAAAAGAACTCACCACCCCAAATTTTAATTCTCCACACCCACACCACTGAGTCGTATATGAAAAAGAATCTTGGTTTTTTTTATGAAAGCTCTCCTACCAGATCTAAAGATTCAAATTGCAGCGTGGTCGGAGTGGGAGAATGTATCTCGAAAGAATTGTTGTCTGGAGGATATAATGTTATTCACGACAGGACATTTCACGACAGTCCTAGTTACAACGGCTCGTATGGTAGGGCTGCGAATACTATCAAGAGAAATTTGCAAGAGAACCCTATAAAGGTTGTGCTTGATATTCATCGAGATTCGATGGGAAGCAAAGAAACAGGAAAAATAAAGCCGACTTTTACACAAAATGGAGAAAAAGCTGCACAGATTATGATTCTCGTGGGCACCTCTTTTCCAAATTCCTCTGAGAATATAGTCTTTGCTTTAAATTTACAAGAAAAACTTGAACATTTATTTCCGGGCATAACGCGTCCTATGTATCTTTGTGATGCAACATACAATATGAATATAACCAATGGCTCCTTGCTGATAGAAGTGGGGACGGAGGTAAATACTGCCAAAGAGGCTTTTCGTTCAGGAGAGTTACTTGGTAAAGCATTGGTGGAATTATTTGATACTATTTCATCGGGGTAAAATTTAGATTTTTAAAGCGGCTGGGTCAAGAAAAATGTAAAAGGATGTAAAAATGAAAATTGCAAATGTTAAATCTATAAAGAAAAAAAGAAGAATTTTATTTGTGCTCATGTTTTTGTTTCTTTTTTTTCTTCTTGGCTCTGGACTCATAATAGCTGATGCGAATACAAGGTTAGTGGGCTTTGGAGAGGAGCCCTTCTTCTTGGAAATCTTTAGCCAAATCAGCGATAATGGCGGCTTCCAGTTAAATTTTCTTGAGGGCGATTATTATGTTGACTGCTCGCTTTGTTATCAGTTTTACGAAAATTTTATGGAAAATTTTATCAATATTATGAACGATGCAACTTCACCAATTTTTGAATTGCTAAAAAGTATTGAAAAGCTAGGTTTAATGCCATCGGATTCGAGTAATTAGGGTCGGATTTTTACCTTGCATATCATGAATTATTAAAAAAATTAAAATTATTGTGTTGAGCGTATTGTCTAATTCAAATACTTGTGCTACGATGGTTACATTAGAGGTTTAGATTTCAAATATTTTATAGTTATGCGTTTCCTAATCTATTAAGATTTGAAGGGGGTAACCGGATGTTTAGTTTTAAGAAAGTTTTGATTCTAGGTTTGGCATTGTCATTGGTGGCTGTGGTTTTTTCTTCGTGTAGCAAATCGTCGGAAGGTGGCGGCGGTGATAGTTCTTCTCGCGAGAATACCTTGATTTTTTCTCAGTCTGCAGATCCTGCTAAGCTTGACCCTGCTCTTGTTACTGATAATTTTTCAACAAATGTAGTTGCCAGTATTTATGAAGGGCTATTTACTACGGATCCAGAGACCTTGCAAATTGTTCCATTACTGGCGGAGTCTTACGTAGTTTCTGACGATGGACTCAAGTATACTATTGTTCTTAAAAAGGGTATAAAGTTTCATGACGGGACGCCCTTTGATTCTGAGGCTGTCAAGATGAATATAAAACGCGTGTTGAAGGGCAGTCCAACCAGAACCCCAGAAATGGAAGGGTACGCCGACATCGTTTTTAAAAACGTTCGCGATGTTGTCACTGAAGGCTCAGATAAAGTCGAAATCTTGCTAACAGTTCCAGATTCATCCCTTATAAGTGGTCTTAGCATGGATCTTGGTGTTACCATGGTGAGCCCTTCGGTTTTAAAGCAGACTAATGATGCGACTTCAAGTCCTTGCGGCACAGGTCCATGGAAGTTTGAAAGCTGGGATAGGGGCAGCAGTATTGTTCTTAATCGGAATGAAAATTACCACGGCAATAAGGCATTATTTAAAACACTGATTTACAAGATAATTCCAGATCCATCTTCTGCTCTAGCCGCTTTACTCAATGGTGAGATAGACTTTACTGGCGACATCAGTGATGTTTCTAAACAAAAGGTTGAAGAAGCTGGATGCAAGGCTAAGATGTTTCCTTCACTGCTAACATCTTATGTACTTTTCAACAAAAGTTTATCAGATGAGGTGACTGAAGCTATCTGCCATTCTATAGATGTGCCAACTTTGACGGCATCTTTATACAAAGGCAATTCTGATTATGCGAGTTCTTTTTTACCCAAAGAGATAGGTGGCCATGATCCGTCGGTTAAGTACCCTAAATATGATCCTGCTTTGGCAAAGAAACTTTTCCAGGAGAGTGGCAAAAAAGAATTGACAATCGAGTGTTATTCCAACGTTAAGCCTTATAACCCCATAGGTGGGAAGGCTTTGGCTACAGGTATTAGTGGAGAAATAGCGAAAGCGGGCATGGAGTGTAAAGTTAACGCTAGCGACTGGCCAATTTATATGAAAAAGCTCGCTGGGGGTCAATTTGAAGTGGGAGTACTTGGTTGGCGCGGGGACAATGTAGATCCCACAAATTTCCTTCAACTTTTTGTTTCGACTTCTGCTTTGAATTACAGCAAATTTAATAGCCCAGAATATGATGAATTGTACGGAAAGAGTTTAACGATGCCTTTTGGTAGTCAGGAGAGAAAGGATTCATTCTTGCGGCTTGAAAATATCCTTGCAGATAAGCATCGTATACTTCCTCTTTGTCACAATAAGGGTATGTATTGCTACAGATCGGAGATAAAGAATGTGAATGTTCCAGCTATTGGAGTTGTAAACTTTAGTTCTATATCTAGGTAAGAGTAATTTAATAGGGGAGTGGATTTGTATTTTATTGGAGTTATATGTGGGCGAGCAAGTGGCTGTTTTACAAAGCTGCTTGTTTCCCCGCTTGACTTGAGAGGCTTTGTCGGCTCGCTTCTTTGCCGGACATTTTGTTTGATTTCCATAAAGATGTCCAAACTTATGGATGGAGCGGCGCGCT
>JAIRSI010000017.1 GCA_031255515.1 Oscillospiraceae bacterium | reverse complement strand
TCTGAAGATAACAAAAATCTTGCCACTTGGAACGAGCCTAAGGGCGGATATTTTGTAAGCGTTGACGTGGAACCGGGTTTAGCAAAAAGTATAGTCAGCTTATGTGGAGACGCGGGAGTCAAACTTACCACCGCGGGAGCAACTTTTCCTCGGGGGATTGATCCTAACGACAAAAAACATAAGAATCGCGCCAAGTTATCTTCCGGCGAATGAACTTAACATAGCTATGAATCTTTTTTGCATTTGTGTCAAAATAGCCAGCATTAAAAAAAGACTATCGATGCAGGGCTAGATTTGTCTAAAAATCGCGTTTTTACTTATCTTCCGGCGAATGAACTTAAAACTCTTTGCTATGAACTTTTTTGGCCCCATGTCAAAATAGCCAGCATCAAAAAATTGCTGTTAAGTTTAAAGCGTTATGCTCAGTTATTTTTTGCTAAATTAATTTAATAAAAACCTTTGTGTTAAAATAATTAAAATCGTAATTAGATCTCTTTTGAATTTAGTTTCTCAGGGTTTTAAAATTGCAAATTCCGGTTATCAAATTAAATCTCAAGCCAAACCTTTTTGTCTGTTTTTTTGCATTTATCCGAAATTATCTTAAAGCGCTTCATGAAACCTATAGTGTTTTCTACAAAAATCCTCTTTTTTGAAATTTCGCGATTATTTCTTGTTTTCTTTTTTTGGAGCTTGCAGGTTCTTAAAGTAAAAATTGCCCAAACCCTAATATCCACTATCTCCAAACAGTTTTACATCTTTCTTAAGGTAAGAAACTTAGAATCTTTAAAAAGTTTAAAATCGTGTATCTTGCCTCTTGCGAAAACTTGGTGCAAATCACAAGCCTTAAAAACCTTACTTATAACGATTTATGTTTTTGAAGTATGCTGCTTATTTTTACCGAAATAGTAGATTTTCGCTCCCCCCCCTTTTTTTGGACGTTCGATAGGAACTCCTAGACAGCGTCAATAATTACAGTTTAATTTTGAGCTTCGCTCGAAAGAGATTTTTTTCTCAAAAAGCGAAAAAACTTTACTTTTTACTAGCGTATCTTCGGGTCCAATTTTATGTTTTTGCAAGACGCTAAACTCTAAAATTCCAAAACTGGATCCGATATAAAAGTAGGCTTTGTACTAGAGCAAATGCTCGAGCACCATCAGCAGGCAATTCTGCAAAGAAAACTTGTCCTGCTGTCCATCTTTTGCTTTTTAAATTTTTTCTTATTTTGCTAAAATTTCAATTATTTTTCGAAAGTGTGTTCCCTGGATAATCGTAAAACGTCTGAATTTTTCTTCTTTCATGTTTTTATAATTTTACCATATTTTATAATTGGATTGTAACATATAAATTCAAACGCCGAGTCCAATTATTTTTAAAGGTTTATTTTTACACGCAGAGCCGTGTTTGTCTTTTGAGATTTTACATAAAAAACCTTGCACATGCCGCGCCAAAATATAATCTTAAATTTTAAAAATTTAGCCTTTATTTGTCAAATAATTTTTTCTCAAGGCTCTGAACAAGTTTTAATCGAGCTTTTGTTTCTTTCTCATCAAAGACCACTGTGCCATCATTTTCAAACCTTAAAATACAGCCTTCTTTAGCTTTTTGGGGCAGGGATTTTTTCTCTAAAAGTATTACTTCTCTCTTGTCGTCCTCGCACACCGCAAATCGTCCTTCGAATCTATCTAAATACAAAAATTTCACAAATATCACGCCCCCGCTTTTAGATTTTCAATCGATGAACAAGCTATATAAAGGTTATCAAATAACTTGAAACTCTTGTATCTAGATTTTCAGTCGATGAATACACATAAGAGTTATGAGATATTTCAAAACTATAGCTATTCCGATTTAAAATAGACGCCAAGTTATTTGGGTGATTCTTTAGATAGGAAGTACCGTTTCTCTTGCGTCTTTCGAATATGTCATTCTTATATTTTGCTTGTGATTTACTTTAAATTGGAATAGATACAAAGGGTATGAAATATTTTGAAATTACCATGTCCTGCAGAGTACTTTTAACTACCACTTTTACACTGCGACCTGCTCTGGATTTGGCAGCCGCGTTTACTTTTTTGTCCAAAAAATTCTTTGAAGTTTCATCGCGGCGGGATTTGCTGTGGCTCCAAACAGCAAAAACCCCGAGATTTTATCTGTTTGTGCAGCTTTAGATCATATCGACATGACAACACGTTTTGTAGCCACGATTTCTATTAGATAGTCTAGTCTCTGCCTAAAAGATGCAGTAAATTGATAAAATCCGTATGCATAGAATAGACGCCCCTTGGATTGCTATCTCTTCAACAATGTCAGAGCTATACGATTGATTATAAAGCTCTCTTATTGTTTGAATGTCATATGTTGTCAAACCGGAGAATGCTACGATGCTCATGGCGGACAATGCAAGAGAAAACGCGGAACTTTTTATTACGAATAAATTAATAATGGAAAAAATAATTATCGTAGTTAATTCTGTCAACATAAAGTGCCAAGAGACGTGAGATTTTTTTAGTTTTATAGCCGTATAGACTCATTCCACCAAAAAATATAGACGCTGCGAAAAAGGTGTTTGTGATATTTTCTCCAGTATAAATGGCAAAGATAGGGGCTAAAGATGAACCCAGGAGGACGGAATACGTCCAAAATAGCGCGCCTGCCGCTTTTTTCGACAACTTATACAGACGCGACGAAGAGATGAAAAAGCCAAAACACAAGTTATCACCATTAAAGCAATGCTAACTTCTATCGACATCATCCCTAATATCTGGGGAGACAAAGCACATAAATACGACACAATTCCAGTTAAACCGAGCGCCAAAAACAACCTCTTAAAAACAACAAAAATGAATTTTCTGATCCCGGGTTCATCCTCCAGCGAATGCGACACAAAAATATTTTCTCTCACAAACGACTCCCTACAATAAAATATAGAAGATTGTTGCTGAAACTGTTCACCACCCTAATTCTAACATAAAGATAATTTTTGTCAATTTAAAATTTTTAGAGTTTTTTAAACGGGAATTTTTCCTTAAAGAATATTGCGCGTGCGAGCTTAATAAGTATTATAGAGCGTATTTGGCCATTTGCATTGGGGGGTAAAATATTTTGGCAGAATCAAAAGCATCAAAAAAATCTCACAGCTTGATATTGCAAGACAGGAAAGATCTACAACTCACCGGAGTTTCGGATGTTGGGAATTTTGACGACACTGCTGTGACGATATTTACGGACATAGGAGAGCTCTTAGTTCGTGGCAAGAATCTTCAAATTAACAACTTAAGTCTCGAGAAAGGAGAGGTTCATTTAAGCGGCGAGATTGACTCTCTTTCTTACGGTGAAAAAGAGTCTAGGAATGCCGGATTTTTATCTAAGATTTTTAAATAATTCATCCGTGTGTGATCCTTCGATTTGCGAAGAAGAAAATAACGAGCGAAGGTGCGTGGTTTAAGTTGGAGATAAGTGTGCTGGAGCAGACTACAATCTTCTTTTTTGCCATTATTATGGGAGCAGTGCTTTCGGTGGCTTATGATTTTGTTAAAATATTAAAAATAGTACTAAAACTTGACGGTATTAAAACTTTTTTTTTGGATATATTGTACTTTTTTGCCGGAGGCATTCTAACTTTTCTTTTTTTGATCGCTTTTAACGACGGCGAAGTAAGATTTTATGTGATAATAGGAGAAATAGTTGGATTTTATCTGTACCGTCTGATGGTGGGGACGGCAATTGTAAAATTTGTGTGTAGATTTTTAAGGCTTACAAGAAAAATAGCGGTGCCGATTTTAAATTTTTTAAGACTAAAAATAAAAAAAATCGTGCTATTTTTAGCGTCACCACTTCTGTTATTGTACGGAAAAATTTCATGTATCGCAAAAAAGAGCTTGCAAATTAGTAAAAAAATGTTATACAATCCCCTTAGTGGTATTTTAACCCCGTTCCGGGGGAAGCCTACACAAAGTAAATCCACTGGGTCAGATCGCACAAAGTTTTTTAGGGCAAAGTTTGCCCGAAGACCAAGAAGGACAAAAAGCCGAAAAGATTAAAAAAGGAGCTCCCTTTGCTATGAAATTGTATAAAAAAAAGAAGAGGCTTGGCACTGTCCTTAGGGTTGCCGCGCTTATTTTTATTTTGTATGCAATGTTTAGCGTTGTTGATCAGCAAGCGCAAATTTCCAAGAAAAAAAGAGAATTAGCTAGAGTTAACTTTGATTTAAATGTACAAAAGGTGAAAAATAAAGAATTAAAGGAGATATTGAGGTTAGCTAGCGAGAAAAATAATGATTATATCGAGCGTATTGCTAGGAATATGCTAGATCTTGTCAAGCAGAATGAGCGTGTTTTTATAAATGTGCCCGGAGATTGAGCTTGGGTGATTTTATGTAATGGCGGCTTAAATAATGAACTTAATAAATTTTAAATGTAGGGGGAAAACTTTTTAGTTATGCAGCTTGAAATTGGGTCCATATTAGACGGTAAAGTCACTGGAATAACTAACTTTGGAGCGTTTGTAGAGTTACCCGGAGGAGAAACCGGGATGGTTCATATTTCTGAAGTTGCTTTGCAGTTTGTTAATCAGATTAAAGATTTTTTGTCGGAAGGTCAGGAGGTTAAAGTTAAGGTTATAGGGATTTTAAAGGACGGAAAAATAAGTCTTTCTATAAAACAAACCAAACAGGAGGCTTCGGTGCCAGGGCTTGGTTCTGGCGGTAAACCTTTAAAATATGAGCAGGATTCTAGATTTAATGGCAAAATACAGCTAAATAATATGGATAGGGATAGAAATTTTCCACTGCGTCGGGCACCTAAAGCGACGACTTTTGAGGATATGATTTCTAAGTTTAAGCAAACTAGCGAGGAGAAGATATCTGATCTTAAAAAGGTGACGGCTTCTAAATATAGTGGTTCAAAAAGAGGCAAAAGGCGATGATAAATGACAACTTAGTATAGCATTAGTGTTAATTTGCGAAAGTTTTTTTTGAAAGGATCATGAAATGTTAATTGTTCATGCGAAAGTCTATACAATGTCGGAGGATGGCGTAATAAAAGACGGGTTCGTATTAACTAATGGTCAAAAGATAGAAAATGTAGGTTTTATGTCTTCTTGCCCGGATTTTGAAGACCAAGAGGACGTGATTGACGCGCGCGGCATGTATTTGTTGCCGGGATTTATAGACGCTTTTACCATGATGGGCACAGGTTATGTGGACAACTTAGAGATGCAGGATAATTGCGAGGGTCTTATTGCGCCGCATTTAAGAGCGATAGATTGCATCGATTTGAAAGATTCTTCTTTTAGGGAGGCTCTGGTTTCGGGTGTGACGTCGGTAGCTGTGTCTCAAATGAGTTCGCGCCTTATCTCAGGGCAAGTTTTAGCCACAAAGACCCACGGCAACAGGATTGACGATATGGTGATAAATCCGCTGGTCGCAGTGAGATTTTCGCTCAGCCAGAGTTCTAGCTTTCTTTTACCCAACACTTCAAGGCTTAAAGTTTCTTTTTCTGCCACTATAAGAGAAGAACTCTTAAAGGCCAAGAAATATGTCGAAGATAAGGAGTTTGCTATATCCAATCTAGATCGTTTTGAAGCGCCGCCGTACGACATAAAACACGAGGCGCTTGTTGATTTGCTGGAGAAAGATATTCCGGCGTATATCAGTGTTGAGTCCAGGGACGAAATTTTTACGGCCATGCGCATTGCAAGGGAGTTTTCTATTAGATTTGTCTTGATTAATCCGCTGGAGGCTCACGTATTGGCCGAAGAACTTTTGGTGGATAGTGCAAGTGTTTTGTGTGCGCCGTTTTCCGCGGGGAACAAAAATTATGAGAGCTGTGGCTCTGTAGCTAAGATTCCCGGCATTTTAACCAGAATGCGTGTGCAAACTGCCATTATAAGTTACCACCCCAAGATGCCCTCATCATATCTTTTGCTTGCAGCGGCAATCGCCGTTAGAGAGGGCATGGACAAAATGGAAGCTCTAAAAGCAATAACAATCTATCCAGCCAAAATTTGCAATATACAAAATAGAGTTGGCTCTATAGAGAAGGGCAAAGATGCAGATTTTGTAATGTTTAGTAAAAATCCTTTGGAAACACTAGAAAATCCAAAATTTGTTGTATGCAATGGGGAAAAAATTATTTTTAATTTTTAATTTAGTAGTTGACACGATTGAGAAATGCATGTAAAATGGCAAATATAGTTATTAATAACTATATTTTGTATGGTGGAGGGCATAGTTGTCGCGAAGAGGTGTGCTTGATGCGGTGTTGACGAGAGCACAGTTGACATCAAGGACATGTGTGTAGAGTAGCAAGTAGGGTTGCTGCTGGCTGGGTCTCCGGTGCGGTGCTGTCTAGTTGCAGCGAAAAGGCGCAGCTGACACTAAGAGGTGCGCACAGGATGGCAAGTATGACTATTGAGATGCGTACAGAATGGTAGATGCGGTTGCTGCGTGACAGGCGCGATTGTTGTCGGCTAGGTCTTAATACGACACTGATAAAAAGGGGAGACAGTTAACGTGGAGAGACGTTATGCTGGGGTGGCGATTGTGATTGTTGCTGAACTAGGTTTTGATGCGGCTACTGGCAAAGGCGCGATTGATACTGGATTGATACTGGATTGATACTAAAGAAATGCACACAGGATGGCAGGTGTAGCTGTGAATGAATTGGATTTTGATGCAGCCACTGGCAAAGGCGCGATTAATACTGATTAATACTGAAGAGATGCACACAGGATGGCAGGTGTAGCTGCGAATGAATTGGATTTTGATGCAGCC
>JAIRSI010000060.1 GCA_031255515.1 Oscillospiraceae bacterium | reverse complement strand
GCACATGCCTCCACCGTCGGCGTTACTAAATATCTCCCGTCGGTTTGCGGCTTTTTAATGTTAAAAGAAGTCTCTATAATTACCAAGGCGTTAGAACAACCTCAGCGTCCTCTCATAGCTATACTTGGAGGAGCCAAGGTGTCCGACAAGATAGGGGTTATTCATAGTCTGCTCCAAAAAGTCGATACCTTAATTATAGGGGGAGGAATGGCCTACACTTTCATGAATGCCCTTGGATATTCCATAGGAACCTCGATTTGTGAGAGCGACAAGGTTACTCTAGCCGCGGCATAATGGCGATTTTTGTTTAAAAATCAAATTGATTAGTTGCACACGAATAAGTTTTAAGGGTTTTTACTTGAAATAGTCGTGTACGAATAGGGTCATGCAGCTTTTATTCAAAAATTAAATTGATTGATCGAGCGTTCACTTGCAATTAAATCACATGAGCAGGGAGTTGTATCTTTAAATAAAATTTGACGACTTTTGCTCGAGGCTTGAATTGATCAGCTACGCATGAAGAAATTGCGCGTGAATGGGATTCAGGGGCGGCTTTGCTTGAAATTAAATTGTAGCCCGTGTAAAATAAGACCATGCTCTTTCTCTAGTGGAATTTGAGAGCTTTTGTTCGAATCAGCCGCATATGAAGAGAATATAGGCCTTTAAAAATTTTTTTCGAATTAACGTTTTTTATACTTGCTATAAATTTTATAATGTAATAATATCGGTGAGAAGTGGTGCGCTGTAGCGGCATCCTTTTTGTTTTCGTGCTTTCAAAAATTTTACGGGGTGGTAGCGATGCAAAGATAGTCCTTGATAGGTAGGATAAATTTTAAATTTGGAGGATTCTACTTATGAGTGAAATTGTCGAAATAGAAATATTAAAAGATGCGAAGATCCGCATGGGCAAAGCCATTAATCTTCTTTCTAGCGAATATGCTCGAATCAGTGCAGGTCGGGTAACTCCGAGTTTACTCGACAAAATAACCGTAGATTACTACGGAACTAATACAAAAATTGCTCAATTGGCGAGTATTTCTGTTGTTCAATCTACTATATTGTCCATTCAGCCTTTTGATCCTTCTGTTTGCGGAGATATAGAAAAAGCGATAAGTTCGTCTGATCTTGGCGTAAATCCGCAAAATGATGGAAAAATAATAAGAGTGAATTTTCCTGCTCCCACCGAAGAGGGGAGAATCAAAATAGCCAAAGAAATATCAAAAATTGCCGAAGAGATTAAAGTTTCGGTCAGAAATATCAGGCGAGACGCCATGGATAGACTAAAAAGGCTCAATAAAGATTCTCTTATCACTCAAGATGCCTTAAGTAAAGGATCTTCTAAAATTCAAGATTTAACCGACAAGTGTACAAAAGAAATTGATAGTATTTTGAAGAATAAGCGCGAAGAGATTCTAAAAGTTTGATTATAACCTTAAGTATTATCGTTTTTTAAGAAAAATAATATGATGATGCAGTTAACTTTGAAGAAATCTGTGCTTAGATTGTGGTAGTGATGATGAAATTAAATTCTAGTTCAAAGCTTAATTTTCCAAAACACCTTGCAATAATTATGGATGGCAATGGTAGGTGGGCTAAAAAAAAGCATTCGACGCGTTCTTTCGGCCACAGATTTGGAGTAGAAAAATTCAAAAGCGTGGCGAAATATTGTGGTAAAATAGGAATTGGGCATTTAAGCGTATTTGCCTTTTCTACCGAAAACTGGAAAAGACCGCCCGAAGAGGTTAAATTCATCATGGGTCTCTTTGAGGAATATTTAAGTAAAGCTTTGAGTGAGTTTCAGGGTGAAAATTTTAGGGTGAATTTTTTGGGGGGCAAAACTCTTCTTTCTGAAAAAATAAGAAATCTCATAGCTCGCGCCGAAAGAGAGACCAAAAGTTGCACAGGCATGGTTTTGAATATCGCGGCTAATTACGGCAGTAAAGATGAGATTACCAGAGCCGTTAAAGAAATTGCCAAAAAAGTTGAGGCTGGCCAAATCAGCATAGATCAGATAGATGAGACGCTTATTTCTCAGAATCTTTACACTGATGGTCAGCCTGACGTGGATCTTGTCATACGAACGGGGGAAGAAAAACGCATATCTAATTTTTTGCTTTGGCAATCAGCTTACGCGGAATATATTTTTCTTGATACGCTGTGGCCGGATTTTAAATTGGAGTTTATAGATGACGCAATTAGAGAGTTTTCGTCAAGAAAGAGGCGTTTTGGAGGGATAGCGATTGACAGTTAAGACTTTATCAGGAGCAATAGGAGCATGTTTTGTTATTGCGGTTCTTATTTTTGATCAGACGATGCCCATGTTACTTAACGTTTTGATTGGGCTTGTGTGTTCTTTGTCGATATATGAGATTTTTTCAGCTTTACATTTAAAAAATAAGTATTTACTAAGCATTCCGAGTTATTTTTTTGCCTTTTTATTGCCAATTATAGGGGGTTATGAGACTAGATGGCAATTTTTTTGTTACATATACACACTGATAACCGTGGGAGTTGTCCTGTTTAGAAACAAATATTTAAAATTCAAAGATGTTCTCATGATATACAGCATGACAGTGCTTATTCCTTTTTCTTTAATGACCTTAATTAGATTGCGCGACGTCGGAGGAAAAATAGGAACGTTTTATGTGTTAATAGCCCTGGGAATCGCCTGGTTGTCTGATACTTCTGCATATTTTGGCGGAAATTTTTTAGGCAAGCAGAGACTTTGCCCGGAAATTAGCCCAAAAAAGACCGTGGAGGGTGCTGTGAGTGGCAGCATTGGTTGTATTGCCATCATGCTTTTAATAGGTTTGGTTTTTGAAAATTTTGTTGCTAAAAATACTGTGCGTATTAATTATATTTTGTACATAAGTATTTGTGCGATTGGTTCCTTAATAGCTGTTATGGGCGATTTATTTTTTTCTTGGGTGAAAAGAGGGTTCAAAATAAAGGATTTTGGGGACGTTATACCTGGTCACGGCGGAGCTTTGGATCGCTTTGATAGCGTTATATTTGTGGCGCCATTTGTGTATTTTATGACGAAAATTTTTGGAATATTGGAGATAGTTTAGCAGCTAGGCCATAGACAGTCTCCGTCGGAACAGCCATCACGCCTCCTGCTTTTAGAATTTTCACAGCGTCTGGTAGATCTTTATCTGATAAAATTTTTACCTTCATAATTCGCAGCATTTTCCCAAATAACAAACTTTTAAAAACACTAACCTTGTAAGAACACTATCTGGTAGATCTTTATCTGATAAAATTTTTGTCTTCATAATTCGCAGCATTTTTCCAAATAACAAACTTTTAAAAACGCTAACCTTGTAAGAACACTAGATGATCTTGCCATAATCAATAAAATCCTCCACTGAATTTGTCACACTGCGCACCTTTGTGACACAAACACCGCCCCACATTTATTTTCCCGATGCAACACACTACACATACTTTTTTAACATAAGTACTGCAACGCTACACACTTATTTTATACAAACTTCGCACTACACCGCACCTTTGCGACACAAACATGCACTTTTCTAACACAAACACCTCGTCCCTCACATACCTCTTTAACGCAAACACCACCCCACCTACACGTATTTTTTAACACAAACAGCACATCCACACGCGCCTTTTTAATGCAAATTCCGTCGCAAAACTATCCCTCTAAGTCAACCGCCCAAGATTTATCCCTCAAAAATCCCCAAACACCGCTTCACGCCTGCGCGACACAGCTCTTTGACATCATCCTCCGTGACGCGCTCCATCTTATACGAAGCAAAACAAAAAAACAATAAATCTTGGGGAAAAGGGACAAATTAACGCGCAAATGTGACACAAACATGCACTTCTCTAATGCAAACACCACTCCCTCGCATACCTCTTTAACGCAAGCAGCACATCTACACGTGCCTCTTTTTTAGTATTAACAAAGAATTGGTCGATATAGCAGTTCGCAGACGAAGAGAGGGAAATTTTTATAATGAAAAATTTTAAAATGGGCTTGACACAAATCTCGATCCGGCGTAGAATTACTGTTGTGATGTTGTGATGTTGTGATGTTGTGATGTTGTGATGTTGATGCAGATGTGTCGCAAGGCACACAATTCCTTACGTCCCATCTCGCAAAGGTTTTTGGTATCCGCTCGCTGTTTATGCACCATGTAGCAGAAAATGGA
>JAIRSI010000072.1 GCA_031255515.1 Oscillospiraceae bacterium | reverse complement strand
AAGGGGGGCCAGGCAACTTTCCACCAGCTGGGATTAATCAGGCACCGCGACTTCCTGCTCAAGGGGGGCCAGGCAACTTTCCACCAGCTGGGTTTAATCAGGCACCGCGACTTCCTGCTCAAGGGGGGCCAGGCAACTTTCCGCTAGGGTTCAATCGGATTCCTCCACAGGCACAGCAATTTCCTGCGCCCGGACAAGGGCAAGGCAATTTTTATTTGCTACAACCGCAAGTAATTCCTCAAGTTTCGACGCTCAGTTTGCAGGAGTTAATTAGTAGTGTAAATGGATTTTTTTCGCCAGCAACTTCAGTATATTATGAAGCAAGAGAGACGCGAGGAAAGGGGAGCTACGGTGAGGTATTTTGTGCGGTACCATGGACTTGCAATAAATTGGGAATTTGCACTAGACAGAGTGTTACTCGTTGTGTAAAGAAAGTATCAGTCGCGGATAAATTGCAGGAGGATGCTGTGATGAAAGAAGTTGCCACGTTGTGTAATTTTAGTAATCATCCCAGCATTGTTAAATTTTTTGAGGCCCTAAAAAATCCTAATGCTGGCGGATATTATCTGATCATGGAGGACGCTGGTAGTTTACAGTTACTTCAATGGTGGAGTTCTAATAAAAATAAGTATAATCTGCTAAAAGTTATAGGCGAAATTATTTCAGGTTTAGCTGCAATACACGATGGAGGCTGCGTGCACAGAGATATTAAACCACAAAATATAATGATTAATGGCGGTGAGCATGTTAAAATTATTGATTTTGGCGTATCTAATTTTATCACGCAATTTAATTCTCTCTTAAAAACTCGGATTGGTACGCCTCTTTATATGGCACCCGAGATGTTGGATGGAAAACCATATTCGCCAAAAGTAGACATTTGGGCTTTGGGTGTTTTAATTTATGAAATAACAACTGGAGTTAGACCTTTTGGCAATGATCCTTCGTATTTTTTAAGAGATGTTTCAACGAGGGAACCTGATTGGAATCCATTTTTCACAGCGTCCGCTGCTTTGGGCATAAAAGATATCAAAAAGTTTTGTAGTTTTGTGCATTTAATGCTTAGAAAAGAGGATGTGAATAGATCAAGCACTGCAGATATTTGCAAAGAATTTATCAATATATTACAAGTAGAGAGCGTTAATCTTGAATCGAAATATATGGATTCCATTAACATGCTTGCAAGAAGGGCGCGATAAAGGACAAATTTGTGTGAGGCAGGCAGATCGTTTCTTGAAACTTGAATTTAGACTTGCATAAAGATCGCATTGGTGTTAAAATTCGCCCTTAGGGTGATAGAGTAATGCGATCTTCTATGCAACTCATAGAGTAAAATTTGAGTTTGACTTAAAGAGCGAAATAGATGATGATGTGCCTATAGTAAGATTTTTAGTCAGTTAGAATTAATGCGCCCGTCATGTAAAGGCCGAGTTCAATCGGCTTTTACATGGGTGTTTTGATGTGTATGTTGTGCGTCGTCTTACTCGAGATCCGCTTGGAAGCTGCGTGCTTGGCTTTTTATGCGAGCGTTTTGGTGTGCATGGCGCGAGTTGGGGTTGTGGCTGTGGTTTTTGCTCTGGAGCTATATGTTTGGAGGAGAAAATGAGCGGTTTTGTGCACCTTCATGTACATAGTGAGTATAGTCTTCTTGACGGAGCTTGTAGAGTAAGTGAATTAATCGACTATGTAAAGAAGTTAAATCAAAGCGCGATAGCAATAACTGATCATGGAGTTATGTATGGGGTTGTCGAATTTTACAGACAGGCAAAGAAAAAAGGAATAAAGCCCATAATTGGCTCAGAAGTTTACGTTGCGGCGAGGAGTCGCTTTGATAAGGTTCGAGAGTTTGACGGCCAGAGCGCTCATCTTGTGTTGCTTTGCAAGAATTTTGTTGGATATCAAAATCTTATGAAATTAGTGTCAAAGTCGTTCATCGAAGGGTTTTACAGTAAACCTAGAATTGATGAGAGTTTGCTGGAAGAAAATAGCGAAGGTTTAATAGCTTTGTCGGCTTGTTTAGCTGGAAAAATCCCGCGTTTAATATTAAGCGGCAATTTTAAAGAGGCAAAAAGAGTTGCCACTTTTTACAAAAAGATTTTTAAAGAAGATTTTTATTTGGAGCTACAAGATCATAGAATCCCTGAACAAAAGATTGTAAACGAAGGTATTTTAAAGATTTCTGATGAGATGAACATTCCTTTGGTTGCTACGAATGATTGTCATTATATCTTAAAAAATGATAGTAAAGCACATAAAATTCTACTTTGCATTCAAACAGGAACTACCATTTCTAATAAGAATAGATTTGAATTTCAAACGGATGAATTTTACGTAAAGAGTTCCCAAGAGATGAAAGAACTGTTTAGTTATGCCCCTAAAGCCATAGATAATACCCTTAAAATAGCAGAAAAATGTAATCTTGAAATAGAATTTGGACACACACGTCTGCCTCATTTTGAGGTTCCAGAAGACGAAGATCACTTTAGTTATTTTAAAAAGAAATGCTACGCCGGATTGCAAAAATATTACGGCGATGACCCTTGCAAAACCTTAATAGAACGCTTGAAATACGAACTCTGCGTCATTAACGAAATGGGCTATGTAGATTATTTTTTAATAGTTGGAGATTTTGTTAATTTTGCAAAGTCTAAAAAGATACCTGTGGGGCCGGGTAGGGGTTCCGGTGCGGGGAGTTTAGCGGCTTTTTGCCTCGGAATTACGGGCATAAATCCCGTTGAATATAATTTAATTTTTGAAAGATTTTTAAATCCCGAGCGCGTTAGTATGCCAGATTTTGACATTGATTTTTGCTTTATAAGAAGGCAGGAAGTCATAGATTATGTCGTGAAAAAATATCATCAAGATCACGTGGCACAGATAATAACTTTTGGTACTATGGCAGCAAGACTTGTGATCCGTGACGTCGGAAGGGTGCTTGATATCTCATATTCTGAAGTTGACAAGATAGCAAAACTTGTTCCTTTAGAGCTTGGGATAACGATTTCTCAAGCGCTGAAAACGTCTAGTAAGTTAAAGGAATATTACAAAAACGACTCCAGAATTTGCGAACTCATAGACATGGCTTTAAGACTCGAGGGCATGCCGAGACATGCCTCAACTCACGCTGCGGGAGTAGTGATAACCGACAAAAAAGTGAGAGAATATGTGCCACTGGCCAAGCATAACGAACTGGTGGTCACACAGTATACTATGGATGTTCTAGAAGATCTTGGCTTGTTGAAAATGGATTTTTTGGGACTTAGAACTCTTACGGTTATAAGTGATTGTGAGAAATTAGTTTTACGATATGAAAAAAAGGATTTTGATGTAGAAAAAATAGATCTTTGCGACCAAGATGTGTACAGAATGCTTTCTTTAGGGCAAACGGAAGGTGTTTTTCAGTTTGAATCTTCAGGAATGACCAGCTCGCTGATGCAACTAAATCCTAATTCTCTTGAAGATTTAATTGCCATTATAGCGCTGTATAGGCCAGGGCCAATGAGTTTTATACCAACTTATATAGAAAACAAAAATAATCCTGAAAAAATCACATATAAAACAGAAAAACTTCAAGATATTCTAAAAGTCACCAATGGATGCGTGATCTACCAAGAACAGGTCATGCAAATTTTTAGAAAATTAGCCGGATATTCTCTTGGAAGAGCTGATATTGTCAGAAGAGCTATGAGTAAAAAAAAGTCAGATGTAATGGAGAGAGAGCGCAGCATATTCATACACGGACAAAAGCGGGACGATGGTAGCGTGGAAGTGGAGGGCTGCGTGAGAAGAGGTATCGATGAGAAAGTTGCCAACGAAATTTTTAACGACATGGAGAGCTTTGCGCTGTACGCTTTTAACAAATCTCACGCCGCCGCTTATGCGCTCATCGCCTACAGAACAGCATTTTTAAAGTGCAAATATCCTCAGCATTATATGGCGGCTATTTTAACTAGCGCTCTGGGAAACACAGACAAAATAACCAGATATATTTCGGAATGTTCTAGAATGAAATTAGAAGTTTTGCCGCCCAGCGTGAATAAAAGTGAGATGGGTTTTACTTCTTTGGAGGGAAAAATTCGTTTTGGACTTTTGGCTATAAAAAATCTGGGGCCCAGTGTTATTCATTCCATAATATCTGAGAGAAAAAAAAGAGAATTTGTATCTTTTTACGATTTTTGTAAAAGAATGCACGGCAATGATGACAATAAATTTAATAAAAGGGCTCTTGAAAGCCTAGTAAAATGCGGGGCTCTCGACAATTTGGGAACCAACCGACAGCAAATGATTATGATGATTGAGAGAGTAATTGCTGATCTTGACGACGCAAAAAAAAGAAACATCCAAGGTCAAATTGGTTTTTTTGACAATGTCGATTCGATTCACAAAAATGGGGAGCATCTAATTCCGGATGTGGACGAATTTGATAAAAAAACCATTCTTTCTATGGAAAAATCGGTGATGGGACTGTATCTTTCGGGGCATCCGCTCTCTGAATATGCAGACGAAATCAACAAGGGTGGTTACACCAATTCGTTTGATATAATATCAAGAAGACGCTACAAAGATGGCGATAGAATTAAGGTTATAGGAATAGTATCTGACGTGAAGCTCAAGAGAACCAAAAATAACGAAACGATGGCATTTATAAGGCTTGAAGATCTAATGGGTTCGGCTAAGGTTATGATTTTTCCGAAGACTTTGATAAAATTTACCGATCTTCTTAAAGAAGACAATATAATAAGGATTGCGGCGAGAGTGAGTTTCAGAGAAGAAGAAGAGCCGACTTTGATCTGTGAAGATATTTTTTCTCAAAAGTCAGAAAAAAGAGTTTATCAAAATGTCTCTTTATATCTTAAAATTCCCAGTCGCAATTGTGCCGAGTACAAAAAAGTAAGTGCAATGATTGGCATATTTTCCGGACGAACTCCCGTTTATATATTTTTTAAAGAAGAGAAAAAGTTGTTGCTTGTTCCAAAGAGTTTGTTTGTGGAGTTAAACGAAGTTTTAATAAAGGAATTAAAGGCTTTGCTAGGAGAAGACAATGTAGTGACAAGATCCAGATAAAATGTTAAAGATTTTACTGGGGGAAATAATATAGTGACAAGTTTTACTAAGATTTGCTGTAAGAAGGTAATGCAGTGACAAGATTTGAGTAAAATTTCAATTATAGTACAATATTATAAAGTAGTGAAAATTTCAGGAGGTCTATTGTGAAAAATAAGGCCATAGCTGTTTTGACAAGTGGGGGCGACGCGCCGGGGATGAATGCTTGCATTCGAGCTGTTGTAAGAACCTCCCTTAAAAATGATGTCCAAGTTTTGGGTGTGAGAAGGGGCTACGATGGCCTAATAAGTGGGAGTGTTTTTGAGATGAATTTTTCCAGTGTTTCTGGCATCATTCATCGAGGGGGCACGATACTTTATACTGCCAGGAGCCCTGAGTTTAAAACTCCCGAAGGCCTTAAAAAAGCGTCGGCATTTTGCAAAAAACAAAGGATTGGCGGTATAGTTGTCATAGGTGGCGACGGGACCTTTAGAGGCGCCAGAGAATTGGGAGAAACTGGCATCCCTTACGTTTGTATACCAGGGACAATAGATAATGACGTTGGCTACAGCGAGTATACGATTGGCTTTGACACGGCCATGAACACTGCCATTGAAATGATAGATAGGATCCGCGATACGGCGCAATCTCACAATCGCTGCAGCATCGTCGAGGTCATGGGGAGAAGATGTGGCAGAATTGCGCTATACACCGGCATAGCGGTGGGAGCAGTGGCTATTTTGATTCCCGAAGTGCGTTTTAACTTCAAGAAGGATATAGTAGAGCCTATAATGAGCAGATTGCGCTACGGGAAACAGCATTTTATCGTGGTTGTTTCTGAAGGAGTTGGCAACATAAATGAATTGGCGGCGAAGATAAAAGATGAAATTCAGATAGAAACCAGAACGACAGTCTTAGGGCATGTGCAAAGGGGCGGAGCTCCGACGCTAAGAGATAGAGTTCTTGCCAGTGAAATGGGATGCAAGGCTGCGGAATTACTGTGCGCCGGAGAGGGCAATTGTGTCTTGGCGGCTAAGCACGGAAGGGTTGTTAAGATAGATGCAGACAAGGCCATTGGTATGAGGAAAAAATTTAAAAACGAGCTATATAGAGCCGCTTTGAAAATACGATAAGGGGAATTTGAAGATAATTTTTCGCGTAAAATTATTGCTTTAGAAATGATTTTGTGACAGTTTTTTTGGGAAACGTTAGTGGGAGAAAATGATTTTTGCGTGAGATTATTGACTGGAAACGATTTTATGGCAGCTTTTAGAAGGTATTAATTTGAGAAGCTTGCGTTCTAGCCTTTTTAACTAAAAGCTTCAAAATTTCATCCTAAATCTCTTTGTTAATGGGGAATTGCGATAAAAATTTGAAGTTGCAGCATACGGCGAAAATCATGTGAGATACGTGTTCTTATATTTTTTATGGAATATTTTAATGATTTATTTATAACCATTTTGTCTTAAATATGACATCGGACTTATGCTTTAATAGTAATATAGAGCAAATACATAAAAATTTGCGGCGAATTTTTGCATTTATTCTTAAAAATTTTAAAGCTAAAGGACTGATTTTATTGAATGATGAAAAAATTCAAACAAAGAAATCGCAACTAAATTACTATCGAGAAATTTTTATTTCCCATCAGAGACTGTATCTTTAAAAGATTTTTTGAAGACGAAAGAAATATAGACATTACAAAGTCTTTTTTGCCCGATATCCCAGAATTTGACGAAAAAAGATTGGAGGATTTGCAAATAATTGACGCCGCATCTAAGACAGTAAAGAGGCAGGGGATAAAATAAGCATTAGCGACGTAAAATTTAAAACGAGGTAAAGCGAGAGATAATCTTAGCTACAAATGCTAGGTTTTACCGGATAACTGTCTACTGGAGCGCATTCAATTTGAGGCGTGGATGGCTAGTATTAACTCAGAGCGTATCAAATCGAAATTTAAAATTCGACAACTGCCAAAGCGACAATGTATCGAATGAACTTTTTCGTGAATTAAGTTGCTCTTGCAGATTATTTAAAATATTATGAAATTAGAATTGTCTCATCTGATCTATGATTAAAATTTCTCAATAGCCCATACTTTAGTGTGCAAATTTTAGCTTATTGGTGCATTTTTGGTTTGACGAGTACGATCTTTTCGCGCCGGAAATTTGGCTCTGATTTGCTCCAGTGTTTGCGCGGCACCTAGATTTTTCTCATATTACTAAACTAAATTTTTTCTTAATTTGGCGAGAACGATCTTGTCAAGCTAGAAAATCCGGCTCTGATCTGTCTTGCTAAACTAGATTTTTTCTTAATTTGGCGAGTACGATTTTCTCACGCCGGGAAATTTGACTCTGGCTTGCGCCTAATATTTGTGCAGTTTCACTTTGAGTGCGTTTTTTGAAAAAGCGCAACGTCACGAGACGTCTGTCGAAGCATCCAAGTCGTTTAATGGCTTCTTTTAACGACAAATGATCTGTTAATTTTTCTTCTATTGGATCGGTAGGTATATCAATTTGGTGCCCACCATTTTTTTCGTCTGATGTCAGAGAAATTAGAGTAATGCTGGAGTCTACAGCTTCTGTAATGGTTTCTATATCAACCTTCAAGACTTTGGAAAGTTCAGTCAGTGAGGGTTCTTGTCCTGTTTTTGCAAGAAATAATTCCCTTTGTTTTGAAATTTTAATAGAAAGCGATCTTAGATGCCTGCTAACTTTAATTGCCCCGCCGTCTCGAAACAAAAGTCTGATTTCGCCCAATATAACGGGAACAGCATAAGTAGAGAATTTTACTCCTCTATCAGAGTCGAACCTCTTAATGGCTTTAACCAGTCCCAGAGATCCGGCTTGAAACAGATCTTCGTACTCTATGCCTTTCCCGACAAATTTCTTTGCGCACAAGTGAGCCAAGCCAATATTGTTACTAACGGTTATATTTTCAGAGCATTTTGTCATAAGTAAACTTCTTTCTAAAATCCAAGCGCAGGCCTTTTGTTGCACGTGCTCTGATCGCACAGAACAAAATTTAGCATTGGTTCTCAGCTTACGCCTTAGTCTAAAATAATCAGTATTTTGAAACGAACAATATGGTCCTGGCCAAGGAGAAATGCCTGTGTGAGGACATCGTATTCTTCTAAAATATAAGCCTTTAATAGAGATAACCCACTTTTGATATGCACGGTACTATATTTTCCAAAATGCAAACTCTGTTCGTTTCGATATGCACAGTACTGAATTTTTCAAAATTTAAGAGAGGTAACCCACTTTTGATATGCACGGTACTATATTTTTTCAAAATATGAACTCTATTTAAGAGGGACAGCCCACTTTTGACATGCGCGGTATTATATTTTTTTCCAAAATAACAGTTGTGCCTTTGTCGGGCCTTGAACTAACCTTTACGCTGTCCATAAAGCTTTGCATCACGGCAAAACCTAGGCCCGAGCGCTCCTCGCCTCCAGTTGTGAAGAGTGGCTCCATTGCCTGATCGACATTTGGTATTCCGCATCCCCTGTCTCTTACTCTGATAATAACGCGATTTTCGAAGATTTGCGCCGTTACAGAGATTACCCCGAGTGTCTTGCTGTAGCCGTGCACTATGCAGTTGGTAACCGCCTCTGAGACCGCCGTTTTTATGTCGGCAAGCTCCGAGATAGTTGGGTCAAGCTGGGATACGAAGGCGGCGATGGAGCTGCGAGCGAAGCCTTCATTAGATGAGCGGCTTGCAAATTCAAGTTTCATTTCGTTAATAGATTTCAAAATCTTTCACCTTTCTCTCTGCCCGCGCGCAAAGCACGTGCATTTTAAGAATTTATAAGCTAAATATCAAGCCAAGACAAATTAGCCCCTTATCAAAATCAAAGCGAAAAACAGCCGATTTTAAAGACGAAACCTTGGGAGCCCTCAAAAATCCAGAATTTTTAAAGGTTTTCACCTCTCTTCTTTCATAACGCCAAGAGCCCCCAGACCCGAGAGCTTGATTATTCTTTTTGTGCTATCCGAAGCGCCAACCACCCAAAGTTCGCCGCCCAGGAGTTTTATGTTTTTATATCTACCCATGATCAGTCCTATACCAGAGCTGTCCATAAACCTTACTCGTCCAAAATCTAAATACAAGGTACTAGGGCGCTTTTTGGTGATATAATCATCAATAGCTTCTCTTATGAGTTTGGCGGTGTGATGATCGATGTCGCCTTCTAGCAAAGCGGTGCATTCGACGCCATCTTGAGTAATTTTTACTCCCATTTTGAAACCACCTTTCGTTAACAATCAAGTGCTTCAAACTTCGCGCAAACAAATATATAAAAAAACTTAAAATTTAACGTTTAGAGAAAAATAAGTCTATGTATAAGCTAACCCCCACTTCTAATTTACATGGTTTCAATTTATTTTTTTATCATTTTATGTCGTCAAAATCAAAAAGACTAATATAAAAAACTCAAAATTTACCATTAGAGAAAAATAAGTCTATGTATAAACCAACTCCACTTCTAATTTACATGATTTCAATTTATTTTTTTATCATTTTATGTCGCCAAAATCAAAAAGATTAAAATTATTAAATTTTAGATGCAAAACTGCCAAGCGAATGGTGACGCAGTCAGGGAGGATGAGTACTCAAACAAAATTCGCTTAGCTAGAAATTTTTTAAAAAAGTTTTCCTTACATGCTTTCCGGTGCATCTATTTTGAACATGTCTAGAATATTTTTCATGACTATTTTAGTAGCCAGACAAAGACATGTCCTTGATTTGGTTAGTGAGAGATCTTCGTTTTCTATGCGACAGGACGTGTAAAATTTATGAAAGAGAGCGGCGATTTTTAAGACATATTTTGTAACGCTGGCGGGGTCAAAATTTTTTGATGCGTCAGTTATTTCTTGGGAATAGCACGAAAGGCAAAATACTAATTCTTTTTCTGCATTTGCAGTTAAATTATCGAGATTCATATCATTCAATGCCTTTGAAACATCGAGCTGAAGGGAACTTTTTCGTAATATGCTGCAAATGCGAGCGTGAGCATATTGGACGTAATACACGGGATTTGTAGAGCTTTGCTGCGTGGCCAGGTCAAGGTCAAAATCCATTTGAGAATTTGCGCCTAGTATATTAAATAAAAATCTTGCTCTGTTAACTTCTACCTCTTCTAACAAATCTACAAGTCCTATACTTTTTCCCGTTCTTTTACTCATTTTGATAATTTCGCCGTCTTTAACTAATCTGACGACTTGCACGACGATTATTTTAAGCCTAGAACTGTCGATACCCAAGGCATCCATGGACCCTTTCATTCTGTCCACGTGACCGTGATGATCTGCGCCCCAAATGTCCACGCAGATATCAAATCCTCTTTTTAAAAATTTATTTCGATGATAGGCAATGTCGGCGACAAAATAAGTGGGCACGCCGTTTTGCCTTACAAGAACTTTGTCTTTTTCACAGTTAATATCAGACGCCTTTATCCAAAGAGTGCCGTCTTTTTCGTAGGTGCAACCTTTTGATTTTAGCTCTTTTATGGTTTCTTCTATTTCTCCCGAGCTGTGCAATTCGCTCTCGTAAAACCAGTTATCATATTCTATTCTGTATTTTTTAAGATCTTCTTTCATTTTTTTAATATTTTTAGGCAAGGCAAAATTTACAAGGGCTTTTTTTCTAAATTCTGGCTCGCAGTCTACATATTTATCTGCAAATATATCGATAAAATTTTTGACAAGTTTGACAACATCGTCGCCGTGATAGCCATCTTCGGGAAATGGCACAATGTTCTCTCCCAAGAAAAATTGCAAATACCTAGCCTCTAGAGACCGAGCAAATTTCTCAATTTGATTTCCGGCGTCGTTAACATAAAATTCTTTGTAGACGTCATAACCGACAGCACTAAGTATGCTAGACAAACAGTCGCCCAGAGAACCCCCTCTGGCGTTGCCAAGATGCATAGGACCAGTGGGATTTGCCGACACAAATTCGACCATTACTTTTTTGCCTTTGCCAAAATCACTTTTGCCGTAATTTTTATCTTCTTTGATAATTTCTCTCACAACTTCGCCAAAAAAATCCACGCCAAGTCTAAAATTAATGAAGCCCGGCATAGCGACATGGCAAGAGTTGAGGTAGGTGCCGTTTAGATCTATATTTTCTGCAATAATATTGCACAGGTCCGCCGGGGGCTTGGCAAAAACTTTGGCGCAAACAAGTGCCGCGTTCGTAGAAAGATCCCCGTGAGTTCTGTTTGAGGGGATTTCTATAGAAAATTCTGGAATAAAAAGGTCGTTCTTATTAACAGTGTTAAGGGCATTTTTTATTTTTTCTCTGAGCAAATCTTTAACTTTTAAAAAAACTTTAGACATTAACGTCCTCTTTCGATATATTTTACAAAATTCTTTAGGTCATTTTAATTGATTTTAAAATTTTATTCAAGCATTGCGCGGATGGCGGCGAAAAACAGGAGCCTCCCTTGGCTTATAAATTGTGGGCTAGCAAACTTTATCCAAATCTCTTTTTAGTTTTTCTACTATTTTTTTCTCAAGACGCGAAATGTACGATTGAGATATTCCAAGAAAATCTGCCACTTCTTTTTGCGTGTGTTCTTTTTTGCCTCCGAGGCCAAATCTTAGTTCCATTATATTTTTATCCCTGTCTGACAATTTTGAAACCGCGTTTAAAAGCAAGCTAAATTCCATATCTTGCTCAATTTCACGCCCAATGATGTCCTGATCGCTGCCAAGAATGTCGGATAGAAGCAGTTCGTTTCCGTCCCAGTCGGTATTAAGTGGTTCGTCTATCGAAAGTTCGTTTTTGTTTTGAGAGCTTTTTCTCAAATGCATTAGAATTTCGTTTTCGATACAGCGAGAGGCATAAGTTGCAAGTTTTATATTCTTTTCAGGCTTAAATGTGTTGACAGCTTTTATAAGCCCAACTGTCCCTATCGAAATTAGGTCTTCTACATTTGCTCCGCTCGTGTCGAATTTTTTGGCAATGTAAACAACCAGCCGGAGATTGTGAGTTATCAAGGGTTCCCTGGCGCTTTCGTCTCCCTGCAAAATTCGCTCTAAAATTTCTCTTTCCTCTTTTTGGTTAAGGGGAGCTGGCAAGGTTTCTGGGCCGTTTACATAGTGGATATTCTCTAGAATTCCAAGGTGAGAAAAGAGCGACACAAACCAGAATCTCAATCTGTACGCTAAAATTCTTAGATTATTAAACATAATAAAAACCTCCTTTGATTTTTTTGATGAACTATTGGCCATATTGCTGTGCTTTTAATGACGTTTGGGCGTGTGATGCCTTATAAAATTTGCATTTAGCTGATTATTTCTTCGCTGACAAGCGCTCCGAATTCACACGGCAGCATTCCTTCTTTGCAAATAGCAACATAAACTTCTTTCAAAATGGGTTTTTTGGAATTAACCAGATAAAATTTGTCCGGTTTGAATGCCGGCAAAATTCCGTCGCCAGAGATTGATCTAAACGGAATTATTCTGCAATTTAGTTTTTCTTTATTTCTCACAGGACTTGATTTGGCAGAAGGTATACTGATATTGTCCATGAATTTTCTTATTTCTTTTGGAATTATTTCTTTTACGTGCTTATACTCTACAACCATAACAGGCAGCGATGAAAATGGTTCTCTGAGCGTATTCCCCGTATCGATTTTTGCTCTGACTATCGCTTCTTTACCTGCGACTCCTACCGCAACTTTTAAAAAAATTTTGCCCGGGACTTGCCGAGCAAGTATTTTGTTCATTGCCACGAAAGCGACATAGCTAACAAAAGTCGCGATAGTTAAAAGGATGGGAGAGATGTCAAGGTACACGACGTCGTTTTTCATGAAGAGTCCGGGGGGCGAAACGAAGTTCCAAATTAAAAACATTACTCCTAAAAATATGAAGTTTATCATATAGAAAGTTGTTATTGCTTTTAAGAAAAATTTGGGACTGTGGAATCCGAAGGCAACGCCCAACATTGCGGCTGACATTACTAGTTTTATCATGATGGACAGGACGGCTGGGAGTTTTGGCAAAATCACCGTGAGAGAATAAACTCCGCCCAACAAAGACGCTAAAATTAGGTTTAGTCGGCCGAGTTGCATATTTAAAAATTTCCCCACGGCAAGTAAGATGAAGTAGCTCACGAATAAGTTGATACTTATTAACACGTCTAAATAAATGACTGTTTCCACGCGATCTACCTCCTTCGCTATTTATATGAGCCTTTGTCCTATTTTTATTCGGAAAAAATAAAAGCCCTTTGTTAAAATAGAGTCTAGTTACCAGGATGATAATACTATTATTACATGTTAATATTTTGCAAAAATGTCACAAAATGTAAGTAAAAATTAAATAAATATTTATTCATGTTGCACAAAATTTTGTTTAAAGCTTTACGGCGGATATAAGGCACGCTTTTTATGTGTGTAAAAAATTTTATGTATTTAATTTGCTATTGTCTAAATTATTGTGATAAAATGAGATTACTGGTTAATTGTAAGCTGCACAACTGGAATTTTAGTAAGTTGTAAAGTAGGCTTTTAAGGTGCATTAGGGGGAATTATGCAAGAGAGAATAGACAAAATAAAGCTCACTTTCAAAAACCTGTTAAAAGAGGCATCGGATTCTGCGGGTTTAGAGAATTTAAGAGTAAGATTTTTAGGGAAAAAGGGCGATGTGACTTCGCTATTTCTGGACATGAAGACGATGAAACCTTCAGAGCGCAAAGAAATAGGGGCTTTAGTTAACTCGCTTAAAAATTTTGTTGCAAAAGAGATTGTTAAAAGAGGCGAGGACATCAAAAATCTAGAGCTCCTAGAAACTATTAATAGCTTGCAGCCCTTTGATGTGTCACGCCCTGCAAATTTCGGGAAAGGTTCTTATCATCCGATCACTTTGGTGGAAAGAGAAGTTGAAGAAATTTTTAGAAGTATGGGATTTATTGTCGAGGAATTTCCCGAAGTTGTGGACGAATATCAGTGCTTTGAATCTATAAACATACCCCCCCATCATCCCGCGAGAGATATGCAAGACACCTATTATTTGAGTGATTCTAGGGTTTTAAAGACTCATACTTCTGCTGCGCAAAATGAAGTTATGAGAAAATACGGAGCGCCTCTTAAGGCCGTTTTTCCGGGAAGATGTTTTCGAAACGAGTCCACGGATTCAAGCCACGAAACCACTTTTTTTCAGATGGAAGGTATGATGATAGGCGAGGGGGTTTCTATTTCTAATTTAATTTATTTTATGAAGACTATGCTGTCTGAAATTTTTAAAGCAGCTGTTAAAGTTAGATTGCGGCCGGGGTTTTTTCCGTTTGTGGAGCCGGGGTTCGAGCTTGATATAGGGTGTATGATTTGTAATGGAAGCGGGTGCTCTTCATGCAAGAATTCTGGATGGATTGAGCTTTGTCCATGCGGAATGATTCATCCAAATGTTTTAAAAATGGGCGGGGTAGACGACGAAAAATATACTGGGTTTGCCTTCGGGTTGGGTCTTACAAGACTTGCTATGATGAAGTATTCTGTGGCGGATATAAGAAGTTTTAATAGCGGGAATTTAAAGATTTTATCGCAATTTTTCACAGCATAAATTTGCACCTTTTTGTGATATGAATTTACAGATCCTTACATGCCGTAAGCTTGTGTCTTTTTACAGCATAAATTTGCATCTTTTTGTGATATGAATTTACAGCTTCTTACACGCCGTAAGCTCGTGCCTTTTCGTATTATGAGTTTGTGTTTTTTACACGGCATAAATTTCTTGACGCGGTCCAAAGACATGTAATTTGGCGCGTAACAGATTCAGCAACCAAGCATATAAAGATCAACCAAATCGTTATCGCACAAAAAGAGTACCTTATCCTTTAAAGACATTTTTGTCGCTTGCTCCGTATTTGACCATCTTTCTAAATTGTTAGCCACTTTTACCGTAATTTTTTTTAGAATTTCTTTTGCTTTGTCAGAAAGAGTCGCAGTATAGACGGGAAATCTGCCATTAGTTTGAGGCCTTGGATATTCATCTAGGCCCATTCCGGCCAAAAACCAGTGAGAATGATATTTTCCGTCGGCAGAAAGTATTCCGGCAAAGTCTGCTATAATCTCATCGTGCATGTTATTATTGGAACTGCCCAGAAATCGCTTGGTAAAGTAATGAGTACACTCGTGCTCGCGCCTTATAATCAGCGAAAGATCTTGCCATTTTTTTGTGTTTAGCCCTAATTTTTCTGCCGGAATGTTACTGTACGGTTTGTTTGACAAAATTATAAATCTGTTTTTTTCACCAAACGCAAAAGATGCGCCAGTTCTCTCTATTCCGACGGGTCTTTTGCCTTTGTGGATAAGCTTTACGACAATTTCTTCGAAATCCTCAACGTTAGAAATGTATATAATGGGAATAGGGCCTGCAAAAGAATTGTATATTTCTACCTTGACATCGTCTGGAGTTTTTAGAGATATATCTTCATCTCCATGAGCCATATTGGCATTTAGCGCTTCTTCCACTCCCTTTATTTCTGCCATGGCAATTAGCTGTTTCCAGGGCTTTACAAAAGGTTCTTCTTCGATATATTGCGGAATACTATAAGGCCTTTGAAATTTGTTAACGGCGTATTTTTTTAGTTCTTCTAAAACTTCTCCGCTCGCTCCTAGTGATTTAAAAGTGTCTTCGTTCATCAAAATTCTCCCCAATATTTGCATTTAATTTTAATTGCCCAAGCACAAAGAGCGTAGCAAGCGGGCGGTAACTTAAGACTTACGCATCAGGATCACGAAATTCAGCATCGTTGCGGTCCATTCAAGATTTGCATTTAGCTTTAATTGCCCAAGCACAAAGAGCGTAGCAAGCGGGCAACAACTTAAGATTTACACATCAGGATCACGAAATTCGGCATCGTTATAATCTGTTTTGGCAAAATTATCTGACCTCGTGTTGTGGGGAGGGTGCGCGTGTTTGTGTCTGGCGAAAGTGCCACTTGTTCTTAATTTCGGGAACTCTCCTTTTTTTGCTAGAGCTTGAAGTGTGGCGTTTTCAAAACCTCCAAAAACTTTTTCTAGATCTTCTTTGTCAACGGCTTCTAGCTTTCCTGATTTGTCGCGATCGTCATGTCGATTGATCATTTTGCCATCCCCCTTATATTCATAAGATGAACCATTTAAGCACTAATATTATTTTCGATGTCCCATAAAATATACATTTGCATTTGCCGAATTTACCTAAATCGGGATGCGCCATTAAATTTAAAAGGAGGTAATTTTTTGAAAAAGATAATAGTGACAGGTGTGAATGGCAGAATGGGGCGAACGACCACCGAATATATAACCAACAGAGATGATTGTCTAGTAGTAGCGGGCGTTGACAAAAAAGCAGGTATTTCAGGGAATTTTAAGATATTTGCTTCAATGGAAAAAATAGATAAAGAAGCAGATGTCTTAATAGACTTTTCTCACCCGGAATTTATTAATCAAATTTTAAATTTTTGCATAAGAAAAAAATTGCCAGCTGTTATTTGTACCACTGGATTTTCGGATTTTCAGAATAAAAAAATTTTGTCGGCTTCTTCTAAAATACCAATATTTTTATCAGAGAATATGTCAATAGGTATAAATTTAATGACCAGAATTTGTAAGGAAATGACTAGAGTTCTAGAGCAAAAATTTGATATAGAAATAATAGAACGGCACCACAACAAAAAAATAGATGCACCGAGCGGGACTGCTCTGATGCTGGCGAATGCCATATCTTCTATGAAGAAAGATAAGCAAAAATACGTTTATGACAGGCATTTTCACAGAAATCCTCGAACAAAGAACGAAATAGGCATAAGTTGCGTGAGGGGAGGATCTATAATAGGAGACCACGAGGTGATTTTTGCGGGCGACAACGAAACTTTGAGCGTAAGGCATTCTGCGCAGTCAAAAGAGGTCTTTGTGGCGGGGGCTGTAAATGCAGCTCTTTTTATATGCACAAAGAGCCCCGGGTTGTACACGATGTCGGATTTGTTGGAATTTGTTTAGTAAATTTACATGAACGGCAGAAAAGTTTTAAATAGACATGTAAATCTATCAATGTCTATGCCTTCAAAGCCATAATTTGTGTTGTGTTAAGCGTTGTCGCGAATGATCAGTTTACCGTTCATTTATTATGTCGATCTATTTAGAAAAAACTCGTTTAGTGAGGAGCGCGGAGTTTTACACTTTTGTTTAGTATAAGAATTTTTGAACATAAAATTAAAAGGTGATAAAATTATCCTGTTTCAAATACAAACGACTAAAGGGAAGTGATACGCGTTGTCGGCACAAGTTAAATTTTACAAGAAATATGAAGATTTAAGAACACTTATCTTGAAAAAGAGGGAAAAATTTGATATCGAAGCCATCGATAAAGCTTACGAATTAGCTCGCAAGTCTCACGAATTTCAGAAGCGGTATTCTGGAATTTCGTATGTATACCACCCTGTTTCCGTTGCTTACATACTTGCGGAACTCGGTATGGATACGGAATCCATAGTGGCAGCTTTGCTACACGACGTGGTGGAAGATACGAATGTTACTTTAAATTTTCTGTCCAAAGAGTTTGGTGCGAACATTGCATCTTTGGTGGATTCTATCACCAAACTTGGGAAGATTCCACTTTCTACAAAAGAAGAAAGACAAGCGGAAAATTTAAGAAAAATGTTAATAGCAATGGCGCGAGATATAAGGGTTATTGTCATAAAATTAGTAGACAGGTTGCACAACATGAGGACAATAGATTGTATGCCGCCGCAACATCGCCGAGATAAGTCGCTTGAGACTATGGAAATTTATGCTCCAATTGCTCATAGACTTGGCATGAAAACAATACAAGAAGAACTTGAAGATATCTCTATAAGGATATTAGACCCCATAGCGTGCGAGAAAATTGAACAGAGCCTAAAAACCACTCAGATCTCAAAAGATAAGATAATAAAGGGAATAAGAGATAAAATTTTAGACGAATTAACAAGAGATATTCCTGATGTGCGCGTGGAAGGAAGAGCGAAGAGCATATGGGGAATTTATCGAAAAGTTTTCATGCTGGGTCACCAAATAGAAGAGATTTACGATATGTTCGCGATTAGGATAATAGTTGACACTGTAAAGGAGTGTTACAATGTCCTAGGAGTTATCCACAACATGTTTACCGCGCTTACGAACCGTTTTAAAGATTATATATCGACTCCAAAACCTAATTTTTATCAATCTTTGCACACCACAGTAGTTGACGCTAACGCTGTGCCATTTGAGGTGCAAATAAGGACGTGGGATATGCACTATACGTCTGAATATGGCGTGGCGGCGCATTGGAAATATAAATCTGGCATTGCGGAATCCAAAGATTCGTTCGAGGAAAGATTGTCGTGGTTGAGGCGAATGATAGAAAATCAAATTAGCAGTAGCAGTGCGGGCGATCTCATCGGGGATATAAAAACAGATCTTGCGTCGGAAGAAATATACGCATTTACGCCCCGCGGAGACCTAATAAATCTGCCCCTTGGCGCCACTGTTATAGACTTTGCCTATTTTGTTGACAGCGAGATGGGCAACAAAATGATTGGGGCAAAAATTGACAATAGAATGGTTCCAATAGGAACCAGGATAAAAAACGGTCAGATTGTCGAAATAATAAAATCGAAAGATCCTTTAAAAGGCCCGAGCAGAAATTGGCTAAGAGTTGTCCGCACCATCGAGGCCAGAAACAGTATAAGTAATTGGCTGAAAAAAGAAAAGAAGCAGGAAAATATTCTAGAAGGTAAAAAAGTGGTAGAGCGCGAAATACTCAGAAAAATTAAGCTAGAAAAAGAAGAAGTGGAGCCATTTTTAAAAAGGGTAATCAAGAGACAAAAATATGATTCGCTTGAGAAATTTTTTGAATTGGTCGGATACGGAGGCATAGCTCTAAAAAATCTTATGCCGGAGATTGAAGAAGCGTATTTAGAATTTAAAAATTCAAAAGAACCGGAACTCGCCCACAAAAATCTGACGGGTGTCAACAGAAAGGTTTTGAAGAAAATTGTAAATATAGATGGAATCTCCAATTGCACGGCGAGTTTGGCAAAATGTTGCAGCCCTCTGCCCGGAGATAGTATTTGTGCGCTTATAACCAAAGGCTTTGTCGCCTCGGTGCATAGACAGTCGTGCGTCAAGGTGCCTCAACTTGACAGCGAGGACTATAACAGATGGATGAATGCGCACTGGTGTTCCGATTTAAAAACCAATTTTAGTTCAAAACTCGAGCTGATAGTATCTAACAGATCTGGGATTTTGGCGGATGTGACGTTAAAATTTTCTCTGATGAATATACCAATAGATTCGCTTAACACAAGAAATATAGAAAATAATTTGCGACTTATAACTTGTATTATTTTAGTGAAAAATCTTGAACATTTAAATACTATAATAACCGCAATTAAAAAAATAGAAGGGGTTTTGACTGTGGGGAGAATCTAAATTTTACGTTTTTCCCACAAAACGACCTCATTATCGTCATCGTTTAAAAACTACGCGAGTGAACTTGTTATTTTAAAATCGCGCAAATGACTCGTACTAATGGACGTTTATTTTTGGGGAGCTAGTTTTTGTTTTCGCCGATAATTTCTGTGATTTTAATTAGTCTTTTGCTTGTTATAGCTATTCCGATTTAAAATAAATACCACAGGTAAAATACAAGAATGGCATGCTTGAAAGATGCAAGAGAAATGATATTTTAATACCTAGCGAAAAAGACACAAGAGAGGAAGCGCCTCAAAGAACTTGGCGTCTGTTTTAAATCGGAATAGCTATAATAGATCTTTTTCGAATCTAGCTTCTTGGGCTTAAAATCACAGATCCCGTTTATCAAATTAAACTTCAAGCTAAACCGTTTTCATCTGTTTTTTTGTGTATTTATCCGAGATTATTCTAAAGGGATTTTATAACATGCTTCCTGGGCGTCTGTAAAACGCTTGAATTTTTCTTTTTTCATGTTTTTAATCTCGTCATATTTCATGATTAGATTGCAACATATTTTAGATCTCGAAAGAAGTTTAGTATGTCTTAACAAACAATGCATTTTGCACATATTAGACATTGATGAGAGAATCTTAACGCACCTTTGTTGTCGTTTGGATTTACGTAGCGCTCATAAGCACGTTCCTTCTGGAAACGTTAATTCTGCCTCTATCATCAACTTGCGTAATTTTACCTAAAATTTCGTAGCCAACTTTGGCCACATATTCTTAGACATTGATAAGAGAATCTTAACACACCTTTG
>JAIRSI010000016.1 GCA_031255515.1 Oscillospiraceae bacterium | reverse complement strand
CATAAGCTGACTATACTTTTTGCTAAACCCGGTTCCACGTCAACGCTTACAAAATATCCGCCCTTAGGCTCGTTCCAAGTGGCAAGATTTTTGTTATCTTCAGAAAATTCTCTTGCAAGACAATTAAGAACTACCTGAAATTTCGGCCTTAAGAGTTTTCTATGCTTTTTCATATGTTCTAGCAAACCTTCGTAATTTTCGAAAAATTTTGCATGTCTTAATTGATTTAATTTGTCAAATCCAATAGTTTTATGTTGATAATATTTTTTAATCTCAAGGAGATTTTTTTTAGAAGCTGCTAAAGCGGCGACCCCAGCACCGGGAAAAGTTATTTTAGAAGTAGAGCAAAAAAGTATGGGCAAATCTTCATTTTTGGTTCGAATGCATTCATCCATCAAGCTCGGCAATTCTTCTTTTGAATCAGTCAGATCGTGAACGGCGTAGGCATTGTCCCAAAAAATCCTAAAATCCGGCGCCTTGGGACACAGTCTCGAAAAACGCCTTATCACTTCTTCCGAGTAAGTTATTCCTTGCGGGTTTGAGTATTTGGGCACGCACCAGATTCCTTTTGCAGATTCATCTTCAGAAACAATTTTTTCTACAATTTCCATGTCAGGACCGTCATTTCTCATAGGAATTAATATGTGATCTATGTCAAAATAAGAAAGAATATTGAAATGCCCACTGTAACCGGGGATAGGACACAAAAACTTAATTCTTGGCTGTTTTAACCACGGCGTTCTACCGCAAACTCCATGTATCAAATAAAGAGAGATAACGTCGAACATCATGCTAAGGCTAGAGTTTTCACCGATAAATAAATTGTCGATATTAACTTTTAAAATATCAGAAAATATTGCCTTCATCGCGCGGATTCCTTCGTGCAAACCATAATTCCTACAATCTGTGCCCTCACAACTGTTTTCATCGTCCTCGTTTTTGTGACTCGTATCTTTGCAGGATATATTTTCACTACCTATATCTTTGTAACTTGCGCCTTCGCAGCCTATATCTTCACCGTCTGCGCCTCTACACTTTGTGCTCTCGCAATTTATACTTTCATTATCTATATTTTTACAATTTACACCTTCATAGTTCACATTCCTACTGCCCATATTTTTATGATTTACACGTGCATATTGTATATCTTCTTCATCTACGACAAAATTCGAATCACTAATCAAGGTGTCGAGCATGGGGCTTGAAAGATCAAGCTGCTCCTTTGAGAGTTTATCCTCCGACATGTCAAGATTTAAATTTTTGTTTTTAAACTCTTCGTATTTTTTTGTTAGCAGGTCCAATTCTTGCACGAGCTCCTCTTTTGATTTCGTGTCGTAAGAAAACAAAATCCTTCCCCCTTTATTCTAATAAAATTTGTCTAAAAATCGGCATTTTTAACAGTTCTTGGAAATAAAAGAACGTCGCGAATATTGGTGAGCGAAGTAAGGTACATAATAAGCCTTTCAAATCCAAGGCCAAAACCCGCGTGCTCGACGCTGCCGTACCTTCTTAAATCTAAATACCACCAGTAATTTTTTTCTTTAAGGCCCAATTCTTTTATGCGCTCGCACAAGATATCTAGCCTTTCTTCGCGCTGACTCCCTCCTACTATTTCACCTATCGATGGAAACAACATGTCCATGGCGGCAACAGTTTTGCCATCGCCATTTTGTCTCATGTAAAAAGCTTTTATGTCCTTGGGATAGTCGGTAACAAAAATCGGTTTTCCAAAAACCGTTTGCGATAAATATTTTTCGTGTTCCGTCTGAAGATCCCTACCCCACTCGACCCCATACTCAAAATTATGCCCACTTTTTAAAAGTAAATCAATAGCTTTTGTATAATCAATCACTTCGAAGTCCTCGTCCGTTGTTTTTTCAAGGCGAGAAATTAAGCTTTCATCATAGGTTTTGGCTAAAAATTCTAGATCGTATTCGCAAGATTCTAATGTGGATTTGACGACATATTTTACCAGCCGGGAAGAAAGTTCTATCATGTCGTTTAAATTGGCAAAGGCCACCTCCGGCTCCAGCATCCAAAATTCTGCAGCGTGCCTTTGCGTGTTGGAATTTTCCGCTCTGAATGTGGGGCCAAAGGTGTAAACTTTAGAGAGCGCCATTGCCATACACTCGGCTTGAAGTTGGCCTGAAACGGTGAGCATCGCGTGCTTTCCAAAAAAATCTTTAGAAAAATCTACTTTTTCGTTTTGGTCGGTTTTAGGTATTTTTTCAAGATTAAAGTCAGTAACTGTAAATACTTCGCCGGCGCCTTCTGCATCGCTGCTCGTAATAATAGGTGTGTGAATATAATTAAAGCCATCTTCTTGCAAAAATCTGTGCATGGCCAGAGAGGCGTTTGATCTTATTCTAAATACGGCCAAAAAAGTGTTAGTTCTTGGCCTTAAATGTGCTATTGTTCTCAAAAATTCCAGCGAATGTTTCTTTTTTTGCAACGGATAATCGGACGGGGACTCTCCGTATATACTTATGTTATTTGCGTGTAGTTCGAATGGTTGTTTTGCTTTTGGCGTTGCCACTAAAATTCCCGTCACGCCTATCGATGAGCCTACGCCAAGACGAGAAATCTCATCAAAATTTTTAAGTTCTTCTTTAAAGACAATCTGTAAAGTTCTATGACAACTGCCGTCGCCCAAAGTTATAAATCCTATGTTTTTAGAACTTCTTAAACTCCTTATCCACCCACAAACCAACAAACTTTGCCCTGTAAAATCCTCATAATTCTCGTATATTTTTTCAATCTGCGTTTTTTTCATCATATTAATCCTTTCGTTGTCTTAATTTTTCGACTATCAACTCTGCACACTTATAGATATTGCCGCCCCCGAGAGTAATTATTAGATCTTTGGCTTTAGCCTCTTTGCCCACAAATTCTGCAATTTCTTTAAAAGTTTTTAGTAAAACACAGCCTTTTCTGCAATTTCTTCAAAAGTTTTTAGTAAAACACAGCCTTTAATCTTTTTGGCAAGATCCCCTGAAGAAACACCGAACTCGTTTTTTCTCTTATTAGCAAAACACAGCTTTTAATTTTTAACCAAAACCTTCAATCCCTTCGTTGTCTTAATTTTTCGACTATCAACTCTGCACACTTATAGATATTGCCGCCCCCGAGAGTAATTATTAGATCTTTGGCTTTAGCCTCTTTGCCCACAAATTCTGCAATTTCTTCAAAAGTTTTTAGTAAAACACAGCCTTTAATCTTTTTGGCAAGATCCCCTGAAGAAACACCGAACTCGTTTTTTTCTCTTACGGGTAAAACCTCGGACAAAATTACCTTGTCAGCCAAAGAAAGAGCGTTTGCAAATTCATTTAAAAATGCGTACGTTCGCGAATAGGTGTGGGGCTGAAAAACCGCGATTACCCTGGCGCAGCCCATTTGAGATGCCGCTTTTAGAGTGACTCCAATTTCTGTGGGATGATGGGCAAAATCATCCACAACGGTAATATCATTTACCTTACTTAAAATCTCAAATCTTCTATGAACGCCAGAAAACTCTGAAATTGCCAAAGAAATAAGTTCTTTCGACGCGCCGAGCTTGTATGCCGTGCAAACGGCGGCGAGGGCATTGTAAACATTGTGCTTTCCGGGAACTTTGAGTGAAACATCTGCTATCTTTTTTTCGTGACAAAAGACTTCAAAAGAACTAAATGCGCCTTTTTGCTTTAAATTTTTTGCAACGCAATCATTAGATTCGTCAAAACCGAAGCTCACAACGTCCAAATTTACGTCGGACGCTGCCGCCAAAACGTTTTTATCGTCGCCGTTGATAATGAGCATTTGAGTAGTTTGCAGTGCAAATTTTCTGAAGGATCTTTTTATTTCTTGTATATTTTTGAAATAATCTAAGTGATCAGCCTCAATATTAAGTATAACAGAAACAGAAGGATAAAGTCGAAGAAAGGTATCGACATATTCGCAGGCTTCGCAAATGACCGTGTCGGATTTGCCCACGATGCTGTTCCCACCAATCGCCGGAAGGTGCCCGCCCACGATCGCAGTGGGATCAAAGCCGCACTTTAGAAATATCTGCGTGAGCATGGATGTTGTCGTGGTCTTGCCGTGAGTGCCACACACAGCTATAAAATTTTTATATTTTTGAGTAACCAGTCCCAACAAAATCGAGCGCTCAATGGCAATTTTGCCCTGGTTTTTAGCGGCAACTAACTCTTCATTTTGCTCTTTTATTGCGGCTGAATAAACGATCAAATCGGCTCCATTTATATTCTCTTTTTTGTGGCCCATGAAGACCTTGATCCCGTAAGATCTCACACGCTCTAGCGTATCGGAATTGTAAACGTCGGAGCCCGTTATATTGTATCCTTTGCTGAGTAAAATTTCCGCAAGAGGACAAATTCCAGACCCGCCTATGCCGATAAAATGTATATTTTTAACTTCGTTAAGTAAATTCTGATGATCCAAAAGATAAACCTCTCCTTTAGTCGTATTATTTTCGAATTTGTATTTTAAAATATTATTTCTTGCAAATTATGCTAATAATCCTTCGGTTGTCACGCAAGGAAATTAAAATCATAATATGTTATAAGGCTATCCCGGCGTTTAACCTCTCACCCAAAAATCCACGGCGTCTTCTGTGCCGCGCTTTTTTATTTGTGATCCTTGTAGCAAGCCCCACATCGATAGCATAGCAAAAAATGAAAGCGTCGTAAACTGTGCGATTACTATTTTGCCTTTGGAGGAGTAAAATGCTAAACTTAGGTACTTTTGGAATACTTGGAGGAGACAGGCGGCAGATTTCCCTAATAGAAGGTTTGGCACAGGATGGATTGAATGTTTATGTGACCGGCTTTGAGAACGCAAATTTTAGCGACAGTGTCACAAAGGCTAGTATTGAAGAAACAATAGAAAATAGCAAGTATATAGTGTTTCCTCTCCCTGCAACAAAAGATTCTTCGACTTTATATGCACCTTTTTCTAAAAATAAAATATTTTTAGATGATAAGATTGCCAATAATCTCTCCAACAAAAAGATATTCTGTGGAATATCTAGAAGTCTTACTAAAACTAGTAAAAACTTTAAAAAATTGCAAATTTTTGATTACGCAAAAAGAGAAGAATTTGCAATAAGAAACGCAATCCCAACCGCGGAAGGGGCGCTAGAAATTGCCATGAGAGAATACCTTGGTACTATAAACGGTTCCAGATGCCTCATTGCTGGATTTGGCAGAGTTGGTAAAGCGTTGAGCATGGTTTTGTGGGGGATGAGAGCTAATGTTGTCGTAAGTGCACGAAAACCCGAGGATATTGCTCATATAAAATCTCAAAACTATACGGCAATTTTAACCTCGGAAATTAAAAAAACTACAGGATACGATATTATTTTTAATACTATACCACACGTGATTTTTGACGCTCACACTTTGGCAAAATGCGCTCAAAATTCCATCATAATTGATCTTGCTTCTTATCCTGGAGGAGTAGACTTTGAGGCCGCTTCAAGACTTAAAATCAAATCTATACATGCACTTTCGTTGCCCGGAAAAATCGCCCCAAAAACGGCCGGGGCTATAATAAAATCGACAATATACGATATTATAAATGAAGAGGCAATAAATGAGTAAAATTCGCGTTGGATTTGGTTTGTGTGGGTCTTTTTGCAATTTTCCCAAGTTCATGATTTTTGACGCTCACACTTTGGCAAAATGCGCTCAAAATTCCATCATAATTGATCTTGCTTCTTATCCTGGAGGAGTAGACTTTGAGGCCGATTCAAGACTTAAAATCAAATCTATACATGCACTTTCGTTGCCCGGAAAAATCGCCCCAAAAACGGCCGGGGCTATAATAAAATCGACAATATACGATATTATAAATGAGGAGGCAATAAATGAGTAAAATTCGCGTTGGATTTGGTTTGTGTGGGTCTTTTTGTAATTTTTCCCAAGTTATAGAACAAATTATACTATTAGTAGAAAATAAATACGAAGTTTTACCGATAATGTCTAAAAATGCAAGTTCTATAAATACTAGATTTGGAAAAGCAAAAGATATTGTGCAGAAAATAGAAAGAATAACGAGCAAGAAAATTCTAAGCAGACTTACTGAAGTGGAGCCCATCGGTCCCAAGAGAATGGTGGATATTATGGTGATTGCCCCTTGTACGGGGAATACCCTTAGTAAAATTTCTAACGGAATCAGTAATACTTCTGTGAGCCTGGCGGCTAAGTCGCACTTGAGAGTTGGCAGGCCAGTACTGATTGCTCTTGCCACCAACGATGGGTTAGGGGCGAGTGGCCAAAACATAGGAAAGATGCTCAATACAAAAAATATATATTTTGTGCCCATGCATCAAGATGATCCCACCGACAAGCCGAATTCTTTGGTTGCTCGTTTTGGTTTGTTGGAAGCCTCTATAAAATCGGCAATCCGCGGGAAGCAAATACAACCAGTATTTACTTGATTTTGTTTCCTATATACTTAGAATTGCCATGCCACTTTGCTTTTATTAATGTCCTTGTTGAACAGAGCCCATTTGTAGAAACGCTCATCGCTACTATTACAAATTATTCTCTTACTTAGAACTGTGACATGCCGCTTTGCTTTTATTAATGCCTTGTGAGCCGAGCCCATTTGTAGAAACGCTCATCGCTACTACTGCAAATCATTCTCTTTCACATTTTACGGAAATTTTCTTACCATCGCTGCAAAAAATAATATTACCCATTGTATTTGTCCTGAATGTTTTTATACCGCGCTTGCTAAGCTTAGCAACTGCGGGCGGGCCTTTTTTGCCTCGTTTAAAATTTACTCCATATTTGTCAGATGTACTTATAGCGGCATATTCCGGCGAAACTTTATCTAAAAATTGATCAGTCGTAGATGTGTCACTGCCATGATGGCCAATCTTTATAAAATCACATTTTAAATCAAAACCCGACTTTAATATATCATATTCCGACTCTTTTTCTGCATCCCCCATAAATATAAATTTTTTACTATAATGAGTAATAAGCACCACTATGGAGTTGTTGTTCATTTTGTCATATTGTCTGCACGGACCTAAAAAAGTAATTTTTAAAGGTCCTAATTCCAAAATTTCGCCAATTTTCGGCCTTTGCACAGGAATCTTTTTTTTTGTTAGACACGAAAGCGTAGACATATAGCTACTGCCTTTAGGTAAAATCTTTTTGGGAATTTCTGGCATGAAAAATCTTGACACCCCGAAAGCATTTAAAACGCTAGGCATGCCTCCCATGTGGTCAAGATGCGGATGGGTTAAGATGGAAAGATCTAGATTTTTTACTCCTTGTTGCTCTAAATAACCAACAAGGCTATCTCTAGTCTCATAATCTCCAGCATCTATTAAAATATTTTTACCCGCGCAACTTATGTAGATGCCATCAGCATTTCCGACATCGATAACGTGAATAAACATCGGCGGTAACACGGGCTCTGGGCGACTATTTCTCGGGTGGTCAGAACCACCCCTTTCATTGTCGCGCGCGCCAAGCGCACCATTTTCGACATCATCTTGAGCATTTTCAAGCTCAGAAACACCAAAAGACGCAAAAATATTTTTCCAGAAAAAGGACCCATTTTTTTCATTTGTCAACACAAAAGCTGAACACACTGCCATCGATAAAAAAACAAAAAGCCTAAAAATTTTATTTTTAAACATGATATAACTCCCAAGAATACTAATTACATCCGCTCGAGGCCGCCAAAAATCAGCGCTTTAAAATTTTCATTATGATAAAGTTCAAGCCGTAAACCCAAACCCCTACCCTCATGTTTTACCACAATACGCCAGTATTGTAAAGCTCTCTTTTAAATCAGACATATCCCTTATATAGCGTTATTTGTCATCGTACTTGTTTGTCGCTTAATAAAATCTGCGAAAGTATTTGAAAAATTGGGATTTCGAGAAAGCTTTCAGCGCCAAATATCATAGTAAAACGACTACATATGACTTTTAAAACTCTTTAAATCCCTTTTTTTCTTCTGGAAAATAAATCGGATTAGGTTTATAATGATACCCGATGATATGCTCGAGGAAATGAATATAAACTAAATTAAAGGAACTTTTATGTGTGATAGAAAGATAATTTTTGAGGACGGGCAAAGTTTTTTAGGGACGGGCTTTGGCGCAAATATAGACGCGGTCAGCGAAGTAGTCTTTAACACCTCCATGGTTGGCTATCAAGAAATACTTTCGGATCCATCTTATTTTGGTCAGATGGTGTGCATGACTTATCCGCTAATAGGCAATTACGGGCTCACCGACGACGATTACGAAACTTTACGGCCCTTCATAGGCGGCTTTATAGTCAGACAGTACAACGACCATCCTTCTGGATACAACTATACCAAAACTCTGGACGAAAGCCTCAAAGAGCATAAAATACCAGGAATATCAGGCGTTGACACTCGGCAGATCATCAAGGTGATAAGAAGCAAAAATAACATTCGAGCTCTGCTAACATTCCGTGAAGTTACGGCCGAAGAGGGCGTTAGGATTATAAATTCTACAAAAAAACTTAAAAACCACGTAGAAAAGGTCTCTTGTACTAAATTTTGGCACAGTCGCTGCGCTAATTTTAAATACACGGTGGTGGTGATAGATTGCGGCGTTAAACACAATGTCATAAGATCTCTTAAAAAAAGAGGGTGCAACGTCATTATTGTGCCCTACAAAACGAGCGCCAAGCAGATACTGGAACTGCAGCCGGACGGCGTCCTCGTGTCCAATGGCCCGGGCGACCCCTGCGACAATCAGTATGTTATGGAAACAATCAAACTCATTCAAGGTGTGGTTCCGATTTTTGGAATTTGTCTGGGACATCAGTTGATAGCGTTGGCAAACGGGGCAAAAACATACAGAATGAAATTTGGTCACAGAGGGGCAAATCATCCCGTGAAAGAAGTTTTAACAGGGAAAATAGAAATAACCGCTCAGAATCACTCCTATGCTGTAGAAAAAGCAAGTCTCTCGGGCACGGACATTCGTTTGACCCACGAAAATATTTTGGACGGTGCAGTTGAGGGTATAGAGATAGAAAAAAAAGACGTTTTTTCCGTTCAATATCATCCAGAGAGCGCCCCGGGCCCTCAGGACAGCTCGTATTTATTCGACAGATTTATCACTAAAATGCAAAAAAGAAAAAGACAGAATGTAGGGCCATCTTTATTTTAGGCTCAGTAAAATTGAGGCTTAGAGGGTGCGCTGCAACATACAGAATGTAGAGCTATGTTTATTTTAGGCTCAATAAAATTGAGGCTCAGAGGGTGCGCTGCAACATGACGCCAAACTTCAGTAAAATCGCAACTTGCCGTTTTAGACTGCAATATGGCTTGAGGAGTCGCGCTACAGTATAGCTCCAAACTTCATCTTGATCTTACCGTAAAATTTGTGTGGCCCGGGGAGGGGTGCCGCAATAATGTAAGGTCGCGGCTTGCCGCTTTAGACTGCAATATGGCCGCTCGATTCTAGCAAAATTATGGTTTAGAAAACTGAAACTAAGAAGTGACAAGCCTTAACTTAAACTTCAACAAAATCTATGTGCCCCGCAAGGGGGGTGCCGCAATAATGTAAGGTCGCGGCTTGCCGCTTTAGACTGCAATATGGCCGCTCGATTCTAGCAAAATTGTAATTTAGAAAGCTAAAACTGAGAAGTAGCAAACCTTAAGCGGCAATGGTAAAAAGATATTTGGAGGAAATATATGCCAAAACGCACAGATATAAAAAGAATATTAATTATAGGTTCAGGTCCAATAGTGATAGGCCAAGCGGCAGAATTCGACTATTCCGGCACGCAAGCGTGCTTAGCGCTAAAAAAAGAGGGCTACGAAATCGTATTGGTGAATTCTAATCCCGCCACCATTATGACTGACAAAGGCATAGCCGACAAAATATACATGGAACCCCTAACCCTAGAATACGTGGCGAAGATAATAAGAAAAGAACGTCCCGACGCAATTTTACCAACTTTAGGCGGGCAAACTGGCCTTAATTTGGCTATGCAACTTTACGAAAAAAAGGTGCTCATTGAGTGCGGCTGCGAAATTCTGGGTACTTCTTTTGATTCGATTAAAACGGCCGAAGATAGAGAAAAGTTTAAGAAATTATGTCAAAAAATAAATGAGCCATGCATACAATCTGACGCTGCGAATAATATAGAAAGCGCCTTAGAAATAGCAGAGAAAATAGGTTATCCTGTAGTTTTAAGGCCAGCTTTCACGCTAGGTGGCACGGGAGGAGGATTTGCAGATAACAAAGAGGAGCTAAAAAAAATGGCTCAACGTGCCCTGAACCTCTCCCCTATCTCTCGTGTTTTGATAGAAAAATCTATAAAAGGCTACAAAGAGATAGAATACGAGGTAATACGCGATGAAAATAACACCGCTCTCGCCGTTTGCAATATGGAAAACTTAGACCCTGTTGGCATTCACACGGGTGATTCAATTGTGGTCTGCCCCTCTCAAACCTTAACAAACAAAGAATTTCATATGCTGCGCGATTCAGCCATACGCATCATTCGCGAATTAAAAATACAGGGCGGCTGCAATGTGCAGTTTGCGCTTAATCCGTACTCCTCCGAATATTTTGTCATAGAGGTAAATCCGCGAGTTTCTAGATCTTCCGCGTTGGCTTCAAAGGCAAGTGGGTATCCCATCGCCAGAGTTTCAGCTCTCATATCGGTCGGCTTTCATTTGGACGAAATTCAGCTGGCCAACACGCCGGCTAGTTTTGAACCCACCCTTGATTATGTCGTCACAAAAATTCCAAGATTTCCCTTCGATAAATTCAGCAGTGCCGCCAGGAATTTGACCACTCAAATGAAATCAACGGGAGAAGTCATGGCCATCGGCAGGACAATGGAAGAAAGTTTATTAAAGGCAATCAGGGGTCTTGAAATCGGAACAAATCACTTGTGGCTTAAAAAATTTGATTCTTGCAGCACAGAAGATTTGACTAAAAATCTTAAATCTGCGACAGATGAGAGGATATATATCGTGGCCGAATTGCTACGTCGCGGCCTTTTGTGCAGGGATATTTGCAATGCAACACAAATCGACTTTTTTTTCGTAAAAACTATAGAAAGAATAGTCGATTTAGAAAAAAATCTCTCAGAGAATGTTCTTAATATTGATATCTTAAAAAAAGCAAAAAGAGCTGGATTTTCCGACAAATTCATTGCCAAAATTTGGGGTAAAACTTTTAAGGAGATATTTGATCTAAGGATCAAAAATAATATCACCCCCGTTTTCAAAATGATTGACACTTGCGCACGCGAATTCGACTCTTATGTACCATTTTTTTATTCTTGTTTTGAAAGCGAAAATGAATCTAAGGTGACTACAAACAAAAAGCTCATAGTGCTCGGTTCGGGGCCGGTTCGCGTGGGTCAGGGTATAGAGTTTGACTATTCCACGGTTAACGCGGTTTTTGCTATACGTCAAGCCGGTTACGACGCCATTGTCATAAACAATAATCCCGGCACAGTTTCGACAGATTATTCTATTTCTAGCAAACTTTATTTTGAACCGCTTTGCGCCGAAGACATCATGAACATAATTAATCTTGAAAAGCCAGACGGGGTTATTGTCTCGCTCGGCGGGCAAACCGCTATAAACGTGGCATCCGAAATAGCAAAAATGGGCGCGCCCATAATCGGCACCACCATTGCCGCAATAGATAGAGCTGAGGATCGCAAAAATTTTGAAATTTGTCTGGAAAATCTTGGAATTCCAAGACCCACGGGCAAAACCATTTCGAATGCAAAAGAAGGTGAAAAAGCAGCCGAAGAAATCGGTTATCCCGTGTTGGCGCGGCCCTCATTTGTTCTTGGAGGAAGAGCAATGAGAATCATCCACAGCAGCTCAGAATTGCGTCAGTACCTAAAAGACGCCGTTTCAGTGAGCAAAGGAAGTCCCGTTTTAATAGATAAATACATCTTGGGTAAGGAGCTGGATGTGGACGCCGTGTGCGACGGTAAAGACGTACTTATCCCGGGAATCATGGAGCATGTGGAACACACTGGCGTGCACTCAGGCGACTCGATTAGCATATATCCGACGTTTTCCATAGATGAAGATGTGAAGAAAAAAGTAATATTTTATACAATTCAGCTAGGCAAAGGAATCAACATAAAGGGGCCATTTAACGTGCAGTTCATAGTGGATGACAACAAAGAAGTGTATGTAATAGAGGTAAACCCCAGGTCCAGCCGGACCGTGCCGTTCATATCCAAGTCGACCGGAGTTAATCTTGCGAACGTGGCCACGAAAGTTCAGATGGGAAATTCGCTTAAAAGCCAAGGGTTCAAAACGGGGATGTTAGAAGAAAAACAACATTGGTTCGTGAAGAGCCCCGTTTTTTCGTTTTCTAAAATTTTTGGCGCGGATGCTTATTTATCGCCGGAAATGAAGTCCACCGGGGAATCAATCGGGCACGACGAAATATTAAATAGAGCACTTTATAAATCTTTAAAAGCCTCGGGACTCAAAGTTCAAGCGTACGGAACAGTGTTTGTTACGGTCGCTAACAAGGATAAACCTAGAGTTTTGCCTCTCATACAAAAATTTTATAATCTTGGATTTAACATAGAAGCAACCAAAGGTACGTCTGAATTTTTGAAAAAAAACGGGATAAAGACCCGGGCCAAAAGAAAGATAAGCGAGGGGGGCAGCGAAATTTTGGATGCGCTGCGGGGAGGTTATGTCACTTATGTAATCAATACTTTGAGCCCCGATCACAAGGGGGCTCACGATGGTTTTATGATACGAAGATTTGCAGTTGAAAACAACGTGGGAATTTTTACTTCGCTAGATACCGTTGAAGTTCTGCTGGACGTATTAGAAGGCATCACCTTTGGCATCACTCCGATAAATTAAGTCTTCAGTTGGTTCTTGCTTTGCCGCTTCTGTGTCGCGCCGAGACATCGTGGCATACTCCAAGTCTGCAAAGTCTTATATGTCCCCTTTTTATCAAATATTCCCTTATAACAGACACAGTAGTAAATCTACTCAAAGCTTTTGACAAAATTTTTGGCTCCTCTGGCAACAAAAAAATGATACAATTTTTAAAAACAAACAAACAAAATTCCCTGTCTTCAATTTGCTCTTCGCAGAATTTAAATTTTTCTCTTTTATCCCCCTTTTTACAAACAGAATTGATGACGCTTTGCTTTACACATCCATTGTAATCATGATTTCCTACAATAAACAAAATGTCACTTTTATCCAATAAGCGGCAAATATCCAAGTTAAGATTTTCTTCATCGACACAAATGCTCCCACCCACACATGCGCCGGAAAATCTTTTTATTGCGGAATTTAAAATCTCTTCGTCGTCGCCCGTGTAGTAAGAACGGTAAAAAATTATGCTGCCTTTAAATAAATTCTTCATTTTTATTAGCTCCTTTGAATAAACATTAAATTTCTTAAACTAACTCTCAAGTCGCCCGTTTTTAATAAAATTCTTCATCTTTAAATGAAAAAATTTCCCAAGTATTCCAACCAACCTATATACGATCTGTATAATAGTAGCATAAGTGCTAAAATTAAAACTTCTTCGCCGCTCACATGCAAAAAATATGTTGCTTTTAATCAAATTTTACATCTTTGCCAACACCCTTGAAATAAGCATCAAAAATATCTCTAGTGATATATTTGTAAGTCTGATTGTAGGTGCCGCCTTTGGGAATCACAGATGCCACGGCGATTGGAGGAAAGTCCTTATAAGGCCCTTCTGTGGTGACAGCCCCCTTATCATTAGTGGGCCCATAGACGATAATAACCTTATGATCGATGCCGGACGGATTTTGAGAAGTACCAGTTTTGCTGGCAAGAGAAATGTTGTAAGAAGCGAAGGGATTCGAGGCGGTTCCCTTCGTACAGTTCCAATACATGCCCTCCCTTACAATTTCCATATTCTCTTTCGATACGTCCAAATTGTCGACAACCTGAGGATTTTTGGGATCATTTTCAAACACGGTATCTTTTCTAAGATAATCAGTTCTTTTTCTTACAAGATGCGTCATGCAGCGAACACCGTCATTTGCGACAGTTGCCGCGTAGGTGGCTAGTTGCAGCGGAGAAAACATGTTGTCCGACTGGCCGATCCCCGCAAAAGCAGTGTCCGTAGGGTACCATTTTCCGCCAAGTTCTCTTCTGCGATCAGGGTGCGCAAGACTACCCACAGTCTCATGAATTTCCACGCCAGTTTTCACTCCAAGTCCAAACTTTTTGGCGTACTCGCAAATTTTGTCTATGCCGAGTCTGTGGGCCGTGTCAAGAAAAAAGGCGTTGCAAGAAACAAAAATTGCCCTTTGCACCTCAATGTTGCCGTGATAACCCATACAGGGCACATGATGAGTACTGCCGGGCAGATACCACCCTCGCGAACAGTGAACGGAATGCTTCATGTTGATCAAACCCTCTTGCAATCCCGCGCAGGCAACAACAACTTTGAACGCGGATCCGGGTTCGTAGGCGTCGTCAAAACAACGATTCAGCAGAGGCTTGTTGACATTGTCGGAAACAAGCTTATTATAATATTTACTGTCTTTTTTATATTTGGCAAGATCGTAGTTGGGATAAGTGGCGGCCGCCAACACAGAAAAATCATCAACCCTCAAAACAACCACGGCGCCGGCACTTTTGGAGGTGGAGGCCAGAACATTTCTTTCTACGGATTCATTCGCAACCTTTTGCAAATGCGCATTTATCGTCAAAAAAACCGTATCTCCGTGCACGACTTCTTCTTTGATAAGCTGCGACTTTATCTCCCCTTCTTTGGTAATTTCTATTACTTTTCTACCATTTTTCCCCCTTAATTCCTTTTCCAGCGCCCTCTCTATGCCATATTGTCCAGTGACATCATTGAGGGCATAGCCCTTACTTTTAAGCTCCTCATAATCGTCTTTCGAGAGTTTGCCCACTGTGCCCAAAATATGCGAAAGTAAAGTTGAGTTTCGAATTTTCCTCTTCATATCGTTGTTAACTCTAAAAGAAAAACCCCCAGAGAGTCCCGATACAATCGACGTCATTTCTCCAGTTAAACCATTGGCAAAAACAAACATTTTAGCTTCACCTGTATCAAAATGCTCCATAATCATACGAGCACGAAGGCTTGCTATATCTCTTTTTTTTTCCAAACTTTCGTTGTCGGATAGCTTAAATCTATCAAACAAATTCAGCATGCACTCTTCAGCACTCGCGTACGAATTTAAATTTAACACATCCGGCCCTTTTAGCAATTCTATATTTCTCTCTATTTTCTTTTTTTCTTCTTCATCATTTGGATTTGACGGCTCTAAAAAGACAAATTTGCCATCTTTTATCACAATCGGTAAGTTATCTATCCATTTTTGTTTTTTCTTTTTAAATAAATCTATAAGAAAACTTATTTCTTTATTAAGTGACTCTTCTTGAATTTTAAATCTGTCGAAGACAACTTGATAAACGACTTCATTTACGGCCAAACTCACACCGTTTTCATCTAAAATTTCTCCTCTTATAGCTTTAATAGGTATATCGTATATTGCATTAAAATTCGCCCTAATTCTAAGTTCTTCGCCTTTAAAAACCTGCCAATCTATTAATCTATAAACAAAGCACGAAAAAGCTATTGCTATAAAGGAACTAAGCAAAAATAGCCTTGGCTTTGAAATATTATTTTTAACCATTAACCCTGGTCCCCTTTTTTATTTTGCCGTTTAGTGAACGATTTTGCTGATCTTTAAAAGGATAAATAATTCTTGCGCAGCTTAAAACACAAAGCGGCATTGAGCAAATAAAACACTTGCGCAAAAATAAAAGAATAGAACATGGCCGAGACGTAGTGGAAGATGTACGCGTAATAAATATCTCCATATCCGGGAATTAGGTATAGCAAAACAAACTGAATGTGGTAAAATAATGATATAAAAACTATTGAAACCATAAAACATGTAACAAAAGTTCGTCTCAAATAGTAGTTGCAAAGGCCGCCGAAAAAATAACACAAAACACAGAGCAAAATAGCATTGAGCCCCACAAAAACGTCTAGTCCTATGTCAAATAAAAAACCACACGCCATACCAAAACCAGCAGAAATACGGCTGCCTTCAGACAAAATAACGCTAACAAGCAAAGCTAGAACTAGATTCGGTTTGTGCCCAACAACGCTTGGCAAAAAGTTTGGCATTTGAGAAACTACGTAAAAAAAAACCATTTCTGCTGTGTATATAATACATCTAAAGATTGTTTGTTTTTTGTCCATGCCCCCGCCCCCCAAAATAACCACTAACCCCTCAAAACTGACGGAATTTCACCATTTCTTTAAGAAATACCAAACCAAACACTGTCAAACACTGTGTTGATTTTAACATATGTAACTTGCGTCAATCAAGACATACGACTAAAATCTATATCAGATCTTTTAAATTAATAGAAGTTTCAAATCACACACAAAAGAATTCTTTAAAATTTTAAGTCCTAAATTTTCTCATTAAAATAAGAAGCAAAGCGCTATGTTTTTGAATTTATTCCCATCAAATTACAAAGAATATACTAAATTTTGCAAAAACTAAGTGCAGAAAATTTTAGGCGTTGTTATTTAAATTTGTATTCAAATCTTACCTGAAAGCTGGAAAATAAAGTGTTAAATTGGCGGGTCGACGTAACCGTTGACAAAGAATTAAATAAAGATTTAAATTTTTACGAAGGTCACATAAGTGACCCATATAGTCCTATTTATATGAAAAAGGTGTACATGATACTCACTCCTTACGATTTTAAAAAAAATCTAAGGGGCAGAATTATGGCGCTCGTTCATTTTGACGAAAAAGGCGAACCTGTACCAATAGTAACGCCGTCAAAATATATTTATTACGCGCCAGAAATAACTCAAAAATTGTCGAAAGTAACAGATCGAGAGATTGTTAAATTGGTTTGTACTAACGAAAAATCATGCGGAACAATAGTGTTCTTCAAAGATAAAGAAGAAATAATAAAGATTTTGCTGATAAAAAATCGAAAAAAAAGCAACTGGAGCTTCCCGAAAGGGCACATGGAATTAGGGGAAACAGAAGAACAAACGGCACTAAGAGAAACTTTAGAGGAAACAGGACTTAAGGTAAAAATATTGGGAGGATTCAGAGAAACTGTAACATATTGGTTATCCGGAAAAATTAAAAAAACGGTGGTACTATTCGCCGCCGTAAGTGACAATGACAATATAAAGATTCAAGAAAAAGAAATAAAAAACTACATGTGGATAGAATTAAAAGACGTTGAGTCGAAACTTGAGCACTATAACGATATAAATGCCTATCT
>JAIRSI010000009.1 GCA_031255515.1 Oscillospiraceae bacterium | reverse complement strand
AGCCGGGATTTGTAATTTTGAACGTAAGAAGCTAGATCCGAAAGAGGTCTAATTTAGGTACTAAATAAATGCGACGACGCAACTTGTCATGCACGGTGGACTAAGGGCGCAACCTGAAGTGCGTATTGCCTAAAATTTATTTTCAGTACAAACAATAGGGACTGTAACTACATATCTCGATCGTTGTCGTAAAACTTGACGTGGCTTTTGGCGGATCACGATATAACTTTGGCTTGCACGCTATCATAAACTTAACTTCCAATACAAATATTATACCTTAAAATTACAGCGGTATAACCCGTCATTAACGTAAAATTATCACATTATAACTAATCCTCCCAACACAAGATCCACTTTAAAATTAATTTTCAATATTTTAAAAAAACAATACACCGAACAAAAAGCTTTATAGTTTTTTAATTAGCTATTCCGATTTAAAACAGACGCTAAGTTCTTTGGGCGCTTCCTCTCTTGTGTCTTTTCGCTAAGTACGAGAGTGCCGTTTTTCTTACGTCTTTCGACACCTTCTTGCCGTTCTTACTATTTTACCTGTGATTTATTTCAAAACTCGCACCAATAAGTTAAAATCTACGTAATAAGGTATGGATATGAGAAATTTTAACTGTAACATTAGATGAAATAGTTTTAATTCCATAATCCAATCTGCGAGAATGACTCATTGAAAAAGTTCGCCCAGAGCATCATCGCTTTGTCAAAATTTCTCATATTCATGCCTTATTATGTGGGCTTTAGCTTAATTGGTAAGGGTCCTTAAATCGGAATAATTATATTTGTTTTAAAATTCACTTTCTATTCTATCAATATTCTGTATTCTAGGCAAATGCCTCCCTGATTCGAAAGGAGTTTTTAAAAAAATTTTGACGATTTTTATAACTTTCTCTACGTCAACAAAGGCACTTCCAAGACACAGTACATTTATATCATTGTGCCTGCGCGCCAGCTTGACAGATTCTTCATTAAAACAAACAGCCGCTCGAATTCCTCTGATTTTATTCGATGTTATACAGACCCCTGTGCCAGTTTTACAACAAAGAATACCTCTTTGATAATTGCCAACAGATACATTTTTAGCTACTTTGTAGGAAAATTTCGTATAGTCCGAAATATCTTCGCTGTAAGTGCCAAAATCTTCAAAAATAATCTGTTCCTTACTTAAAAGATTTTTAATAATTTCCTTCAAACAAAAGCCTCGGTGATCTGATCCAGCGGCAATTTTAAGCATTTCGAAACCTCACTTAAAAAATTTTAAATAATTTCCTTCAAAGAAAAGCCTAGGTGATCTGATTCAGCGGCAATTTTAAGCATTTTGAAACCTCACTTAAAAAATCTTAAATAATTTCCTTCAAAGAAAAGCCTCGGTGATCTGATTCAACGGCAATTTTAAGCATTTTGAAACCTCGCAACTTCATAATGTCAAAAAAATCCTGCATTTTTCTCTGCACTGGGAGCACAGACATAAGACGGACAAAGTTCACTCGCACTCACCGTTTTACCCTCATCGGACGCAATCTTCGCTGCAATTGCAATTCCAACAGAAAGATTTTGCAAATTGGGACAATCATCCATCAAGATGGTATTTTCTTTGCAGATTTTTTCAAAAACTTCTATGTGACACAGCATTTCAGCGGCATCGCCAACTAAGAAAATTTTTGTTCCGTATGTAGGAAAAGAATCAAAAAATTCACCAATCGTTAGCACTGAATCTCGGGTTCTTCTAATTAATCCTGAAGCTGAATTTTCAAAAACCGCGCTGTAAATTCTTCCGCATTTAGCGTCTGTCGCGCAAATTATTGTGCCCATTAATTTTTCTGCGCCACATACGGTCGCCGCAAGAGCATACAGACTAGAAACTCCAACACAGGGCTTATTCAAGGCCATGGACATACCTTTTATGGCAGAAATTCCTATTCTAAGGCCAGTGAACGAACCCGGACCTGTAGAAACGGCAAACAAATCAACATCCGAAACTTTTTGCCCAGAACAATGAAAAAGAGACTGTATCATCGGCATTAGTGTTCTGCTGTGTTTTAATCTAGTATTTACAAAAAAATTAGATAAAATTCTTTCGTCAACCGTCAAAGCAACCGAAACTACCGCCGCCGAACTGTCCACCGATAATATTTTCAAGGTGCTCTCCTTATTTTACCTGTGAATTTAAAAGTTCATGGCCACCGAACTTTGAATACTACTTCATTGTAAGCGTTTTCGAAAAAAAATTCAAGTACTTTTTTAAAGTTGATCATTTCTTCTTTCTAGGCTTTTGATTCTGCCGCGTTTCGCATCTGCACTTTGACGTATTTTAAAAAAAGCTTGACAAAAATGTAAACTGGTGGAAGAATGAGGATCAGTTCACATTTCACCATTTATTTTCTACAAAGATTCCATCAGTTCGTTTTTAAATTCAACTCAGAAATGCAAGGAGAACCAAATCTTGAAAATTCTTAAAAAATCTCTATGTCTTTTACTGTCGTTTTTTATTTTTTCACAAAATCTTTTAGTTAGTGATTTTTCAAAAGCTAGAGAAATAAAAGTAAATGCCGCTCCTAAAGGAATTTTGGGGACCGAAGGTAAAGTAATAACCTTTCGCAACACTTGGGGTTTTACACTGCCCATCTGCCGCTCGAGCAACAACAAGTTCGTCGAGACCAACATCGACACTACCCCTCAGAGCAAAGAAATTACGCTTAAAATCATCGGGGAAAGGGCGTATTTCGAGGGGGATGAATTTTACATCCCGACAAAATTCGTTACTCCTCTGAGGGAAGTTGAAAGAAAAAACAGCAAGGGAGACAAGGACAAGGTCTTTGTTTATGAGCCTGTTTGCGTAAGCACAATAAGAAAGAAAATTAAATTATTTCGTCAAAAAAACCCGTATAAAAACGTCGTTGAAAGCGAAGATGAACTAGAACTTGTAAAAGAAGTAACGCACAAAGAATGCCCGTACATAACTATAAGGGGCTTTACTGGAAATTACTACACAACAGATTACTTTGGCGACAATTCTAAAATGCTTTTTGTAAGGTTTGACGACTTAAAAGGAGCACTTACTCCAAAAAAACACATCTTGACACAAACTGGAATAGATGTAATCCCTGCGCGAGTGGCTCACACTCAAACGTTATTCGAGGAACAAGAAGCTATAAGTCGCAAACTACTCACTGTATCCAATAAAATTTATTATCTGAGCGAATTTATAGAGGCGCTAAAACCAACTTACATCGACCCAAAATCCCTCAAGCACCCTTCTAGAAACGTTGGAATCTACACTGAGTCTTGCGTGCAATGTAAACAAGAAGAACACAAAAAGTCACGTAACACCTGGTGGTTTGACATTCCCGTGTTCGATCCTCTAAATGAAATTCTTCCCGAAGGAATTGAGCCGAATCAAGAGTTTGAAATTTTTAAAATATCCGAACAAAAAACCTACATAACTCCCGATTTAATGCTTTGGATCCCCACCCGATTTACCGCTCCAATTATGCTGTGTGGCGCTGAAGGAAAGCTCTATCTAGACAAAACAAAAAACACAGCAGAAAATAGGTCAAGGTACAAACCAGGAGACGGTTCCTTTTTCGCATGGAAACAGTCAAAACTTTCAGAAAACAAACCAAAAATTGATCTCTATGTCATGAAAAATTGGAGAAAGGCGCAAATTGAGAGCGATGAAGATCTAAGTCTTTTTTCAGGGGCGCTAAAATTAGATGAAGAAGCGATTCGCGTAAAAGGGAGAGCCGGAGGCTATGTGAGCTTTGGCCTCGATGGCCAAACTGTATTCATAAAAGAGAAGGACTTTGAAAACCCTCTTATTTTGGATAAATGGTACGGCTTTAGCGCCTCTCACTTTCTGCGCCCTCACCCTAAAGATCCGAATCCTTCTTGGTTGCAATCTTCTTTGGGTTCTAAAAATTACAATTTCTCAAATTTAAGAACTTATAAGTTGCGATCTTCTTCAAATTCGAAGGATCCAAATTCCAAAAACTCAAGCCCAAAAAATTTAGATCATAAGAATTTAAGCCCTAGGCGTTCAAACTCTAGGGACCCTAGTTATAAACATTCAAATTCTAAAGATTTAAAATTTGAAGACCCGGATTCTAAGGATTTTAGCTTTAAACTTCCAGATCCTAAAGACTCAAATTTTAGATACCCAGTCTACAAGAGTCCAAATTTTAAACCTTCAAACTCCAAGCACTCAGAATTTAAAGACTTAAATTCTGAGCGTTCAAGTTCTAAAAACCCAACCTCAAAATATCCAGATCTTAAAGATTTAAGATTCGGAGAATCACACTTTAAAAATTTTAATCCTGAGCACTCAGAATTTAAAGACTCAAGCTCTAAACATTCAGATTCTAAAGATTTAGACCTCAAAGACTCGCCTGGGCGTTCAAGTTTTAAACATTCAAATTCTAAAGATTTAAAATTTGAAGACCCGGGTTCTAAGGATTTTAGCTTTAAACTTCCAGATCCTAAAGACTCAAATTTTAGATACCCAGTCTACAAGAGTCCAAATTCTAAACCTTCAAGCTCTAAATACTCGGAATTTAAAGGCTTAAATTCTGAGCGTTCAAGTTCTAAAAACCCAACCTCAAAAGATCCAGATCTTAAAGATTTAAAGTTTAAAAACTTAGATTTCAAAAATTTAATCCCTAGGCGTTCAAACTCTAAAGACCCTAGTTCTAAACATTCAAATTCTAAAGATTATAACCCCGACTCCTCCCTTTCTCTGCGTTTTCACCCCACAAATTCAAAATCTTCCAAATCGCAATCTCATCTAGAAATTTCTAAATCTCGATTCCTTTCAAATTTTGACAATTTCAGCGACGATGAAGACCATAGCAGTAACAAACACAACAAATATAACAACGAGCATAGTAGTAGCTCCGACAGTGAATATGACAGCAAATCTAGCAGCGGTTCCGATAGCGAATATGACAAACCCAGTAGCAACCCTGACTATGAAAATGATGGCGAATATAGCAGTTCTAATGACGAATATAACAGCGAATACGATGACGGGCTCAGCAACAACCTTGACGACGAATTTGAAAACAAGTATGACAGCGATTCCGATGATGCATACGACAGCGGTTTCGAGCATCCAATGTTCCCTTTGCCCGACAAATTGCCAAAATATATGCCAACTTCAGATCAAGTCACCGTCAAGGATTTAATTGAGTTTGACGCTTCAAACGCAAAATATGCACATTTTGTAACTGATATTCTAAACAACATCAAAATCCCTGCTTACGTCTACCAGGCCCCCAATGTGCGAAAAACCGCCACAGATCTTAATGCTTTGACTCTTAAACTTACAAAAATCTTCAAAAAAATCTATTTCTCAGATAAAATCACAAAAGAAAAGGGTCATCAAATGTGCCCACACCCCGTTCAGGTTTTATCTGTCCTTCGTCTAGCCGATGAAATTTTAAACGTGCCAAAAAAAGGAGCCATAGCAGAAATAAAAACTGGAGAAGGCAAGAGCTTTATCATAGCCGCACTCTCCATTTTGCTTGTAAAGTGCGCTAGAAAAATTGATATCTCAACATCAAATATGGAACTTGCTTGCAGGGACCAAAGAGAGCAAAAAGTTTATTACGATCTTTTTGGAATAAGCAGTGATGTGCTCTATAACGTAGTCTCAGACCAAAGTTTTATTAACTATGAATCGGGAACAAAACACGGAAGCAGCGATATCTGTAAATATTCTCTTGATAGCCTAAAAGCCTCAATTGTATATTCAACTCAGCACAATTACGAATGGCTCTATCTAACCGGCCTGTTCTACGTTGAGCCACTCAGAAAAAGAGCATTTGACATAATAATCGTTGATGAAGCAGATTGTGCGCTCCTTGATGAAGCGTCAGCACCCGCCTCGATCTCAGCGCCGATTAAAACAAAAGATTGTGAAAAAATCTGCAGGCTTGTCTTTGGCATCATAGAGCAAAATCAAAACTCTAATCTTCAAAATATAGCTAAAAGAATTTGTCAGAAATTTCCAGATGCAAAGATCAACGAAAAAAACGTCACGTCACTGGTTAAAGGCGCCTTGATATCCCTTCGTGAAAGACGGGGAGAAACTTACGTTGTAAAAGAAGGAAAAATTCAGCTCATACAGCGTGCGACCGGCTTTTTGCAGCCAGACAGCCGCTGGAATGAATTTTTACATCTTATGATTGAAATAAAGGAAGGTCAAAATGTAAGATCTCCGGGTGTTACTTTAAGTTCAATTCACCAACGTGATTTCGTCATGTTGTACAGGTCCATCTGTGGCGTAACTGGAACCGTCGGAACGCCAGAAGATGTAAGAACTTTGCAAAGCACTTACAATGTAAATATTTTTGCGGTCCCAAAAAATATTGAATCTAAAAAAGATATTATTCAAAATGGCAGAAGCAGCAACATCCAAAATTCATACAGCAATATAGCTAGAGAAGCAAGACAAATCTCAAAAACTGGCCGTCCTATCTTAATATTTTTTGATTACCCAAGAGAAGTTGACGAGTTCGCCGACAGATATTTCCCCAACGCCAAAAGGATAAAAGGCCTTCTTGAAGAAACTGACAAAGTGGCAATAGAAGCCGCCGGAAGGCCAGGCCAAATTACCATTGCAACTCCCGCAGCAGGACGAGGAACAGATATAAAACTGCACCCCAGGTCAGAAGCTGCCGGTGGACTTCACGTTATAATCGCAAAAATTCCAAAAACAAAAAGAGCTTTGGAACAAGCTATAGGAAGATCGGGCAGGCAGGGTAAACCCGGCAGTGCAACAATATTATTGGCTCCGTATGAAGTGTTTTACAACACAAATAGCCTTGCTTCAAACAGCGCCAGCATAAGTGCACTTCAAACAAGATTCGCAAGTTATATAAAGGGTACATACCCTTGGCTTTTTAGCAATACACCAAAGCAAAATTTTGAAAATTTTGAGCTTTTATTCGGTTCCGACTACAAAGATGTACTAAGAGATAGTTGCAACTTCACCATAAAAATGCTCTTTCCCCCAAAAATCTCCTTAAACAAATTTGATGAAGAAATTCTAACAGGCTATCTTCATCACGTTATCTTGATCTCCTGGGGAATGTTTTTTGGCGAGTTAATGAACAACAGTAATCTTTCAAAAAACACACAAGACTACGAAAGTCTTTACACCGAATTTGTAACAGAACTTCACGTTTGGCTTCCAAAAGATGCCCGCTCTAGCGTTGCGCTCTTGTTCGGCATGCAAAAACAGTCCGTTAAACACTTTGTAACAAATGTGGACTGGAAAAAGGTTGTTGTGCAAATCTCGGCTGTCGCGGGCGCGACGATGCTTATTGTTCTTGCAAGCTCAGTGTGCCCGGGAGTGTCGATTGCATTACCCGTCACTATCATCAACGCGGCACTAGAAGGCGCAACAAGCATCTACGAACAAATGACAGCGCCGGATGGCGATGGGCAGGTAAACCTTAAAAAAGTTGCTGTCAGAGCTGCAGGCGGCGCTGTTAAAGGCTATCTGTTTAGCACAGGTTCTGGAATATTCGCAACTAGTGTTGGCCTAGGCGCGGCGGAAGCTGCAACAACCTTTATGGAAGGCAATATAGACGGAGAAGATCTCGTTAACAACATTGGTCGTTCTTTAAAAGCGGGGTTCTTTACGGGCGTGACAAATTGCGCCGGAAGTGTTCTGAGAGAAAAGTACGGTCCTAAAATTATCGAAAAGCTCAAAGTCTTTAGAGAACGAAACGGTATTCCTAAAGACGGCATGAAATGGGGCCTTCAAGCTAAGCGATCACTGGTTGCTCATGCGTGTGACACAAGCATATTTACGAAGGATGAAATTAAAAGAATCGTCACGGCGCAAAAAAAGCAAAAGCTACCCAGTTCTCTTAAAATTTCCTCTAATAGACGACAACTTCCTTCTACTTCAAAACGACTATCGAATCCTTCCGAAACAAAAAATAAAAGGAAAAAAACTTATCATTCTAATCATAGACGTGCATGGAAAGAGTACACGGGTCGAGAAGCACAATATCACATACACCACGGATTACCACGAGAATTTAAATTAAATTTTGAAAAATACGGTCTTGACGTAAGGGACCCGCAATTCTTCTTTGACGTGCCCCCAGAAAAGCACATTTATAAATCTGGAGGTGGCATACACACAAACAGTAGCCCGTTGGGTAGTCACTGGAATAAAGTTTGGAAAAATTTTTTTGATTATATCACCGATCCAACAAGAGAACTAATATTGAGGCAATTAGATAAAATGGCCAAAAAAGCTGGAATTGAAAAGTATAGAGCTAGACCTAAATAAAAGAGGATTGATTCGTGGCAAAATTTTTATCGCAAAGCAACATCCCTGTAAACTCTATCCTCAATATGTGTCGGTAAAAAATTATAAAAACCGTAGTTGCACTGCAAATTTGCTTTTCCTCCAAAAACCCTTATAATGTATTTAAACGGAAGAATTTTGGCAATTTGCATTGCCTCTAAAGTTTTTTAAAGATCAAACAGGCGTTAGCCCCCTAGAAACACAAGACGAAATACAAATGGATTGCCAAGGAAAGCTCAAGTAAGGATTCTAAGATTTGGTACTGCCACAAAGGACTAGAATTATTTTTCCATTTGCCCTTCCGAAAAGCGCCTTGATGAATCTTGAGTGTAACAATACTTGACTTTTTAAGCAGGCACTGGAATAAAGTTTAAAATGAGTTTTTGTATAATCTTAAAAAACACAGCAAAAAATGACTAAAGCGCTGGAATTAAAGCATATAAAGCTAAATCTAATGTGAAAGAGGATTGATATTCGTGCAGCAAAATTTTTATCGTTTAAGGGATGATCACTACAAGCTCTACGCTTTGCCCCAACCGTCTCCAAACAACATTGAGGAAGTCACAGAATGTAAGAGCTGCAAAGCTATAAGGGTAAAATGCAAAAATGACATCAAATCTATATCCTTCATCGGTAAAAGAGTTGCAGATTATCATTCTGGAGGCCTTAATCATTGGAACATAATCAGCGAAAAATTTCAAAATCTGCTACTTAATTCAGACATTACTGGCTATGAATTGAAGGAAATAGAATTTTACGGTTGGTATGACAAAAGAGAAAAACGTGTAGATATTGATGGCAGCGAGTACAAACAACTCATTACCACTGGCAAGTGTGGAGATTTAAGATTTAAAAGTGGTCGATTTATCAAAAAATGTAAACTTTGTAATGGTATTGACCATGATGATGCGCAAACCGAGATAGGTCTTGGCTTTGATCTAAAAGATTGGAGCGGCCATGATATGTGTCTTTATAACAATTGGAGCGGTAATATAATCGTTACGCAGAAGGTAAAAGATTTGATCGAGAAAAATAAAATAAGAAATGTTGACTTTGAACTGCTTAGCGAATTTGATTTTGACTGGTTTCGAGCTTATGAAAACAAAAAAATAAAAGGAGATTGATGTTGTGCGGCAAAATTTTTACCGCTTAAGAAGAGATGGAGCTAAGTGCTATTCTTACGCTGAGAGCTCTCCGGATAATTCTGAAAAAACTGTAAAATGTAGACTCTGTAAGCGCGTGTGTACTGAGTATAAAAATGATATCAAATCTGTATGTTTCATCGGCGAAAGAGTGGCGGACTATTATTTTGCAACCGGCACACGATGGAGCATAATCAGTGAAAAATTTCAAAACCTGCTACTCAATTCAGACATCACTGGTTACGAACTAAAAGAAATAGAATCTTATGGTTGGTATGATACGGAAAAAAATCCCATAGACATCGATGGCAGTGGATATAAACAGCTCATCGTTACTGGCAGATGTGGAGATTTAAGATTTAAAAGTGGGCGATTTATCAAAAAATGTAAACTTTGTAATAATTTTGACTATGATGATGCGCAAACCGAGATAGGTCTTGGCTTTGATCTAAAAGACTGGGGCGGCCATGATATGTCTCTTTATAACAATTGGGGCGGTAATATAATCGTTACGCAGAAGGTAAAAGATTTGATCGAGAAAAATAAATTAAGAAATGTTGACTTTGAACTGCTCAGCGAATTTGATTTTGACCAATTGCGTAACCCGCATAAAAAAAAGTATTTTTATAAACCCTGGCGAGAACACGCGGATTATAGCTCGTTTAATAAAGACTGGACTAAGGTTTGGGAAGACTACTTTGACAAAGGGGCCGGATTGACACAAGAACAAATATTAAAACAATTGGATAAAATGTCTAAATATTTCGGAATCGAAGAGCATAGAAGAGTTAAACCTAAAAAAAATAAAAAACCTTTATCGTTTTTAAAAATTCTGATAGATAGATTGCATTTTAGAGGACCGGCGGGTTTTTAGATGCGGGGCGTAAATGATAGATCACCTCAAGTCTCTTGGCGGCAGGTCAAGATAGCGCGCTGGAGTTTCCTGAATAAAAATTTTGTTCCCAGAGTATTTGTGGCTATGCTTTTTATCTAATTATAGCTATTCCGATTTAAAATAAACCACAGGTAAAGTGTAAGAATGATATGTTCGAAAGACGCAAGAGAGGAAGCACTAAAAGAACTTGGCATCTATTTAAAAAGAGGACAAAAAATCTACTATTCCGGTAAAAAGAAGCAGCATATTTCAAAAATATAAATCGTTGTAAATAAGGTTTTTAAGGCTTGTAATTTGCATCAAGTTTTCGCAATAGGCAAGATGCGCGATTTTAAACTTTTTAAAGATTCAAAGCTTCTTACCTAAGGAAAGATATGAAACTGTTTAGAGACAGTGGATATCAGGATTTGGGAAATTTTCACTTTAAGAACCTGCAAACTTCAAAAAAAGAAAACAAAAAATAGGTCACTTATAAAAAAAATAATCGCAAAATTTCAAAAAAGAGGATTTTTGTAGAAAACGCTATAGGTTTCATAAAGCGCTTTAGGATGGTTTCGGATAAATATAAAAAACAGACGAAAACGGGTTTGGCTTGAGGTTTAATTTAATAGCCGGGATTTGCAATTTTGAGCCCCAGAAACTAGATTCGAAAGAGGTCTGATATAATATTTCTGATAAAAAACCTACCAATCACACAGTTTAGCAGATGGCTTTGTTTTTTATTTATTTAAATGTTAAATTTTTGCAAAGAGTTAAAATATAATGTTTCTGATAAAAAATCTACACAATCATACAGCCTTGCAGATAGTCTTTTGGTGGGCTCTTTTACAAATTACAGCACTTTTAAAAAGGCAAATACTAAAAATATTTATTAAATCTTGACAAATAAGTAACTTTAATCTCGGCCGATGAACTAGAAATACCGGTTGGAGCTGTTATAGTGTGCGATGGCGAAATTATCTCTGTTAGAAGAAATAAAAAAGAGCCCAATAAAAATATTTTATATCATGCAGAAATAGAAACTGTAAATTCAGCTTGTACAAAACTTAAAAACTGGCGACTATTAAGTAACTTTTAGGTTGATTTTGAATAACTGATTTTATCTTATCGTCTGTGTTTTAGCAAGGCTGCAAGCGCCTTGAAATTTGGAGGTTTCATGAGGGAAAAAGATACTTTTTTTATGAGGCAAGCAATAGAGCTTGCAAAAATCTCGGCCGATGAACTGGAAGTACCGGTTGGGGCTGTTATAGTGTGCGATGGCGAAATTATCTCTGTTGGAAGAAATAAAAAAGAGCTTAATAAAAATGTTTTATGTCATGCAGAAATAGAAGCTATAAATTCAGCTTGTACAAAACTTAAAAACTGGCGACTATGTAACTGCGAACTGTTCGTAACGTTAGAACCTTGCCTGATGTGCACTGGCGCTATAATAAATTCAAGAATATCTAGATTAATTTACGGAGCATCAGATCTAAAGAGCGGCGTTTGCGAATCTTCGTTAGGTATTTTTAATTCCAGGCTATCCACGGCAATTAAGGTGGAAAAAGGGATTTTGGAGGATGAATGCTCTGATATTTTAAAGAATTTTTTTGTAAAAATAAGAAAATAAATCGTCATAAAGCTGTTTTTAAGGCGCAGTGTTGGATTTTTATATAAATTTTGCTAAAAACTTTTAATCTTTTAGAACCCTTACCAATAGGCTAAAATCTACGTAATAAGGTATGAATGTGAGAAATTTTAACCACAGCAGCAGATGAAAAGATTTTAATTTTATAATCCAAAGTTTGCAAGAACGACTTCTGCGAAAAAGTTCGCTTGGAGCACCATCGTTTTGTCAAAATTTTTCATATTCATGCCTTATTACGTGGATTTTAGCTCATTGGTACGGGTTCTTAAATATAGCTATTCCAATTTAAAATAAACCACAGGCAAAATAAGAATGGCATGTTCGAAAGACGCAAGAGAAATGGTGCCTTTAGTGCCTAGTGAAAAACAAGCACCCCAAAAAAACTTGGCGTCTATTTTAAATCGGAATAGCTATACCCAAGAGCTTTTTATTCTAATCAAAAAGAATATCGCTAGCGATATTCAAAAGCTCATCGTATTTACTGCGAAATATAGCATCGAACGTACAATTCCTCTTCTATTAACCTGTATACTAGAACAAATCCAAAATCTGCATTGTTTGTCTTGCTAGATAAAAACAAGCAACCCAAAGAACTCGGAGCCTATTTTAAAATCGGAATAGCTATACCCAAGAGCTTTTTATTCTAATCAAAAATACTAGAACAAACCCAAAATCTGCATTGTTTGTCTTGCTAGATAAAGACAAGCACCCCAAAAAAACTCGGCGCCTATTTTAAATCGGAATAGCTATACCCAAGAGCTTTTTATTCTAATCAAAAAGAATATCTCTAGCGATATCCAAAAGCTCATCGTATTTACTGCGAAATATAGCATCGAACGTACAATTCTCTTCTATTAACCCGTATACTAGAACAAATCCAAAATCTGCATCGTTCGTCTTACTAGATATTGAAAGTTCTCCATTTTTTCCTTTACAAATTTGGTTAATTTGTAATTCGAATCCTTCTGGCAACCTTGATAAATCTTCCTTTGAAAATAAAATTTTGCCTTTTTGGGGCAATGAGAATTTTTCTATCATTTTTAAAACAACCAAAAAATATTCTTCGTCTGGCAAGTTTTTAAAATAACTTTTGGCTTTTTCTATGATATCCGCGACTATCTTCCTTTTGATTTTAAGAATGTTCTTCTTTTTTTGAACATCCAATGATAATTTGCCTTTTGCTTCTATAAAACTAGCAGAAACCTTCAAATCTTCTATAATTTTATCAACACGGCCATCTGTTTGACGTTCTATATCTGAAGCAAAATCTGAGGCTTTCTCTTGAGCCTCTTTCAAAATTTGACAGACCTTAGTTTCCGTTTCGCTTTTTATCACCTTTAAAATATTGTCTGTGCCGCTCATAGCCACCAAACCTCCGCTATAAAAGCTTATTGACTAACCAGCAAATTCTCCTCGCCAGTGTTATGCATGCTGCCTAAAAAAATTCTCATAAATTTGCCATTAATTCAAAAACAACCCTGTAAATTTGCTCGCTGCATATTAAAAGTTTATTTTACATTGGGTAGACTTAAAATAGCTAAAACCGAGATTAAAACAGAAAAAATCGCATAAGTTTCGACCATTGCGGCAAAAATCATCGCCTTTGAAAAACCCTCCGGTCTCTTGGCGAAAAGATTCATTCCAGCAACGACCACTTTGGCCTGATTAATAGCGGACCAAAGCCCCACCACAGCCACAGGTAGACAAGCACCAAGATAAGATAAACCCCCGAGCAAAGAAATTTCGGCAGGTTCACCTGATATCAAGCCGAGCTGAGAGAGCACAATAAAGCCCGTAAGCAGACCATACATGCCCTGAGTGCCGGGCAACAGTTGTAAAACTAAAGCCTTGGCGAATCGATCGGGCTCCTCCGTAACTAAGCCAGCCGCCGCCTGGCCCGCCAGTCCAACTCCAATAGCTGAGCCAATACCTGGCATAATTACTGCCGAAGCCATTCCGAGAACGGCGAAAAAAAGCCCCAGTTTCTCCATTAGTAGCCCTCCTTAAATATCAATCGGCCTAAACAGTTCATCGTTATATTCAAAACGTCTTTTTAAAGTCACCAAACAGACTTTAAAAAATCCAAACAAGACTCCCCCCAAAATCCACACAAGCCCAGCGTAACTCAAAGCCATATAAAAGTCAAACGAATATAGAACTTTTTAAATGTCATATACAATCCGTTTCGTGATATTATTCGCGGCTTGGCAATCTGAAATATTTTCCCCAAAAAGAGCACTATAAAATCAACATATTCGAGCTTACTACTTTTATTACCTAAAAGATGGCAAAAAAATTGTTTTTTTGAATATCTTAAGTATTTTACGTAAATAATACATCAAAACAATTAAAAAAAGTAAATTAGAACAACGTCTTACTAAGCAAGCTCGCATTAAAATGTCATTTACAGTATGAGTAAAAACTATCAAAAAGGAGAATGTTTACATGAAAAAAAACACAGAAGATAAACAAAGTCTAAAGGATAAATTTCCCCAAAAAACTTCAGCTATAGCTGATCTATACGCATTTTTAAATAGAAAAATGAGAAAAAGAAATTCGTCATTTAAAAAAATTCTTTTGGTTTCTACGATTGTCGCTGCAGGGGTAAGTGGACTTCTTATTTTGCGCGGTAAACTCTCAAAACAACGCAATCTGGAAGAAAAAAAGAAAAGTAAAGACCGAAATGACTCAACCGTAAAGCAAAATAAAACACCAAGAACTCATAGTGTATCAGGCGGGACAGTTTCGAGCCATAAACCTCCCGAGCGCAAAGCGATAGAGGATCAAAACGCGGCTGCAAGCCAAAATAAAGAGCCAAGTGGGTCAGTTTTGAGTCAGAAGCCCCCCGAGCGCAAAGCGATAGAGGATCAAAACGCGGCTGCAAGCCAAAATAAAGAGCCAAGTGGGCCAGTTTTGAGTCAGAAGCCCCCCGAGCGCAAAGCGATAGAGGATCAAAACGCGGCTGCAAATCAAAAAACGCTCGAGCACAGAGCACCAGCGGTGGTCCGCGATGACAAAATGCCAAAAGCTTGGCAGGAAAAATACGACACATCGTCGTTTAAACCCATGGCATATTGGCTTGAAAAACCAAATTCCAACAAGCCTTTATTCGTTGGCTCATTTAAGCCTTCAGATCTTTGGTGTCACTACGGATGCCAAGCAAAACTCGACGAAAACAGTACAAAAAAAATTACGAACGAGATAAAAGAGGAAATTAAAGCGGAAAAATCAAGCTTTGCTTTTATGCGTACTAGATGCCAAAAAGGAATTTTAGATGGAGGTAAAAAAATAGACGCGCTCTACATCGCCTTATATCAAATAGAGGTACTTATAAAATTATTTTTTCCGGGTAGACTTGGAGAACTTGATGAAAAAATGCCACTTCATGATAAAGAGACGCTCGGTTGGGAAAAAAGAAGCAAATCTTTAAATGCAAGTATAAATAATTTGAATAATCTTATGAACAGCAAGGAAGTTTTAAGTTCTGAAGTTGTATTTCAGAGCAATCAAACATTCGATAAAATGGGCAAAGAATTCTATAAATTATTTGAGTTGTCATCATCCTGTACAAAGGAAGTTTTCAATAGAATCTTAGAGTTGGGGGGCACGACATCAGATGCAACAAATATTCTTTTTTTGGCGGATAAAATCATAAGCGGCAAAATAAATAAAAAAGATCTTGAAATAAATTTTAAAAAACTCACCAGGCAAATAAACTTTAATCTTGTCTTATTTGACTGCTCGGATAGATACGACCAGTAAGATCTCGGGTAGGGGAAGCAATCGCTGTATATTTGAAATTAGACTTAAACGGTAAAAATTTTCTCCCTCCGCCTTCATAAAATTTACCGAAAAACTCTATAAATTGCAAACGATTGGTATGAACATAAGCACCCATGATATTTATTGACATATTAAGTGAATGTCCGGCTAAAAACACAATGAAAAACCAAAGGGGGCCGAAAGCAAATCCACTGACCATCCCCGCCATGACATTAAAAACACCAGAAATGACTCCTGTTGCGAGACCAAGGGCCAATAACCTCGAGTACGAAAGAATATCGCTCATATATCCTGTAACATTGTAAAGTTTATATATCCCTTTTAGAATTCTTTTAAAGCCCTTTGATTCTCTGCCAGAAGTAATTAGTATGCCCGCAGCACCTGTGCCGGCAACGACAAAACCTGCCATACCAACGGCTTCGGGAAGGACAAAATCAAGTACCAGCATATTGCAGACCATCTTCAACGAAACTAGGTATATAACGGCTCCTCCTACTAAAAAATACCAAAAAACAACGTCGAAAACTGCATCTTTATAGCGCTTTTCTTTGATAAGAGAATAAAGCTTTATTCCCAAACCCGTAAATATATGCAAAATTCCCAAACCTAGCGAAAAACCAAGTAATTTCATTGGCTGTTTTATGGGAAAAAACCAAAGAGGTTTTATAGAAATTTGACAATCAAAAAACTTCTCTGATATCACATCCACCGCGTCCCCAAAATAACTTCCGAACATAATACCCCAAAACATGGTAGAAATACCGCAAAATAAGAACATTTTTGCAGATTTTTTAAATGAAGTGCTAGCCTTTTTAAATTTAGATAAAGCAAACAAGCATCCTACAACCATAAGAAAACCATAAGCCGCGTCGGATAACATAAGCCCAAACAATATATAGTAAAAGATGGACATGACCAGAGTCGGGTCTATTTCCTCTCTTTTTGGCAAACTAAAACTCTCGACAATAGGCTCAAGAATGGAGACAAATTGAGGATTATCAAGAATTACTGGAGCATCCTCGTCTTTTTTTAGTTCTTCAAAGTCAATTTCGATGCAAAATTTATCACACAAAGTTTGTTTTAGAAATTTACAGTCCCTTTCTGGCACGTATCCTGATAATAAAAACACACGACGAGTGTGCGAAAGTTTGTCCACCACTTTGTATTTGTCGTACTTGTCAGAGTAAAAATCTGCCAAAAACATAAATCCCCTGTAATTTTTAGCTGCACTTAAAATTTCTGATCTAAAATCTGCTATTTCAAGCTTTAAAAAACTAAGTGATTTCTCGAGTTCTGTTATTTTTTCCTTGGGAATTAAATTTGCAAAGCTGTGCTGCGGCTTCGCAAAACCGAGCTCGCTCAGATAAGACAACACTAGGAGCTTGTCTTTTTTTGTGCAAATTATAAAAACGCAAGTTTGATTTTTATCACTGCTTATTATTTTAATCTCTATATTTTTTGTATCGGGAAGATTCTTAGAAAAACCGCGGGATAACTCAGAAATATCAAGGCTTTTAGGAATACTGCCAACTAAACTGCAAGTATAACGAGTTTCGCTAAAAGCCAGAGGCACATCGAGCCGCTTCCAGGGTTTTATTGCCTCAATTTTAGATAAAATCCTACTGTAATCTATCTTTTTTTGATTTATTTGCTTGTCAAGAAACACTATTCTACTGGCCAGTCCAAGAATCTGTTCTTCCCCTTTAAAAATCTCCTGGCATTCTTTTTGAGAAATTACTTTTCTGGAAACAAAAAAACTCGGGCCAGATTTTAAGAGCTTTGGAGAATAAATTTTGATGATGTCTAAGGTAGAACTTAGCTCATCTATAACCCTTTTTACCAAAACTTTATATTTGGAAGAGTTTTCTTTTTTAAAATCATCTCCAAAATCAAATTCATCAATGTGAACTATGCCCATATTTTGAAGCACTTGCAAAATATCTTCTCTATCTTCTCTGAAACCAAAGATAGACACTCTTTTTATAGGTAACACAGCCAAAGTGCACGCCTCCTTGCAAAGATCCGGCAAAGCTCTTACAACACGGCTAAAAAGTTTTAATCCACGCCCCCCAAGGTCGGCGCCTTTTGCGCAGGTTAAACTATCGCGTTTATTAACGTTTTTATTGCCTCTTCTTGCCTTTCGTTAGCTTTATCTGTTATCCTTTGAATTTCAAGTTTTTCAGCAGAATCAAGTTCGGATTTATACTCAATCACCCTCTGCTCTGCGATATTTAAATCTTGCAAAGCAGAAGCTTTAGCTCGGCTAATTCTTTCGCTGGCAAGTTTTAAAGCTTTTTCTTGAGCGCGAGTAATATCTAGCTTTGCCTTTTCGTGGGCATTCTTTTCGGCCATTTCAGAATTTAATTCGGCTTCTCGAATTTTATCTACAATTTCTTTCACCACAAATATCACCCCGCCGCCTTAGCACGTGTCACAGCAAGACCTGCACATCTTTAAAAATTTTAACGCAAAGGTGATAAATAATCAAGCACCTTTAAATTTTCCTAGGCAAAAATTACGTAATTTGACCCTTGCCAAGAAAACCAACAATGACAAACACATCGATCACACTGTCAATATTCACAAACGGTTCTATAACAACGTAACGAGAACCGTCATTCTTGTCGTTTTCAAATTCTTTGGTTTTGCCAACTAACAAATTTTTCGGAAATTTTCCAGCAACTCCTGAAGTAACTATAAAAGTATCTTTTGGAAAATCACATTTATCAAGCAAAAACATCATTCTAGTCAATTTTTCGTCAGAAAGCTTCAAACTCCCTACCACAACTCCACCGTAATTTCCCTCTTTAGCAATTACAGGAATCCTGGCTTCAGGCGAAAAGATAGTTTTTACCACGCTACTAGTAGCTCCACATCTGCTTACATAGCCAACAAGGCCTTCAGAAGTCACGACCGGATCGTCCTTGGAAACCCCGTCAATGCTACCCTTATTGATAAAAAAGCCGTGAAATTTTTCATCTGCATCTTTACCAATGACTGAAGCCGAAACAAACTTTAAACTATTGTCGCTTTTTTTGAGCTCATAGTACTTCTCATATTGTATGTTTTCTCTTTTAATATCGTCATAATCTACAAGCTTATTCCTAATTTTATTTAGCTCTTCTTGTTGCGAGCGTATAATTTTTTGATAATACTCGTCTGTTTGAGAAGTGGGAATCAAACTGACGAAAATTTCTGATAAATTGACGCGTAACTGCTGAAAAGGGTAAATAATAGCGGAAAAAGTGGTGGCTATAAAATAGTTGCCCGAAACAGCCCCGGCAATAATAAGACAAGTAAAACAACAAACCGCAGATAAACTAATCTTTACGGCACGAATCTTTAAAAAATCTTTTATTTTCAATGTGAAAGCAACACCTCCAAAGAATAATCCACTGAAGAATTTTAGGGTCATCGCTTATATGGACGACGCGCCCTTAAAAACGGATAAATCTAGCTTTCTTAGCCGTCCAATATCAAGCATCTTCAAATAGATAAATTTATGCTTTGGCAACGCGTACTAAAATCTATATAAAAATTCGTGGTCATTTATGAGTCTGTACACTAAATCTTAAAATGCTACAAAGGCAACAAAAATAAAAAAACCATTGCAATTTATAGTAGCAAATAAGAGCTTCTTTAATGGTAACGATAGCAAAAATAAATCAGCAAAATTTGCACTGATAATGACAAAGGCGCGAAAAAACTCTGTTATTTTAGTGGCTCAAATAGTTTCAATATAAAGAAACTACCACAATCTATTCAAACGAAAACATCAAATAACATGCTCAAATTAAACACGAAAATGTCGCCCCGAGCTGGTGTCAAAACTAATTACCTTTTTGCTCTTTTAAAAAGATCCAATATAAAGGAGCTGCCACAATCTATCCAAACGAAAACATCAAATAACATGCTCAAATTAAACACGAAAATGTCGCCCCGAGCTGGTGTCAAAACTAATTACCTTTTTGCTCTTTTAAAAA
>JAIRSI010000090.1 GCA_031255515.1 Oscillospiraceae bacterium | reverse complement strand
TAAGATATGGATGTGAAAAATTTTAAGCACAACAGCAGATGAAACGGTTTTAATTTCATAATCCAGTCTGCGAGAATAACTTATCCATGAAAAAGTTCGCTTGGAGCACCATCGCTTTGTCAAAATTTCTCATATTCATACATTGCTGCACAGGTTTTAGCTTATTGTTACGGACCCTAAACGTCATCGCGAGGAGTAAAATCAAAACCCATCATTTGATATCAAAAGCTGTATGATTTCAAGAAATAAAGTCGAAACACTACTAATACTGAATTTTGTCCTAAAAGCTATTTGGTACTTTAAAGAAAGTCATTGTCAATCAATCATATCTTCGTATTAACATAATTTATTATAATTCAATTCGAGGGTAAACATTTAATTTTAAAGAGTTCGCTTGAAAAAATTTCAATGTATTATCATTTTTCTAATGTATTATCATTTTTCTAAAGTAAGTCAAACTTCTCTTTAAACTTAAAATCTAGTCATGAGATATTAATAAGACGAAAAAGAGAAGATTCAGGCGCTTTACGGGTGCCCAAGAAACGTGCCATAAAACGGATAATGCAGAAGTAGACAAAAACGCGCTTTAACTTGAGATTTAATTTGATAGTCGAAATTTATAATTTTAAGCTTGGGAAGCTAAATTCGAAAGAGGGTTTGTTACTTTTTAGGTAATTTTAGATTAAAATGTAGCAACAACCGATTTTAATATGCTAAAACCAGGGGGTAAGAATCATGCAACTTAAGACTTAATGGCCAGCATGAAAGCATCGCTGGGAATCTCAACGGAACCTATTTGCCTCATGCGTTTTTTTCCTTCTTTTTGTTTTTCAAGTAGCTTTCTTTTTCTTGTTATATCTCCTCCGTAACATTTAGCTATGACGTCCTTTCTGAGGGCTTTCACAGTTTCTCTAGCTATAATTTTACCACCTATGCAGGCTTGGATGGCGACTTCAAAAAGCTGGCGCGGAATTGTTTCTTTCAGCTTTTTACAAATGCGCCTGGCCCTAACTACTGCTTTTTGTGAGTGCATTATGAACGACAGTGCGTCAACTACATCTCCCGAAATCATAACGTCAACTTTTACAAGGTCAGTTTTTTCGTAGCCGACGAGCTCATAATCAAAAGATGCATACCCCTTAGTTTTAGATTTTAATGTGTCAAAAAAATCGTAAATTATCTCATTTAATGGTAAATTAAAACAGATATCAACACGATTTTTATCCAGGTATTCCATCCCCTTAAAAATTCCACGCTTTTCCTTGCAAAGATCCATTACATTTCCTATATATTCGGCAGGAGAATAGATGTTGGTTTTGGTGATTGGCTCCTCGACCCATTCTATAGACGAAGAGCTAGGGTAATTTGTCGGATTGTCGACCGTGATAATATCTCCACTTTCGGTTTTAACCCTGTAGATGACGCTGGGCGCAGTTGTGATTATGTCTAAATTGTATTCTCTTTCCAGCCTTTCTCCTATCACTTCCATATGCAACAGGCCCAAAAAGCCGCATCTGAACCCAAACCCCAACGCAACTGAAGTCTCCGCTTCAAAAGATAAGGAAGCGTCGCACAGCTGTAATTTTGCCAGTGCGTCCTTTAAATCGTCATATCTCGATCCATCGACAGAATAAATTCCACAAAACACCATGGGTACGATATTTTTGTAACCCGGCAAAGCCTCTTTGGCGGGACTAGATTCTAGCGTTACCGTGTCGCCGACTTTTGTGTCCGACAAAGACTTTATCGAAGCTGCAATATAACCAACTTCTCCCGCCGAAAGATCGTTAGTTTCTTCAAGATGAGTTGCCCTTAAAACCCCACATTCAGTAGTTACAAAGCTGACGTTTTTAGCCATAAGGCGAATTTTATCACCTTTTCGAATTTTGCCATCCATTACTCTAACATAAATAACTACGCCTTTATACGGATCGTAATAAGAATCAAAAATCAACGCTTTTAAGGGGGCATTTATATCGCCTTTGGGGCTGGGAATGTCAGTCACTATTTTTTCTAAAATTTGCTCGATATTCGTGCCGAGTTTGGCCGAAACAAGTGGCGCATTTTCCGCGGACAAACCTATTATTTCTTCTATTTCTTTTTTAACTCTTTCGGGGTCGGCGCTTGGCAGATCAACCTTATTTATAACTGGAATAATTTCAAGGCCGGACTCGACGGCGAGGTAAGTGTTTGCCAAAGTTTGAGCCTCAACGCCTTGAGAAGCATCGATCACTAATATGGCACCTTCGCAGGCCGCGAGCGACCTTGAAACCTCATAATTAAAGTCCACGTGACCGGGGGTATCAATCAGATTAAACATATAGTTTTCGTTATTTTTTGCCCTGTAAGTGAGTGTAACTGCGCGGGCTTTTATAGTTATGCCGCGCTCGCGCTCGAGCTCCATGTTGTCTAAAAGCTGACTTGACATTTCACGTGCGTCCACAGACTGGGTTTTTTCGAGTATTCTGTCCGCTATAGTGGATTTTCCGTGGTCCACATGAGCGATAATGCTAAAATTTCTAATTTTATCCTGTAAAAACGACAAATAAAACACCACTTTTTAAAAAAATTGCACCAAAAGTGCTGTAAAGGATATGTATTTGGTGGACGTTAACGGGCTCGAACCGCTGACCTTTTGCACGTCAAGCAAACGCTCTACCAGCTGAGCTAAACGTCCTAACTTTCAAGTCCTGTTCATTCTACAATATTGCGATTTAAAAAACAAGTACTTTTATCTTGTAAAAATTGACAAACGCTGGTAAATAGAGGTACAATCGCTTTAGAACTATCCATAAAAATTAATATTAATACTAAATAAACGGACACATAAGGGGTGAATTAGATGCAAAAAATAATATCTAGCAGGTCAAATTCCAACGTAAGACATGCTAAGAATTTGGTGAGTTTTGTAAGTTATCGTAATAAATGTAAGGAATTTATAATAGAAGGTCGAAGACTTTGCTTGAGCGCTGTAGACAGTGGTGTTGAAATTTGTCAGTGCTATTTAACTGAAGAGGCCTTTAAAAAGCATAAAAATTCTCTTGAAAGAATTTTAAAAAACTCACAAAAAATTTATTGGGTGAAAGATTTTTTGTTGGAATTTATGTCGGACACAAAAAAAGCTCAAGGAATAATTTGTGTTTGTAAAATGCTTGACAAAGATAGGATTAAGCGCAAGACTAATAGTATAGAAATGGATTTTAAAGGCAGCACAGGAAATTTTATAATATTGGAGAATATACAAGATCCGGCGAATCTTGGCACTATAATAAGAACTGCATGTGCTTTTGGCATTAGCGAAGTTATTTTGTCGAACGATTGTTGCGACATCTATTCTCCGAAAGTTTTAAGAGGGAGCATGGGTTCGGTTTTTGAACTGCCTTTTAATGTCTGTGAGGATGTGTGTGATTTTGCACTTAAAATGAAAAATAAGGGCGTCTTGGTTTGCGCGGCTGTTGCCGAAAAAAATAATTCTATAACGATAAATGATGTAGATAAATCTCGCGCAAAAGCTGTTGCAATCGGAAATGAGGGGAGGGGTTTGACAAGCGATATGATAGAAATAAGCGAGATAAAATTTACTGTGCCGACTTCCAATAAGGTGGAATCTCTTAATGCAGCTGTGGCGGCGAGCATAATTATGTGGGAAATGACCAAGCGTAGAGCCCCTTAATGCGTCAGTGTTGTGTGGTGGCTGTGATTACGTAAAAAATGACGAAAGGAAGCGTATTAACATGAAAAATGAGTTGGTTTACTGGGTATGGCTCGGTTGCTCTATCGGTTTTGGAAGTTATAAGGTAAAGGCTATAAACAGATTTTATAGCAGCATACGGAAATTCTATGATGCAGGCCGTCCCGAGTGGGAGTCTTGCGGGTTTTTATCCTCAAATGAAGTAAGAAAATTAGAATCTTTCAGTGTGGACGATGCTAATTTAATACTAAAACAATGTCGAGAAAAAGGAATAAAGGTAGTTTCTTTGCGGGATCCTGCTTACCCTCGGGCACTCAAAAATATTGTAAATCCGCCTTGTGTTTTATACATAAAAGGCGAAGTTGATTTCAACGTCGAGGACATTAAAATCGCTGTGGTGGGTACAAGAAAAGCTACTCCATACGGACTCAATGTTGCATATAATTTGGGATTTAAACTTGCTCGTTGCGATGCAGTAGTCGTAAGCGGGGGAGCTCTGGGCATAGATTCCGCCGCTCATAAAGGAGCCATTAATGCCTTAGGAAAAACTGTCTGTGTGCTCGGTTGCGGCATAAGCTATCGCTATCTTATTAAAAACGAACCTTTAAGAACAAAAATTTCACAAATTGGCGCACTTATCTCTGAATATCCCCCTAATTATCCATGCGCAGCTTGTACTTTTCCGTTGAGAAATCGTATAATATCTGGGTTGTCGCGTGCGGTAGTTGTGGTAGAAGCAGGTGAAAAAAGTGGCTCGCTTATAACTGCAAATATTGCTTTGGAGCAGAATAGAGACGTTTTTTCTGTTCCGGGAAATATCGAAAGCTGGGCTTCGAAGGGCACTAACTCTCTGATTAGATCTGGCGCTCGGCCTGTTGTTTGCGCCAGAGATATTATCGAAGAGTATGATTTAAAGCCAAAAAAGCAGCCTATTTGTCGCATCGCTTTTAAATCACAACAACAGATTGTAAATGGCTCGAATGAGCTTTCAAGTGACGGATCCGCTGTGCTTGATGTGTTGTCGCATGAGAACAGTAATGGCGCCATGGATCTTGAGGATATCTGCGAGCTGACCGACATGCCCGTGCAAAGGGTGCTAAGTGCCATGACGCAGCTTGAAATTCGCAATCTTGTTAAAATTTTTCCCGGCAAAAAGTACTCAAAACTGGTAGGTGTTTAAAATTTTTAGGCGGTGCCTCTTGATGGATCTTGAGAACATCTGCGAAATGACGAACATGTCTGCATAAAGGGCATGTTTGGGCATCAGGCACGACTTGAAATCCCTCTAAGTCTTGGTTCCGAGTAATGACGCCCAAAACTGGAGCCATGTTCTAGCCCGTCATGGCACAACTTGAAATCCCTAAGTCTTGATTCCGGGTAATGATACCCAGAACTGGTGAATGTTTGAAATTTTTAAAAGAAATCCTTGCAAATTAATAAGTATTTAAGTTATATTTATATGTAGGGTCTGCTGGCCAAGAGTTTTGACGAAAAAGTACATCTCGATAAACGGATCTACTTATCCGGTGAAGATTATTGATGATATAGCCTGCTGATTCCAGAATTTTGTAAACAAAAGGGCAAGTCTAGCGCGCAAATTTACTCGATTGACGAGAATTATTAATGGCGCAAAACCTATTAATTCAGAGTTTTGTAGATAAGAGGTTTTATCTGGTAAAACGATGACGAGGGAGTCTGCTTGAGCCCCCAGGATCAGGATTTTGCAAATGAAAGAGGACAATTTATTTAGTTGGCGAAAGTTAAGGTGGTGCAAAAAAACATGTCTAATCTTATAATAGTTGAATCCCCGGCCAAGGCGAAAACTATCACAAAATATCTTGGCAGAGACTATAAAGTTGTCGCATCCATGGGCCACGTGAGAGATTTGCCCGAAAGGCGTCTGAGTGTGGATGTTGAGAATTCTTTTAAGCCAAAGTACGAAATCATGAAAGGCAAAGAAAAACAAGTAGAAGAACTCGCAAAATACGCAAAAAAGAGCAAGCGTATTTTTTTGGCTACCGACCCGGACCGTGAAGGAGAGGCGATCTCTTGGCATCTGGCCTATATTTTAGGACTCGATGACGAGCAAAAAAATCGCGTGACTTTTAACGAAATAACTAAAAATGGTATTAAACATGGTATGGAAAACCCCAGGAGTATTGATAAAAATTTAGTGAATGCCCAGCAAGCTAGGAGAATTCTCGATAGGCTGGTTGGCTATAAATTGAGCCCATTTTTATCTTCTAAAATAAGAAAAGGTCTTTCCGCGGGTAGAGTTCAGTCCGTAGCAGTCAGAATAATAGTAGACAGAGAGGAAGCCATAAGGAAATTTGTTCCCGAGGAGTACTGGACCATCGACGCGGATTTACTTTCAAAGAGCAGTACCAAAATGTTTGAAGCTTCGTTTTACGGCGACAAGAACAGTAAAATAAAGATTACCAATCAGGAGCAAGCAGAAAAAATATTAGCCGCCACGAAAGATTCAGAATACGTGGTTTACAAGTTGAAAAAAGGCTCGAGAAAACGTTCGCCCTCGCCTCCTTTTATAACCTCAACGCTCCAGCAAGAAGCTTCCAGAAAATTTTCGTTTAGTCCCAGAAAGACTATGAAGATTGCTCAAGAACTCTACGAGGGAGCCAACACCAAGGACGGTTTGACCGGTTTGATAACTTATATGAGGACGGATTCGTTAAGACTTTCTGGCGAGTCTATTTCTGAGGCCACAAGTTATATAAAGTCAGAATGGGGCGAGAAATACTTGTCGCCTAAAACCAGAATTTTCAAGTCGCGTGCGAATGCGCAGGATGCCCACGAGGCGATACGTCCCACCATGCCCAAGCTTTCGCCCGATGAAGTTAAGGAATATCTAACGACAGATCAATTTAAACTTTACACCCTTATATGGAAAAGATTTATAGCTTGTCAAATGGCAGATTGCATACATCAAACAACCCAAGTTCAGATTTTGGCGGGCGATTATATTTTTAAAACAACCGGTTTTTTTGTTAGTTTCAACGGTTTTACAATTCTTTATGAGGAATCTTCGGACGAAAAAAGTAAAAAGGCAAAAGAATTGCCCGCTCTTGAAGAAGGACAAACTTTAAGTCTCAAAAAGATAAAACCAAATCAGCATTTCACTGAGCCTCCTCCGAGATTCACGGAAGCTTCTTTGATAAAAGCTTTGGAAGAAGAGGGGATAGGCAGACCTTCAACATATGCGGCGACTATTGGAACTATAATCGCCAGGGAATATGTAATGTCAGAGCAAAAGCAGTTGAAACCTACGGAACTTGGCGAGGTTACCACTAATCTTATGAAGGAAAAATTTCCCAAGATTGTAAATGTAAAGTTTACTGCCCAAATGGAAAACGACCTTGATACCATTGAAAGTGGAAAACAAGAATGGGTTAAAATTTTGGAGGATTTTTATGGGGAATTTGAAAGTAATTTAAACAAAACAAAAGAAGAGATGAAAAATGTTAAAATTCCCCTTAAAGAAGACGAAACCGATATTATCTGCGAGTTGTGTGGCAAGAAAATGGTCATCAGAAGGGGCAAATTTGGCAAATTTATAGCGTGTCCGGGATATCCAGATTGTAAAAATATTAAAAAACTTGTCAATAAAACAGGAGTTAAATGTCCGAAGTGTAATGGCGAAGTGATTGTTAAAAAATCAAAAAAAGGGAGAGTATTTTACGGCTGCGACCAATATCCAGAATGTGATTTTGTGTCGTGGGATGAACCAACCAAAGAAAAGTGCCCTAAATGTTCGGGCACTCTCTTTAAAAAGAAGGGCAAAACAAAAGTACTTTACTGTACTACCGAGGGCTGTGATTATATTTCAAAGTAGAATGCTGTACTACCGGGGGCTGTAATTGTATTTCAAAGTAGAATTTTGTTTTAGAATTAATCTGTACCAAAAATTATTAAAAATAAATACTTATAACCCGTATCAATAAACTAAAATCTTTGATAAAAATTTTGGAAGAAGGGATAGGCAAGCCTTCAACACCCGTATCAATAAACTAAAATCTGCGCAGTGAAAATAAAGCCAGATCGACATTTCACCGAACCTCCTCCGAGATTCACGGAGGCTTCTTTGATAAAAATTTTGGAAGAAAAGGGATAGGCAGACCTTCAACATATGCGGCGACTGTTGGAACCATAATCGCCAGGGAATATGTAATACCCAAGCAAAGGCAGTTGAAACCTACGGAACCTAGCGAGGTTACCACTAATGTTGTGAAAGAAAATTCCCTAAAATTGCAATCGATGGCGCTCCAAGCGAACTTTTTCATGGTAAGTTATTCCCGTAGACTGGATTATGAAATTAGAACCGTTTCACCTGCCGTTATGTTTGAAATTTCTCACATTTGTACTTTACTTGTGTAGATTTTAGTCTATTGGTACGAGTTTTTAGTTTTGTAGAATTTTTGTTAAATTGGTTTCAATTTGCTGCATTAAATTATTGTAAATAAACGCTTGACTTTTATTTGTAAATATCGTAGCATCTGGAGTATGGGGCTTGATTTGGGCATTTAGAATTTGCTGTGTGCACTTTTGAGGTATTTAGCATCTTTAAAATGCTAATTTAGTGGCCAAACACGAATGCAAGGGGGGGTTTTATGCCAAAGATAATGGAAAAAATCAGGGAAATATGGACGCCACCAGAAGATGAATACGAAGATGACGAGGATACTCAAGGGAGCGCTTGTACAAACGGGGCGCGGCGTGTTACCTCTGGCGGTGAGGATGAGGATAAGAATCAGAAGGAAAGCAAAGTAGTGAATATACACACAACAGCTCAACTTCAGGTCGTTCTTTTTAAACCCGAGCGTTTTGGAGAAGAGACGCGAGTGGCCGCAGATGAACTAATAAAGATGCATACCGTTGTTTTAAATCTCGAGAACACGGCACGCGATATTTCTAGGAGAATTCTGGATTTTTTAAGCGGGGTGGCATACGCGAACAACGGCAAAATAAAAAAAATTGCAACTGGCACCTTTATAATAACCCCTTATAACGTGGATTTAACTGGTGATGATCTTTTAGACGAACTTGAAAGCAATGGAGTTTGCTTTTGATTTGCCGCTTATAAAAAAATTTTTTCCTTATTAAAAAAACAAACAACCAAGACCCCACAGCACTATCGATTCTCTTGTGCTCCAATTAAAACTTCAACAACCGCTAAGCTCAAAATCTGCGGTTCTTGGCGACAAAATTAAGAAACAGGGCTTGATCTTTGATTTTGTTGTGACTCCTAAAAAAATAAAGCTTGTTTTTAAGTAGCAAAATGATAGAGAAATCTTTTGAACCAACTGGCGATTTTTGAAGATAACAGTGCCCGTGACAATAAACTTTCATTTGCGCTTTAAACTAACCTCTAACAGATGATGGGATCGTGGCGATGATTTTTGATTTGCGAAGCTTAAATAGCAAAATGAAAAGGAGTGTTTTCGTGGGTTGATTGACGATTTTTCGGGCTAATCTTAAAAATTATAGGATTTATAGTAATGACTTTTAAGGCCGGCAATCTGGCAGTGAATGAAACAAAGAAAAATTTTTGAACTGATTTTAAAAAACAATCAGGCCTGTGTCAACAGTTTTTAATCTGCGGTGTTGGTGTGAAAAAGGGGGCCTTTTTGAATTGATCGACGATTTTTCGTGCTAAAAATAATGAGATTCGTATTCGTGACGATGGTCCGCGATTAAAAATCAAATCCTCAGGGAAAATCACTTTAAAGTTCGCCTCTTGCGTCCGGTATAAAGAAACTTTTTTCCCAATACTCTCTATGCTGTGGCAAAGCAAAAAGAAAATTTTTAGATCAACCTTAGAAAATGCGGGGCTTGCGGCGGCGATTTTTTAAAAAAGGTTTAAAGACGATGAATTCGTTCTTTAATAGTGCGTTGATTTGGCGGAGATGGTTGTAATCGCGCAAGCAACGAACTAAATGACTCAAAAGGAGATAGTTTTCGTCGTGAAATGGTGAGTTTTTAAGTTTGCAGCATTGATTAGGTTAGGTAAAGAGTGATCTTTGATCTGGCATTATAAAAAGTTTTGTCTTTGTTTTTGCAGCGAATTTGCTCTGAATTTTAGGGGGATAATTGTCATCGTGAAACGGTAACAGTGCGTTGATTTGGCGGAGATGGTTGTAATCGCGCAAGCAACGAACTAAATGACTCAAAAGGAGATAGTTTTCGTCGTGAAATGGTGAGTTTTAAGTTTGTAGCATTGATTAAGTAAAGAGTGATCTTGATCTTGGCATTATAAGAAGTTTTGTCTTTGTTTTTGCAACGAATTTGCTCTGGATTTTGTTGATTGCGTTCTTGATTTTATTTAATTTTTTGGAGGTTGTTTGTTGATGAAATTAGTAAAAAATTTTAAAAAGGTAGCCGTTGGAGGCTACAAAACAGAGGATGTCGATGAGTTTTTTGAAACGGCCAGTGGTGCTCTTGAAGATCTGAAAGAAGAAAATAGTTCCCTTTTAAAGGAAATTGAGATTTTAAAGTTAAAAATTTCTGATTATCAAAAAGATGAGGCTCTTATTAATCGTGCTTTGGTGAGTGCTCAACAGAGTGCTGAAAGCTTGGTCGACAAAGCAAAATGCGAAGCTGATATGATTTTGGCAGAAGCTAAGCAAAAGGCCGATCTCACGCTCGCTGACAATAAAGCTGACCTTGAAAGTTGCAAAGAGAGCATAGAAACCATTAGAGGACAAGCGACGCAATTTAGACGTAACTTGCTAAATGCCTACAAGAACCACATCGAGTTAATACAACTAATTCCAATTGGTTCTTCAGATGAGGATATTTCTGAGCGTTCTGAACGCCCTGATTGTGGCAAAAGGGTGATAAGTCTTCGTAATAAAGTAGCTAGCCAAAAAAAACCGAGTGGCCAGAGGCCGTCACCGAATTCTGCTTTGTCTTCCTCAGATATTAAAAGCGCGTGCCACCCCAAAAAAGAGGGAAAAACAACTAACAATAATACTAAAATTAAAGATCGCGGAGACGGCGACAAAAAAAACCCTCCTCCCCAGAAGTATACAATCAAGCCTCTGGATAAATTTGCCAGTCTGGAGTTCGGGGATGCTTACAAGATACTAAATTAAAGAAACACTTTACGTGTGCCATTCGCTTTTTATGCATTTTACCTTTTTGTCTTGCCTGATGTTTGTAGGATAAACTACAGCTATTCCGATTTAAAATAGACGCCAAGCTTTTGGATACTTTCTTGAATGTGTCCTTTCGATAGACACAAAAGTACCGTTCCTCTTGTGTCTTTTGAACGTGTCATTCTTGTATTTTGCCGTAGCTTATTTTAAATCGGAATAACTATAGGGAATTGATTTTGTGTATCGCTTGTCTTTTATGTGTTTTGTTTTGATGATATTTTTTAGATCGAGTTTATTTTGCATTGCTAAACTTTTCGTTTTCCGGCACACAGTACACGTGGTTGATTGTATCTAAAATAAGTAATAAAAATTTAAACTTGGATTTTGTTTGGTCTGCTCGCTTAATAAGC
>JAIRSI010000089.1 GCA_031255515.1 Oscillospiraceae bacterium | reverse complement strand
GCATTTAGAAATGATTAAAAAATACGGAGTGTGTGATATTCACAGAAAGACCTTCAAAATGCCACTTTGTTTTTGAGCTGCGTTTTAAAAATGATCAAAAATGCATGAGCGTGGTGTTTACACGAAGACTTTTTAAAATGTCGTTTTGTTCTTAAATTATATGTGAGGGTGTGATATTTGCAGCAAGATTTTTAAACATAGCTATTTCGATCTAGAACAGACTATGATAAAATACAAAAGTGTCATATTCAAAAGACACAAGGGAAATGGTACTTTCGTAGCTAACAAAAGGACAGATCCAAAGGACTTGATGTCTAATTTAAATGGAAATAGTCATGGTCTATTGCTAGCTAGATTTTGCAAATTTTAACAATAAAATTCTTTGCACTGTGTAAGGTGATATGTGAAAGATAAAGGATATTCTCATAAAAAAGGCAAACTTGGTGAAAAAATAGCGGAAGAATTTTTGCTAAAAAGCGGTTATCTAATATGTGAGAGAAATTTTCATTCGAGATATGGCGAAATTGACATTATTGCAAAGTGTGAAAAATACTTATGTTTTACAGAAGTTAAAGCCAGAAGTTGCGATGATTTTGCTTCGCCAATTGATTATGTTGATAAATTTAAATGCAGAAGAATTATCAAAACCGCCATTATCTATCTTAGCAAGAATATATCTCATTTACAGCCCAGATTTGATGTCATAGAAATTTTATTTTCAAAATATGATAAATGTAAAATTAAAATACGACATGTAAAGAACGCTTTTTATCGGGAGAAATTTGATGAATTTTTTTGATTTACACTGCGATACCATCTATGAATGCATCTTAAAAAATAAGAAATTGAATAAGAATAATTTGCATATTTCCCTGGAAAGAGGCAGGAATTTTAACAGATGGGTACAATGTTTTGCAATTTGGCTCAATGATAAAGAATCTAGTTTTGAATTGGAGAATTTTGTCTTTAAAGCTATAGATTTTTGGAGTGAACAAGTCGAAAATAATCCAGATATCATTTTTTGCAAAGAAAAATCGGATTTAAAATCAGCTTTTTTCAAGAAAAAGATTGGAGCAATTTTGTGCGTCGAAAATTTATCGTGCCTTGAAGATGATCTTTTAGTTCTAGATAAACTTTATGAAAAAGGGGTACGTCTTGCGACGCTAACTTGGAATGGTTCCAATAAGGTGGGCGCGGGTGCTCTTACCAAGTCGGGGGGATTGACTGTTTTTGGAAAATATGTTTTGATTAGGATGTTAGAGCTGGGCTTGATCGTGGATATTTCACACGCAAGCGATCATTTGTTCTATGATGTGTTCAGTCGTTACTCTGGCAGCGGAAAGGTTATGGCTAGTCACTCGAATTCCAGAAAGATTTGCAATCATCCGCGCAATCTTACTGATGAGCAATTTATCACCTTAAAGTCAAGAGAAGGAGTTGTGGGGCTTACTTTTTGCAAAGATTTTTTAAGGAAAGATAAAAAGGCGCAGATCTACGATATCCTACATCATGCTGAACACTTTCTAGAGCTGGGGGGAGAAGAAGTTATCAGCATAGGCAGCGATTTTGACGGCGCGGATATGCCTGAGGGCTTGGTCGGAATCGAGTCTATTTATGATCTTTATGAAGTTTTTTTAAGATATTATCAAGAAAGTTTGGTTGAGGCAATATTTTTTAAAAATGCTTACAATTTTTTCTACAGAAATCTTAAATAAGTGTTAATGGGATTCAATGTTATTTATGATTTGATTTCAATTAAGAAGAATAGAGGATTATTAATTTGAAAACTTTTAATTTGGTAAAATTATTGTTACCAGTTGCAGCTGGAGTCTTGCTTTGCCATTTTACTTTTTTGCATTGCCAGTGCTCTTAAGGTTAAGGGGTCGGGCGTTGGGTTTATTTTGGATGTTGACCAAGAAGATTAAAAAAATACTTCCTGGCCGATGGGTGCTACTCTTGAAGAGGTGATTCATGAAGACGATAAGGGCAGGTTTATAGATAGTGTGGACGAAATTGTCGTTCCTGAGCGTATTTTTCATTATCTTGCGTCTTTTGAGCAAGTTGGTCTGATTGCTGAATATTGTTCAATTAAGAAGATTTCAGACGATGCGTTTAAGAATTTTAGCCGCGTCGTTGGGATTCTTTGATCGGATGTCTAACTGTGCTATTTACGCTTCACTCTGTAAAGATAAAAGTACGTATTGAAAATTTAGAAAAAGGGTGTTTTCAAGGCATTGAAAAACTCGTTAGGGTAAAAGCTTCCGGATTCTATTGCTGAAATAAAAAATGACTGTTTTGCAGGGTGTCAGTAACTCTCTGAGATAGAAAGAACTGCCGGATTCTGCTACAAAGCTGGGTAAATCCTGCTTTAGAGGTTGCAAAAATCTTCCCGAAATAAAAATTTTTCACGGCATCACGACTATTCAGGATTGTTGTTTTTCGGGGTGCGAAAATTTACGTTCTGTAGATATACCAGATTCCGTTAATAGTATCGGAAAAGAGGCTTTTTATGGGTGCACTCAGCTTAAATCAGGTGCTTATCACTGATTTCGTTAAGATTATGGAAAAGAGTTGTTTTGCTTTTTGCGAGAAGCTTTATAACGTTAGAAAAGTGGGTACAAATTGTTTTAGGGGTTGTGGTCGTTTATCTGAAATTGTTTTTTCCCTCATCGACTACTGAAATGAGGTGTTTTGCTGAGTGCGTAAACTTTCGCAAAGCGTAACTTCCTTTGATAGAATGTATTCCAGATTAGTGCTTTTTGAGATGTCATTCCCTTAATAATATCGATTACCATCTTCTGTTAAAGTTTTGGGAGCTGAATTTTTCGAAAGCTGTACCTCTCTTTCGAATATTAAATTTTTTGGCGAATCTCTGAGTGCGCGTGAAAGATGTTTTTCAAAGCGTTCAGGTCTTGTTGAGGTGAATCTTCCCCGCTTAAAGGAAATTCCTAATTGTTGTTTTAAAGACTATTTGAATTTGAGCAGGCTAAAGGTGCCGTATTTCGTTCAAAAAGTAGGCAGATAATCTTTTGATAATTACATTTCTCTTTTAGAAGTCGATTTTTTAAATTCATCTTCACTTCTCGGTTTTGGGGTTTTTGAGAACTGTAGTTCTTTATCGAAAGTTGAGTTTTTAAATCCATCTTTGCTTCTTGGTTCTGGGGCTTTTGAGCATGGTTTGAAACTTAATTAAAATTAATTCTAAAAAGTTGTTTTGAAAATTGCTCAGAGCTTGAAAGCGTGGTTATACCGGAGTCTGTTCAATGGTTATCCCCTAATTCTTTTTTTAAACTGCCTTTCTCTTTCTAATGTTAAATTTTTAAATCTCAAGTATATGATTTTGTGAAAGATGCTTTATGTATTGCAAAAAACTTGTGCAGATAGAGTTTCCCTCTCTGATTACACAACTTTCACACTGGGATTTTGCGTTTTGCTCTAACATCATCACGACAACTATACCGAGTTCTGTTAGACTGATAAGAAAAATCTATTTTAAACACTGTAGTTTTTTATCGAAAGCCGAGTTTTTAAATCCATCTTTGTACACGGATGAGATGTGTTTTAAAGACTGCGGTGCGCTTGAATGAGTAGAGTTGTCCGGCCTTCTTAAAGAGATTTCGACTTCCTGCTCTGAAGAATTGTTCTAGCCTGCGCAGTGTTGCGATGTCCCCCTTTGTTGAAGGGGTGAACCCAAAAAGCTTTGTCAATTTCACAGGTCTTGCGGAAGTTGCTATTTCAAATTTGTGTCTTGGGTTATGAGATGAGTGTTTTTTGGCTGTATAAATCTTGCGCAAGTGACGCTTCCGCTTAATTTAAAAGGAATTCCCAGTGGATCTTTTAGTTGTCTTCTAAATTTGCGACATGTATATATGTCTACTTCTGTTTTGTTTATAGGCAGGGATTGTTTCATGGCGTGCAGAAGTCTAGATTATATAAAAGGCTTAGATAAATTAGAAACAATTCCGAAAAATTACTTTAATGGATGCAGTGAATCAGTAGAATTGACGCTGACTTTCATTGCATTTATTTGTGAGTTGGCTTTTAGAAATTGTGAAAACTTGCAAAATCTTTCGATTAACCTGAAGGTTTCGTCAAGCCTACCAAGGCTTTTTACCAAAGGATAAATTTAACAAAAAGCCTAAATTTTTTTGAAAATTACTGCACAACTTAGCTGCAATGAAATATTTATAAGATTTTTTCAAAAAGTTCTTGCAATTTTAAGAGGAATGCCCAATAATTAGTATATTGGCTTTGAAGAGGTTGAGATTTTGAGGTCATTTTATTTTCAAGAGTTTGAAGAAGGTGATTTTCAGACATTCTACTGGTGTTTTATTAACTACGCTGAGGGGGGATTAAAAATTTTATGAAGAACAAAAACAAACTCGACAGTATTTTTATTGAGAATCTTACGAAAGAAAAGACAAAATTTGGCTGCAATTTTACTAAGTTAGTGATCCTGATTTTTGCAAGTTTTTTAGTCTGGATTGCGTTGCCTTGCGGCGACCTTGGGGCTCAAGATGTCTACAAGGCCCATGCGGTTAGGTATGAAAAGATAAGAAATGCAGATGGCAGTGTGATTATACAGAATATCTGGGGCTTTGCCCCCCCGATCTACGAGGTAATAGATAAAAAGGTTGTTAAGTCAGAATTCGTGATGACACCTTTGCTTGATTACTCGGTAAATTACTATCAGTACATTGAAGGTTATGGTGGATTTTATGTTTTAGGTAGTAATCAAGGACTACCTTCTAACAGGCAGTTTATTGTTCCCGGTAGATTTGCAAGCAGGTCTTTTAACGGTTCTGCCGTAGAGGCTCGTTTGAGGCCAAACGCGAAAGTTTATCGTTTAGAAAATCCAGAAATAGATAATTTTGTTGCAAAAGAAACTCCAATGAGTCAAGACACGGATTTTCATTTTTCGACGGCCGACGGCCCTGTGCTCATTAGAGGTTTTACCGGTGATTTTTATGCAATATCATCTACCACAAAAGGCGACGACTGTTTTTTTGTAGATGTTAGAGATGTAATTTTAGATAGTACCTACTCTCCCCAGGGCGACGCAAAGGTCACTTTTTCAAATCAATGGAATTTTCCTGTGCCAATAAATGTGATTGATAAGAGCGGTGTTCCTGTTTGCTTTGGAGATACTTTAGAATCGGGCGGAACTTTAAACGGGAGTTTTGCTGAGAGTCCAGAGCTGGGATATTTTTTCAATATTGGCAATAGACTTGTAGTCTCCGGTAAATTTATCACTGTAGTGAATGAATGTGGCAAACCCCCAATTGTGGTTCCGAGAGAAGGGGCGAGATTTTTTCAATCTGTGAATCCACATGATAATTTCCTTAATGAAGATACTCCAATAGAGCAAGTTGATCGCCAATTTTCACCCGAGCAACATTTACGGCTAAAGGGTATATCACCCATTGGATTTTTTGTGTGCGCTCAGACGCGGTTTGACTATTTTAATGACGTCTTAATTATTCGCAAAGATGATGTACTCAATCGCGATGAGCTTGAGGAGCTTTTCTCAATTGAGTGCGGAGCGGATTTAAATTTCGAGTCTTCGGCTGAGAAGAATAAATTTTCCTCGGCATCGGACCTAGAATTTTCAAACAAGTCTCATGGCGAGTCAAGCGCTCGTTTATCCAGCGAATCACACTCTAAAAAAAGCCAAAATCAGCCGCTGACGATCAGTCACAGAAGGTCAAATTCTAAGTCTTCTGGATTTATAAGAAAGCAAGATAAGAATTTGCCAGTTGGCCTTGGGAATTCAGGCTTATTTTGTTACGCAAATGCCCTTGTTCAATCCCTATTTAGAGCTCAGACTTTCAGTAGCGAGATTTTGAAAGCGGGCAGTTATTTAGAGAACCACGAACAATATCACGAAACCTTGCTCTACAAACTTTATAAACTTTTCTTCGGTCTGCAGCAGAGGCAATGTGGTCTCACTGCTGCTACAATTGCTCAGTCTCTAGGGCTGGTAGGCCAGCAGGATGTGGTTGAGTTTTATGTTCGATTGATGACGGAATTAGAGAAAGAAGCAGTAGGGGTTTTTGCAGAGAATCAAGATGTCGCTCAAGCGATTGAACAAGCTTTAAAAAGTGTAACTTTGTCGTGCGATATGAAGACGAAATTTTTTAATTATGGCGACGGCGCCCACAATGAAACGATAGAAAAAACGACGACTTTTTTCCTGGGTTTACCCTTAAATTCTGGAGGAACAAGAGAGGGTTTAGGTGCGGTCATTAATAGATTTCTCAGCCCCAAAAAAGCCAAGGTTGACGGTGGAGACTGGCAAGGTTTAGTTTATCAAACCAAAATCACTGGGTTCGCGCCCGTGATATTTATTCAGTTGAACAGATTTAGTTTTAATATGAAGAGCGGCTCGATTCGCAAACTAAGCCATATCGTTGATATTCCGAAAGTTATTATTATAAGGGGCGTTAAATACAATCTAATTTCTGAGATTGTTCATATCGGCGATGCTTTACAAGGGCACTATGTTACAGATGTTAATCTTGAAGGGAATTGGCTGAAGCTTGACGATTCCTATGTCACTAAGATAACTGACATAGTCGAAGCGCAAAATAATTCTGATTTCGGAATACCATATTTTCTGTGCTACTCGTGCGATAGTTCAGTGAGCTTTCCTCTTTAAAAATACGCAGAGAGTACAAATAAATAATTTCAGTGTTGTTGAAGTGTACTTGAGACTATAGCTAAAACGTAGAATAGTTTTGCTCATGATGTGATTTAGATGTCGCTGCTTAAGATGTATTTGATCATAGCCAAAATGTAGAGTGATTCTGATTTTAGAATGTTGTACCTTCTGTGCCATTTGTAAAGCAATTCAGTAAACTTTCCTTTTATATTTGAAATGTACAGCGCGAGTATAAGTCAATGAGCCCAGCGTCTCTAAGATGTATTTGGCAGAGCTAAAATGCAGGATGGTTCTGCCCATGAAATGCCATGTCTCTGACGGTTTAGACGTGTCAAGATCTTATGGTTTCAGTGTTGCCGAGATACTTGAGATAGCGAAAATGCAAAATAATTCTGCTTTCGGAACGCCATATCTTT
>JAIRSI010000022.1 GCA_031255515.1 Oscillospiraceae bacterium | reverse complement strand
TATAAATGAAAAACTATTGCCCCGGACTCATCGTATACACCCTCTTTAAAACATTTAATTGCTTAGAATTCATCCCGTATGCGTCTTACTTTAAAGCATTTACAAGTAGAAAATTATCGTTTGAAATTTACCCTGCTTTGAAGCATTCAATTGCTTAGAATCCATCCCGTATGCGTCTTACTTTAAAGCATTTACAAGTAGAAAATTATCGTTTGAAATTTATCCTGCGCGTACTTTACTTTGAAGTATCTATGAATGAAAAACTATTACCCAGGACTCATCGTATACACCCTCTTTAAAACATTTAATTGCTTAAAATTCACATCCCGCATGTGTCTTGCTTTAAAGCATTTACAAGTAAAAAATTACCGCTTGAGATTTGCCCCGCGCCCCGCTTTAAGGCATTTAAAATGAAAGACCACCCCTTAATAAAATCCATCCTGTACATCTTGATTTAAAACATTTAAATAAAAAATTACCACTCCCGTGCATCTTGCCTTAAAACATTCATAAACAAAATACTGCCCCGTTCTTTAGAATGACTGCAAAAGGAAAATTATTGTTCAGATTCATCGCATGCATTTTGTTTCAAAACACTCAAAGCGGAAAACTTTTATATGTGAACTCCTCAAGATCGATCGTACACACTTTGTTTTAGAACGCCTATAAACGGAAGATTCCTGTATCTTTCTTGATAATCAAAACCGTACCCCACTATAAATTCATCCGGTATTTCAAGACATTTGTAATCAGGTTTAATGTCAACCTGCCGCTTATCAGGCTTATCAATTAACGCGCAAATTTTAACGCTTTTGGGTTTTCTGTTGCCAAGTAATTTCATGATAGAATCTAGAGTCAGTCCACTATCTAGTATATCTTCTACTATTAGCAAATCATGGTTAGACACAGAGACATCTAAATCTTTTATTATTTTAATCACGCCCTTAGTTTTGCGCCCGCCGTCATAACTAGAAGCACACATAAAGTCTATAACACAGTGCACGGTGATACTTCTCATAAGATCGGACATAAAAACTATCGAGCCCTTTAAAATGCTGACCATAAGTAAATTTTTATTCTTATAGTCCTTACTTATTCGCGCGCCCAAATTTTTTATAGCCCTGGACAGAGTCTTCTCGTCAAACAAGATCTTCTCTATGTCATCTAGCATCCAAGCATTTCTCCCACAATCATTTACAAACTATTTTTTGAATCTAGCCGATTACTGACGGAAATTCTAGCGAGAATCTTAGAACTCGAATCAACACACACAAGCTGTGATATGCCAAAGCCTTCAACCCACAAAACATCGCTCCCTCTGGCTAAAATCACAAGTCTAGGGCGATCTTCAATTAGTACTTTTTCTTCGTTTAAAAATTTTTTTAAGCTTTTTGTGCAATTCCTGCCAAACGCAGAAAACAAATCGCCCCGCCTTCTGTTTCTAAAAACCGCACCAGCCCCCACCTTTTCGAGATCTAGTAAACTAAATTTTGAAAGATTCGTATCAAATTCAACATGTCCTCCGGTTAACATTCTCATTCTAATCTTTTTGCCATCCGGTGTCAAGAAATCAAGAAAACTAAATGGAAGTTGCCAGGGAATAACATCCTTATCTTGGTCAATTTTTCTCAAAATACCTTGATTTACTATGAGTCTTTTTTTATTGGAAATAGTAACTATTCCGCTGCCTCTATATAAAATATGAGAAATTTGTTTTATTTGAGATTCATTTGGTTTTACTGCAAAAAATTTGTGAACTATAAGCGCGATAGCTCTAGATCTAACTGGATTTTCAAATTCCAACAAAATATTCCTTGAAAATCCTCTTTCAACTTCTGCCATTTTTAGAGATGATTCTGCCAAATTATATAAAAAATCGTTATCTTCTTTTACGTAAGCAATTGCTTTGGAAACCGCTGCTTCAAAAGACGGATTAATCTCTTTAAATTTTGGTACGATGCCAAGTCGAATTTTGTTTCTTGTGTATTTATATGAAAAATTCGAACTGTCCGTAGCAAATTTTACTTTATAAATCTTACAATAATCTAAAATCTGCTGTTTATTAAAACGCAAAAACGGCCTGATTATGTTGTTTCTAATTTGCCGAATCGAGGCAAGTCCAGAAACTCCGGAGCCTCTGGTAAGATTTAGTAGAAAAGTTTCTACATTATCCGAAAGAGTGTGAGCCGTGGCAATTTTTGCATTGAATTTTTGTGAAAGATCGGCAAAAAAATTGTACCTGATGCGTCTAGCACAATCTTCAAGGGAAGATCGGCCAGTACTTTCGTAAGCTTTTTTGGTGTTTGCTCTAATTGTATGCAGGCTGATATTGTGAGAATCACACCAACTGCGCACTAGCATTTCTTCGTCGTCCGACTCTCGTCCCCTTAGACAGTGATTAACATGCGCTGCCATTAAGTTTATATTTTTTTTCTCCTTGATAGAATTCATAAAATCTAGCAAAACCATGGAGTCCGCCCCACCGGAAACAGCAACGATCACAGTTTGCGACTGCGAAATTAATTTTTGTTCCTCCAACAATTTAAGAATTTTCGCTCTTTGCATTAATTTTCCTCCACACAGCTGTACTACAATCTGCCACTAATTTCCATTAATTCTCTTGAGAAGCAATGGCAATTATGACTTATAACTGCGACATGATCTGTCACTTTTTGTATCAATCTCTCTTTAAAAATGGTTAGGATTACGATTCGCAAATGCAGTATGATTTGTCACTTTCTGCTTTAATCTTCTTGCACAGGCAGCAATAATTTTTGAGAAGCAATGGCAATTATGACTTATAACTGCGACATAATCTGTCACTTTTTGTATCAATCTCTCTTTAAAAATGGTTACGATTACGATTCGCAAATGCAGTATGGTCGCTTTCTGCTTTAATCTTCTTACACAGGCAGTAATATTTTTTAGGACCATATAACATATTTTACCACTTTTGACTATTCATAAACAGCACCGCTAACGCCAGTAAATGTCATAAATTCGCCTTTCCAGTGGAGACCAACGCTTCTTGCTTCTCCGTGTCGATTTTTGGCAACAATACACTCGGAACTATTTTTATCGTAATCTTCATCCTGTACATTGTCTTTATAATAATCTTGACGATATAAAAACATAACGATATCGGCATCTTGTTCTATGGAACCAGAATCTCGAAGGTCAGAAAGTATAGGCCTGCGATCACTGCGCTGCTCACTCGCGCGAGAAAGTTGAGACAAAGTTAAAACAGGTATATCGAGCTCTTTTGCCATTATTTTAAGATTTCTCGTTATTTCTGAGATTTCTTGAACACGATTATCCGTGCGCTTTACTCCCGACATAAGCTGCAGATAATCAATCACAACGAGGTCAATATCTCTCAGCCTTCTAAGTTTGGATCTGATCTCAGGAACAGTCAGTCCGGGAGAATCGTCGAGATATATCTGAGATTTAGCAAGCAAATCTCCCGCTTCTATCAAACTATTCCACTCTTTGCTATTTAATTTTCCAATGCGAAGCTTGTCGCCTCTTATCTGCGCTTCGCTCGCAAGCATTCTCGAAGCAAGTTGTTCTTTAGTCATTTCAAGGGAAAAAAAGGCGATTTTTTTACCAAGTTTAATCGCAACATTTCTTGTTATATTTAAAGCGAAACTAGTCTTGCCCATGCCGGGCCTGGCGGCCAAAAGAATAAGATCTGATTTGTTGAGCCCGGTTATGGCCAAGTCAAGATCCGCGATTCCTGTGGAAAGAGGCTTGTAAAGTTCTCTATCCTTAGAAGTAAGCGCATCCAGATGATTTAACATCTCGGTTATTACTTTACTAATTTTTTGCAAGCCCTTGACAGCCTGGCCCTTTCTTATGTCGAATATTCTCTGTTCCGCCACATCTAATAGAATATTCGCCTGGATACTACCCTCTGTGGCGTCGCTAATTATGCTGTGGGCTGCCTCTATTAACATGCGCACGTCGTACTTTTCTTTAACAATTTTGGCGTAAGCTTGCACGCTGGAGACAGCGGGTACGATATTTGAAAGACCAAGAAGATAGGACTTCCCTTCCGCCTCATCAAAAATGTCATCTGATTTTAATTTTTCTAAAACGGTAACAAAGTCTACAGATTGGCCCAAAGCATACATTTCTAGTATCGAGCCGTAAATCGACCTGTGATTTGAAAGATGAAAATACTTCTCACTGGGTAATATTTGGGTCACCAAATCAAGACAATCAGAATCTATAAGAATGGCCCCAATAACAGACTGCTCTGCTTCTAAATTAAAAGGCAAAGAAGAAAAGGGAACATTGGTTATAATTTTTTCATCCAGTTTCATTTTCACTCACTCGTAATAAAATTCTCAAATTCTCTAGCGCTTTCTCGGCCACTAAAATCAAACCAAGGGTTCTGACTCCGTCTCCATTCGCTAGCATATAAATATTTCAAATTCTTTATGCTTTTTCGGATGCTAAACTAGATAAAAGACTCTGATTTCATCTTCACTCACCCCGGATAATCTTCTCAAATTCTTTGACGCTTTCCTCGAGCACTAAATTGAATAAAAAAGCATCATTCACAATTTTTATTTGATTTCACTTTCGTTCACAATAAATCTCCCATTGGGCAAATTCGTGCAACTTTGCCCTAAACATCACTTTAAACGTTTAAATTTAGCTTAATCCTCTTTTTTTCACATTATCAATGGCCTCTTTGGCGGCATATTGTTGTGCTTCTTTTTTGCTTTTACCTTTTCCTTTTCCTATAACTTCTTCATTGAGCTTAACCTGGGCCCAAAATCTCTTTGCGTGATCTGGGCCGTCCTGCCTTATCATTTCGTAATTTAATTTTTCATAAGGTCTGCGTTGAACCATCTCTTGAAGCGAAGTTTTATAATCGTTGTAGGTGCAAACTAAAGGGTCTTTCAATTTGGGCAAAATAAACCTAAGAACAAAATCTTTGGCATTGCCCATGCCTCCGTCAAGATAAATAGCAGCCACCACCGCTTCAAAAGCATCGGCTAAAATAGAGGGCAACTCACAGCCGCCAGAAGTTCTTTCTCCACGACTCATTATCAAAAATTCTCCGAGTTTTATGGATCTTGAAAACTCGCACAGCGCCCTCTCACAAACTAACGAGGATCTCAACTTAGTAAGTTCACCCTCTGGCCAAGAAGGAAAACTCGAAAAAATATAATCAGAAACGATAAGCCCCAGAACAGAGTCGCCCAAAAACTCCAAACGTTCGTTACTCTCCCCTTTGCTTTTTGGCTCGTTAGCGTAGGAAGAATGGGTAACAGCCGACATTATGTGGTCTCGATTTTTAAATTTATAACCAAGACGTCTCTCTAATTCTTTGTAACTTATATCGGGTCTGGACATATTAGAGCAACTTCCTTTTAGATACTAATTACGCACACCGGCTGATCACGCGCATCATTCAGTCGGCCCGCGCAGGGAATCTATGGCGAACATTATCAATATACAACCATCTCCAAATAAAATCAAGCATTTTTTTAATAATTGACAATAAAAGCCAGATCATATCGTAGCTAAACGATTAGACCTGGCATAAAAATCACTACATTGCAATTTTAAAACCGCGCTTACAATTAAAAATTTTGGTCATCTGGCTCTGGTCCTCCTAATAACAGCGTTTCGCAATTCTATTAATTCTCCGATTTTTTGAAGTAAAGCTTCTTCCAATTCGCGTGATCTTCTCCTTGGCTCATCATTTTCAGACTGCAACCTTGATAGTTTCCCGTTTTTACTTTTCAATTTTTTGTTCTTTTTCTCAACTCTTTATCTTTTTCTTTCTCTTGTTGCTCCATCGCGCTCCTGTTACAACAAACTATTTTGCTGCTGTAACGACTTATTCTGTTCTTTTAAAAGTTCATATTCTTTCATTGGAACCAACTTGCGTTGTTCTGAATTTGAAACTTTTCCCACTCTCCGAGCATGCACTTTGACAGGCGAATAGCTCGAAGCAACGTAACTAGCATCTTGCCCAATGAACGCAGAAAAACGCGGCTGGGCCTCACTTTTTAAAATAAACAAAATACACCAACCAGCGGATCGGCATTTTCACAGACATTACTTCTCATAGGGACTCAGAAACACCAACAATAAGGTACGCGGCGACAAAAAAGTTAATGGAATTTTTTCGTCAACATAAAAAACATGCACACTTGCATCACTGCCTACATTAAAAGATCGTTATGTATTCAATTTGCAGCAAAAAAATTTATTTTACCAACAATCGGGTAGGAGGCTAACCGTAGTGCTTGGGTGCCCGGTTTTTCTTTGGTCGAAATCCAAAGCTGTTTTTTAAAAACTGTTCCTCATATATTGGTGCTGGTTTCTCTTTGGTCGAAATTCAAAGCTGCTTTTTAAAAAACTGTTCCTCATATATTGGACTTAGCACCTGCATAATTGACTGCTGAAACACTCGGCCAACTACTGTAGGCACTCCCAGTTTCCGTTTCTTGTCTTTTTCTTCCTTGAGTATTTCTACCCTGCGGACTGGATTGGGTTTATATTTCCCATCTTTTATCTGCTGGACTAGCTGCTTTTAATTTTCTTTGAGATATGGTAGAAGTTCATCTACGCTCATCCCATCAATTCCTCCTGCACCTTTATTTGATTTTACACGTTCGAACGCCTTATTTAGGTTATCTCGGTGCAATATCATGTTCATCAAATTCTCCGCCTACCATTTACTGCCACCTCATAAAGTTCTGTCCTTCCCAGTCTGTACATTCACAGCTGGTACTATGACCTCTGCTGACTTCTCATAGTTCGTTGTTGCTACAAATTTCATACTCTGTTTCCATCTGCCTATGAGATCTCCCCCGGGTAAGAACGATAACCTTCCCCTCATATATCTGCCGCATTTGCACTGTGGGATTCGAGCAGTATTGGACTTCGTCTTGTTTGGCAGACTCGTTCGTCCCGCTCCTGCCTTATGCGATTTCTATTCGTCAGACCGAGAGCTTGCTTCTGGCTTCTTTCAGATTCCACCTCACGATGGACACCCTTGCCTTCTGCTAACAGTTCCTACTACTAAGTAAGCCTGTAGTGGATTTTACCACCAAGTTATCGTCCATGCCAGGCACACTGGCAAACAAATCTGACCTTCTGGGTCAGATTAGCGGGTGAGGTTTCTTCATTAATAAACGCGGCGAATAAGCTCACTATTGTTTGTCTTATGTCAAATAAAATCTAAACACGTCAAATAAGTCTAGTAAACGATAGGCACGGCTCTTGTCCACGTTTTTAGAAGAAGCGAAATCCTGCCAACTCTCATCTTGGTATCTAACAGAAGCTTTAATATTTTCTTCTCGTATTTTTGTCACTGAGTGACTGTACCGATATTGTTGATTTTTGTCTTTTTTTTATTTAATTTTTGTCATCAGTCAAATCACAATCACTTTTGTAGTTTTTGCTGTCGCTGCATTGGCATTATGGTTTTATGTCTTTTTTACTTAATTTTTATCATCAGTTAAACCATAACATTTTTTATATTTTTTAAAATCGCCACTTCACTAATACTGTTGGTTTTTATTTCTACTTAATTTTTGTCATCAGTTAGGTCGCAACATTCCTCGTATTTCTTATCGCCACTGCGCTAGTACTGCTGATTCTTAACTTTTGTCATTAGTCAAGCCGCAGCACTTCTTGTATTTTTTGCCGCTGCCGCATTGGCATTGTTCGTTTCTACCTTGCTTTTTTCTTCTTTTAATAAAATTAGATGGGGTAAGATCTTTTGAAAATTCGCTAGAACTGGAGATGGGAATTCTTATCTTGCTCACGTCATTAATTTGTGCATCTTT
>JAIRSI010000005.1 GCA_031255515.1 Oscillospiraceae bacterium | reverse complement strand
ATTCTCTTCAAACAGCAAAATTGTCAAATCAGCTAGAAAATCTTAGCGGGGGTTGTTTTTCATATTGCCAAAATCTTCAAGAGATAAATATACCGAATTCTGTTTCTTCAATAAAAGAGGAATGTTTTGCTGATTGTACTAGGCTTAAATTTATAAATATACCAGATTCTGTGCAAAAAATTGGTGACCATTGTTTTAAAAATTGCTCATCTCTTACCGATATAAATCTGCCAGAAAGCATTAAATCCATAGGAAAGTTTTGTTTTTACAATTGTCGTTTTCTTCAAATAGTAAAATTGTCAAATCAGCTAGAAAAGCTTAGCAGAGGTTGTTTTTCATATTGCCAAAATCTTCAAGAGATAAATATACCGAATTCTGTTTCTTCAATAGGAAAGGAATGTTTTATTGATTGCGAGAGTCTCCGGCAAATGAAAATTCCAGATTCTGTAGAGCAGATTGGTGATGATTGCTTTGTAAATTGCGCACGGCTTACCAAACTGATAGTGCCCGATTCTGTTAAATCTATTGGAAATGGATGTCTTAGTGGTTGTTGTTTATTAACAAATGTACGTCTTCCAGTTGCTTTAACTATTTTTCTAAGCAATGATCTTTTTTCAGGTTGTACTTCTTTGAGAGAAGTGAAGATTGGGGAATTTACTAATGTATTAAAATTTACAAAGAACATAGGAGCACGATGTTTTGAGGGTTGTGAGTCTTTGGAAGAGATCTATGTTAATGGTGAAGCATCAATTGGTGAGGAAGCTTTCGGCGGATGCACCGGACTTGCAAGTTTACCGTCTTATGGTGAAGTATCAATTGGTGAGGAAGCTTTCGGCGGATGCAAAAGGTTTGCAAGTTCACCGCCTTGCGGTCTAGCAATGCCAATAATAAAAGGTAAAATTAAGCGCGCCGCCAAAAATATTTTCCCAACCTCTTGGATAATTAAAGTTCACTTTCCTTATAATTTTGTTGTGGTTGCGTGCTTGGACACTGTAGTTATTCCCTTTTTTATTAGCAAACTTCCAAACAGGTCCTTTTTTCATTGCTCTAATATTAGGAGAGTTTTATTTTTATCGTCGAAATTTAAAAGTTTAGGTGATGATTGCTTTAATGGTTGTTCGAAACTTGAAACTATAAACTTGCCTGAGAAAATTAAATGGATAGGGAATGAATGTTTTAAAGATTGCTATAACCTTGATTGTCCTTGGTTAGTGTTTACTTCGTCCGGCGATATGTTCATAGGAAAAGACGCTTTCAGAAATTGTAGTAGCGTGCAATCTCTTTCGGTTTCCTTCAGTGCACTTCGTCCGTCGGGATGCTTTGAAGGTACAGAGATGTTACCCCAGTGTTAATTTCAAGGATTTCTATATTTTAAATACTTGTCGAGCCGACCAGCAGAGGCCGACCAGCAGAGATAGAATATCTCCATTCATACTCAATATTAGCCAGCGGGGGGCAATTCCTTACAAATATGGCGCAAAGGGAAGTAAGAGCTTGCCGTGATTAAAGGGGGATGAAGTTAAGCGGGCCCCCCAATTCCTTACAAATATGGCGCAAAAGGCAGTGAGAGCTTACCGTGATTAAAGTGGGATGAAGTTAAAATGAAAAAATTTGCAGTGCTTGGCCGATTTGGTCAGCTAAACACAATGATATTTTTTGTGGCGATTTTAGGATTTTTTTGCTGCAGCGTTAGTGCCAGCGCGGGCGATGATAGAATTGCGCACAAAATGGAAATACCAGAGGGTACCGTTGCGTTTATTTTGAAGTGAATTTCGCAAATTGATTAAACACACCAAATGGACGGTACTCAGCTTTCGCTCGTATACGTAGAAGTTGAAACTGATGAAAGTTATGTTGAAGAGATATTGATTCCCGAGACTGTTCCTTTGCCCAATGACGGATCGTGTGGGCAAAATAGTGTCAGCCAACCCATGTGCGTTCCATGGACTATTAAACAAGTTTTATGCGTAGTGTCGTTATTTAACTGCAAAAAATATATTGATTGCTTGGCGTTTAGAATCTAAGCTCCATATTTTACCAAAAGATTTTTTACAAGATTTTGTGCAGATACCATCTCATATACCTGATTTCGTTGAGGTTATAGAGAAAGAATGTTTTTATCTTTGCACTGAATTTAAAGTTGTAGAAATACCAAATTCTATGAGTCGCATTGGAGATAAATGCTTTTTTTGTTGTAGTAGTCTCCTGGAGCTGCAGGGTTTTTAGATCTAGTAGTTGTGTTTTTGTCGCCGGTTGAAGCTTTAGGTGAAGATTGTTTTGATGGCTGTGAAAACCTCGAACTGATAAATCTGCCCGAGACAATTGAATTTATAGGGCGCCGGATGTTTTGCTGGTTGCCCCAATTTTTTTTGCCCCGAGCTGATATTTATTGATAAGATTATCATAGAAAAAACGCCCCCGGGGATCGTCTTAATTTGCAATCTTTTTCATTTCGCTTTACCGAAAAATCTTGTTTGGTGAAATGCTTTGGAGATACTGAGATGATGGGAAGCGCACCTCTTGTATATAGTTAAATTTTCTTTCTTATCCTAAAAAAAGAGTATTTTGGGGAGATTTTAGAGTTATGTATAACATTAATGAGTTTAGCCGCCAAATAAGTCAAATTTTATATGTGTAAATTTTTTGATCTCATCACTATTTTGCTATTTTTTTAGCAAAAGTTGTGTTGGGATTTTTGGTTTCGTTCGGAGAGTTTTTGTGTTCCGCTGAAAATATTTCGGTTCCTTGTTTGCCGATTTGATGTGCATACACAGTAAAACCGGTAGTTAAAATTCCCTGCATGGTTGCATATATCCCGGGTTCTAAGACCAGATTGCAAATTACAATGCCGATAATGCTCAATAAATAGGGAATCATCCAGTTTTTAATCGACGGAGTTTGCTTTAAAATCATGCCTATTATGAATAATATTACGCACACTATGTAAGCGTTCTGTGGGATAAGATCCGAAATATCCATTTACATATTCCCCCTTAAAGTTAAATTGTCTATAGATGTGTTCTCATTAATATGAAATTTCAAGACGATTTGATGACTAATCGCCGCCAGAGAATTTGCTAAACCAAATTGAATTTGCAATAATTTATGTGTCAGATAGGCGCCGATGCACAAAGGCTTTAATGGTCAAAATTAGATCTTTCTATAAAGAAATAAAACCAAGATTTGTGTCAAGAATCGCAAAAAAGAGCTAAAAATTTTACTTAATTTAGAACTGGCAAAGAATTTGCTAAACCAAATTGAATTTGCGATAATTTATGTGTCAGATAGGCGCCGATGCACAAAGGCTTTAATGGTCAAAATTAGATCTTTCTGTAAAGAAATAAAACCAAGATTTGTGTCAAGAATCGCAAAAAAGAGCTAAAAATTTTACTTAATTTAGAACGGGAAGTGACTGATTTTTGTATTTAATAAAGACAAGAAATTTAGTTCTTGATGAGAATAAAATATACGTCATGGGCGTGCTTAATGTTACGCCGGATTCTTTTTCTGACGCAGGGGAATTTTTAGACGCGGGCAAAGCGCTAGACGAGGCCATTAAAATTCAAAGCCAAGGCGCCAGTATACTTGATATAGGCGCGCAATCTACAAGGCCAGGATTTAAAATGGTCGATGAAAAAACTGAGTGGAAAAGACTCAAAGTCCCTCTTGATTTAATAAGACAAAAGCTTCGTATACCTATTTCTGTGGACACATTTCATCCATATGTTGCCCTTCGCTCTATAGATTCTGGAGCGGACATCATAAACGACGTTACAGGGTTTAAAAACAGAGAAATGGTCAAAATTCTCGCTCGTTCTTCGGCGTCTTTAATCGTTATGCACGACGGTCCGCTGAGTGAGACGCGTGGATTTTTACAGTCAAAATTTGATGAATTAACCAAAAATTCACAAGATTTAGTAGAAAAAGAAAGATTATGCTTCGACCCCGGTATAGGGTTTGGTAAAAGTCAAGAAGAAAATTTAGCTATTATTAAAAATCCACTCAAATTCTCAGTAAGAGAAAGTTTTACTTTGGTAGGAGTGTCGAGGAAACGAGTTACATCTTTAGCCTGTCAAAAGGGGGCTTTGCCCAAAGAAAGACTAGTTCCGACAATCGCCTCAAATGCCGTCATGGCTGTAAATGGGGCTCAGATTATTAGAGTCCACGACGTGAAAGAGGGCGTTGAATGTGCAAAAATGTCGCAGGCAATAAAATTTTGCAACTGCGCGCAAATAAAAAAGCAAAAAAAATTTTAATATAAAGCCCTTTTTCCGCTGTGAAAAAGGGCAGTAAAGCTTCGCGACCAGGCACAAACAAAATAGTCAAGATAAATTTTATCTTGACTATTTTTTACTTTGAAGGTAAAATACTCACAATTATGTTTAATGCTGTCTAGTGTGGGATGATTTGCTGCAAATTCCGTACAAGAAGTCGTGCAGCTTTGCCACAAATAAATTAAAGGAGGATAAAAGTCAAGGTGAAAAGATTTGCAATGCTCGACCGACTCGGACGAATAAATACAGTGATATTTATGGTAATTTTAGGGTTTTACTCTGTTTATAGTCTTTTTTGCCGCGGCGTTAATGCTAGCGCGGACGATTACAAAATTGTGCACAAAATAGAGATACCAGAGGGTACCGTTACGCTTATTTTAGAACAAATTTCGGGTGCTGATCAAACGGGCTACGCTCAGCTTTCGCTCATGCACGTAGGAGTTGAAAGTCATGAAGATCAAATTGAAGAGGTTTTGATTCCCGAAACTGTTCCTTTGCCCGATGGCCGCGCTGGCAAAATAGTGACAGCCGGAACAAATGCGCTTAGCGAGCTAAAAAGGAAGTTTCCATCCAAACCATTGTCTCACCGCGTTGACATCATCGACCCCATCGACCCCGTCGGCGGCACTATTCAGTCCCGAAAATCCATCAACCATTTGCGCTTAGAGAGTAGATTTACAGTTTTATCGAAAGGCTTTTTTAGTGGAATTTTTGTAGCTAACATCTCAATACCCGATTCTATTAAAATCATAGAGGCGGAATGTTTTAATTGTTGCACTAAACTTAATCATATAGAAATACCAAATTCCGTGCGGAGCATCGAAAACGATTGTTTTTCCAACTGTCACCACCTTGAAAACCTACAAATACCGGATTCCGTAATGTTTATCGGCAAGGGTTGTTTTAGCAAGTGTGGTTTCCTTAATAAGATGACGATTCCACATTCTATCGAATGCATACCAGAAGAATGTTTTGAAGCATGTTACTCATTAAAAGAGCTAAAAATACTAGCTTCCGTCAAAGAAATAGGACGTTCGTGTTTTGAGGGCTGTCATGCACTTGCAGAACTAGAAATACCAGATTCTGTGCAACGGATTGGCAACTATTGCTTTAGGAGTTGTTCATCTCTTATCGGTACAGTTCTGCCAGAAAACGTCGAATTTATAGGAGAGTTTTGCTTTGACAATTGCTATTCTCTTCAAAGAGTGAAATTGCCGAGCCAACTAAAAAGTCTTCAGATGGGTTGTTTTTCAAAATGCAAAAGTCTCCAGGAGATAATTATACCAGGTTCTGTTGTTTTTATAGGAGAAGCATGTTTTGAAAATTGTCGTGGTCTTAGGCGGATAAAAATTCCGGATTCTGTAAAGCAGATTGGCAAAGACTGTTTTAGAAATTGCAGAGAACTTACCGAGTTGGTAGTGCCTAATTTCGTTAAATCTATTGAAGATAAAGGTACAATTGAGTGCACTGCTCAAAATATTTTCCCCATCTTTTACACAATTAAAT
>JAIRSI010000029.1 GCA_031255515.1 Oscillospiraceae bacterium | reverse complement strand
CTTTTACGGTATAAATTGTAATTATTTTTATTATTTTATAAATTTTACACTAAAAAACCAACCTTTTCTTTGACGGATCTCAAGGTTTTTTGCAATATCGCTCGCTCGAGAAGCTCCTTCTTCATAGCAACTTTTAATATAATTTTCGTTCTCCATATGCTTGAAAAAATTTTTCTGTATAGGTCTTAACTGTTCATAGACAACATTGGCAACAGCTTCTTTAAAATCCTTATAACCTTTAAAAATTGCTCTTTAAATTTATCTCGAGCAGACCATTAGCATTTTTGAGATTTCAGCGCTTTTACGGCATAAATTGTAATTATTTTTATTATTTTATAAATTTTACACTAAAAAACCAACCTTTTCTTTGACGGATCTTAAGGTTTTTTTTGCAATATCGCTCGCTCGAGAAGCTCCTTCTTCATAACAACTTTTAATATAATTTTCGTTCTCCATATACTTGGAAAAATTTTTCTGTATAGGTTTTAACTGTTCATAGACGACATTGGCAACAGCTTCTTTAAAATCCTTATAACCTCTATTCGAAAACTCTTTTTGTATTTCTTCGTCGTTTTTACCTGTAGCGCACGAATATATCGTCATAAGATTGTTGACGCCTTTTTTGTCTGGCGATTTTAGAACTTTATTGTCAGAATCCGTAACAGCACGAGAGAACTTGCGGATTATCGTGCTTTCGTCGTCAAAAATAGATATTCTCGAAGATTCATTTTCATCTGATTTCGACATCTTTTTACTAGGATCTTGTAAAGACATAATTTTCGCCCCCGTTTCGGGAATAAGGGGCTCCGGCACCACAAAGGTATCCCCATACAGGCCGTTAAACCTCATGGCGATTGTTCTTGTAATTTCAAGATGTTGTTTTTGATCCGCTCCCACCGGAACCAAATTCGTGTTGTACAGCAAAATATCAGCCGCCATTAAACTTGGATAAGTGAAAAGTCCGACATTAACCGAAGAGCTAGAAATTTTTTCGGATTTGCTCTTAAATTGAGTCATCCGAGAAAGCTCTCCGAACTGAGTAAAACAGCCTAAAATCCACGCAAGTTCTGAGTGTTCGTGAACTTGACTTTGCAAAAAAAACAAACTTTTTTTAGGGTCTATTCCGCAGGCGAGCAGCGTGGCAAAGACACTTAAAATGTTGCCGTGCAGCACTTTCGGATCCTGCCTGACACTGATTGCGTGAAGGTCAGCGATCGCAAATATGCAAGAATATTTGTCTTGCAGACTTACCCAATTTTTTATCGCCCCAAAATAATTGCCTATCGTCGGTGAACCGGCACTCGGCTGGATGGCACTAAAAATGTTCTTATTCAATTTTTCCTCCCTATTAATCTACTATAACAATTGCCTATCGTCGGTGAACCGGCACTCGGCTGGATAGCACTGAAAATATTCTTATTTAATTTTTCCTCCTATTATTTTATCGTCAAGTACTTAATAATCATCATTTTATCACATCAATTCCCATATATGACCTTAAAACTTCAGGAACAGTTACACTGCCATCTTTTTGTTGATATTGTTCTAAAATTGCCGGAAAAAGTCTACTGGTTGCGAGCCCTGAGGCGTTTAAAGTGTGAAGAAATTTTGTATCTTTAGTTTTTTTGTCTCTATATTTCATATTGCCTCTTCGAGCCTGAAAGTCTCTGCAATTCGAGACAGAACTTACTTCTTTATATATATTAACGCTGGGCAGATAGACTTCGACATCGTATGTTCTACACGTGGCAAAACTGCAATCACTGGCGGCGAGCTTGCTTACTTGATAGTGCAGATTAAGATTTTGCATGATTTTCTCGGATTTTGACAGCATTTCTTCAAAGGCCAAATCAGAAGTTTCGCAGCTGGTGTATTGCACCATTTCCACTTTGTTGAATTGATGACCTCTTATCGTGCCTCTTTCTTCAATTCTAGAACTGCCGCCCTCTTTGCGATAACAAGGGGTGTACGAAAAAAGCTTTTTGGGAAGATCGTCGTGGTCTAAAATTTCGTCCTTATAAATGCTCACCAGCGCTGTTTCTGCTGTTGGAATTGCGAATTTACGATTCTTTGGGTCGGAATCCGCTTCTTGCTCGATGATGTATTGTTCACTCTCAAATTTTGGAAATTGGCCGCTTACAAAGCCGCAATCATAGGTGAGCATATGTGGCACCAAAAAAAATTCCCAGCCATCTTTTGTATGCGAATCTATGAAAAAATTGATGAGCGCCCACTCGAGTCTGGCTCCAAGACCTTTGTATATCCAAAATCCTTCGCCGGCAATTTTCACCCCCCTTTGATAGTCTATAATGTCAAGGTCCTTGGCAAGTTCGACGTGACTTTTGGGCTCAAAATCGTACTCTCTGGGCGTTAAAAAAGTGCTTATAACTTGATTATTTTCTTTATCTCCGTCCTTGACATCTTCGTCCGGTATATTGGGTAGAGCAGATAAAAATAGAAAAATTTCTTCTTCTAATTTTCTTTTGGAATCTTGAAGTTTTTCTATTTCGTCGCCCAAATCTTTCATCTGAACTATGAGTTCACTGACGTCCTTTTTTTCTTTTTTGAGAATTGGTATTTCGGAAGAAACCTTATTTCTAGTGGCTCGCAGATTATCTGATTTGGTTTGAATTGACTTTCTTTGGTCATCTTTTCCTAAAATTTCGTCAAAATAAACCTTGATTCCTCTTTTTTTTAGTGATTCTTGAATATTTTCCTTTTCTAATCTTATCCTATTTATGTCGAGCATCGCAAAGTCTCCTTCTAAAAACCCACTTTATCTATAGAGATTTATTAATTCTAAGGATACATTCTAACATCTTTATATTTTTTTTTCAATAAATTTTATATTTTATTGCCACTTGACTAATATAGGTTTGTGAATAATAATGGAGGAGTGCATTTGTGGTAGATTGGGGAATGGATTAGATGGATTTATCAATATTAAGGCATACCGCCTCGCATATCATGGCGCAGGCTCTTAGGCGTTTGTACCCTGAGATTCAGTTGGCCATAGGGCCTTCTACAAAAGACGGGTTTTATTACGATGTTGACATGGAAATAAAATTGAGCGACGAAGATTTTTCTAAAATTGAAAAAGAAATGAAGCAAATAATAAAGGAAAGGCTTCCAATAAGGCGATTTGAGGCGCAAAGAGGAGAAGCCGAGGAAATTATTGACAAATCAAATCAAAAATATAAGCTAGAAATACTGAAAAGTATCCCGGGCGACGATGTGCTGTCTTTTTATGAACAGGGCGAGTATGTCGAGATGTGTCGGGGGCCGCATCTTAAAAATACCGGCGAAGTTAACCCTAAAGCCTTTAAGTTACTTTCGATTGCTGGGGCGTACTGGCGCGGCGATGAGAGAAACAAAATGCTGCAGCGTGTATACGGCACGGCCTTTGAAACGCCAAAAGAGTTGGAAGAATACCTTAAAATTATTAAAGAAGCCAAAAAACGCGACCACAGAAAACTTGGGAAAGAACTTGGTTTATTTACTTTTACAAAGCAAGGTGTAGGATTTCCACTTTTTTTGCCAAAAGGTCAAATTCTCAAAAATGAATTAGCGTCTTTTTGGAGAGAGATTCATGAAAAATTTGGATACGAAGAAATAAGCACACCGATAATACTCAGCGAAGATTTGTGGCACCAATCGGGTCACTGGGAACATTACAAGGACAACATGTACACCACGAGGATTGACGATAAGGATTTTGCCATAAAACCAATGAATTGTCCTGGCGCCATGCTGGCCTACAAAGAGGTTCCTCATTCCTACAAGGAGTTTCCTATTAGATACGCGGAGATGGGGTTGGTGCACCGGCACGAAAATTCGGGAAATTTGCATGGTTTGATGCGGGTTCGTTGTTTTACACAAGATGATGCGCATATATTTATGACGAAAACTCAGGTAAAAGAAGAGATTATAAAGATTATAGAGTTAATAGATAATATATACAAAAAAATGAATTTCAAATATCATGTGGAACTTTCAACAAGGCCGGAAAATTCCATGGGTAGTGACGAAGATTGGGAGAAGGCCACCAATACTTTAAGAGAAGCGCTTGAGAGTAAAAATGTAGAATTTTTAGTTAATGAGGGTGATGGTGCTTTTTACGGACCAAAAATCGATTTTCACATAGAAGATTGCCTGAAAAGGACTTGGCAGTGCGGCACGGTGCAGCTTGACTTTCAAATGCCGGAGCGGTTTGATCTGTCGTACACTGGTAAAGACGGTCAAAAGCATCGTCCAATTGCCGCCCATAGAGTTGTCTTGGGAAGTATGGAACGCTTTATTGGCATCTTAATAGAACACACTGCGGCGAAGTTTCCCACTTGGCTGGCGCCGGTGCAAGTTGAAATTCTGCCTATAACCGACAAACATCTTGATTATGCTAGGGAGGTAGAACGCGAGTTAATTGA
>JAIRSI010000014.1 GCA_031255515.1 Oscillospiraceae bacterium | reverse complement strand
TAATCGAGAGCATTTTTGGAGCATATTTAGAAAGTTCTCTTCTGGGATGTTGTATCGTTTCAAGTAGAATATTGTCTAAAATAAGCTTCCTTGCCTTGTAAGTTTTTAAGAGTGCATCTCTAATTATTTCTGCCGTTATTCCTTCTATTTTAAGATCCATCTGAATTGCTGTGATTCCTTTGTGTGTGCCGGCGACCTTAAAATCCATGTCACCAAAAAAATCCTCAACGCCCTGTATGTCAACCATGGTGACAAATTTTTCTCCGTCAGTAACGAGGCCGCATGAGATACCAGCTACGGGAGATTTTATGGGAACGCCGGCGTCCATTAGAGCTAGGCTGGAAGCACAGACGGCTCCCTGAGACGTGGAGCCGTTCGACGACACTACTTCCGAAACAAGCCTAATGACGTAAGGAAATTCTTCAATGCTGGGTAGAACGGGGATTAAAGCTTTTTCCGCCAGTGCGCCGTGACCAATTTCTCGTCGCCCGGGGCCTCTGCTTGGCCTTGTTTCACCGACAGAATAAGATGGAAAATTATAATGATGAATGTAACGTTTGCTCTCGTCGCCGTCGATTCCGTCGAGCATTTGCTGATCACTCATGGGCCCAAGAGTTAGCACTGTTAAAACTTGAGTTTGTCCTCTTGTAAACAAGCCGGAACCGTGGGCTCTTGGCAAAATTCCAACCTCTGCGGCGAGTGGACGCAATTCATCCAAAGTGCGCCCGTCTACTCGTTTGTTCTCTTTTAAAATGAGTTCTCTCACGCTTTGTTTTTGAATGGAATAGAGGCATTTTTCTATCTCTTCTTCGCTGCTTTCGGGGTGAATTTTTAAAAATTTGCTCAAAGTTTCTTCATAAACCTCGTCGATGGCTTCTTCTCTGGCTTGTTTTTCTTTTTGTTTGAAGGCAGTTTGTATGCTCTCTTTCGCAAATTTTTTGACTTCTTGGAATATATCAGCGTTGCAAGAACTATCTTGAAACTTAGATTTTTGTTTGCCTATTTTGTCTGTTATATCCTCTATAAATTCTACAATCTGAGTGTTTGCGTTGTGGCCGAACATTATGGCGTCGAACATGGTTTCGTTAGGAACTTCGGCGGCTGAAGCTTCGATCATGGTAACTAAATTTTTTGTAGAAGCGACAGTAAGTGACATTTCTGAATTCTCTCTTTGTTCAGCGCTGGGATTGATTAAGAATTTTCCATCAATAAGGCCTACATTTACGCTCGAGATGGGGCCATTCCAGGGAATGTCAGAAATACTAATTGCACACGAAGCCCCTATTATAGCGGCGATTTCTGGCAAACAATCCGGATCAACCGACATAACCGTGCAAGTTACAGAGACGTCGTTGCGGAGATTTTTCGGGAAAAGTGGGCGAATAGGTCGATCGATAACCCTAGAAGAGAGTATAGCTTTGTCCGTTGGCCTGCCTTCTCTTTTTAGATATGAACCCGGAATCCTGCCGACTGAGTACAGTCTCTCTTCGAAATCCACAGAAAGGGGGAAGAAATCTATTCCGTCTCTGGGTTTGCGTGAAGCAGTCACAGCAACATTTACGACCGTTTCTCCATATCTTACGAAACACGAACCATTTGCCAGCTGGGCAATTTTACCCGTTTCTATTATTAATGGTTTGCCAGCCAAATCTGTTTTGAATACTTTGTATTTGTCAAACATGTCTTTCCTCCCGTGTAGATTTGCTTAAAAATCAACAATTATGTACGAATCAGGGGCAAATATCTGATACATCAAAATAAAAACAACAAAACCGCGATAAAATTTTGACAGAATAACGCATCAAATAAGAGATTGTGTTTATCACGATTAATTTAGGAAGTCTGAAAATTTAAATTTAAAATAATAACAGCGAAAAGATAGAGTTTAAATCGCTGGTGTTGGGCAAAAAATCTACAACCAAGTGACAGCAGTGAGAAATCAAAAAATAAAACTCGAAATCCAACGTGCCTGATCGATAAGTCGATGGGTAAGAAATTAAAAAATAAAATTTAAACTAAGCTACAAACTGCAACAAGAAAGCAAAAGATAAAACTCAAAGTTTGATATTTCTAAGCAAAAGATCTACCAAGTGACAGCGGCAAAAAATCAAATTCAAAGTTCACTGTGTCCAACAAGAAACTTGCCACTCAAGCGAGAAATTAAAAGGCTTAAAACCCACACTCAAACGGGGTAACAGGTAAAGAAATCAAAACATAAAATTTTACCCTAAAAGGAGCTTGGCAACTTAAACTTTATGCAGTCGCGCGGGCACAAATATAGACACCAACGAGACTGCTAAAATTAATGATAATAAAAAAATACTCTCGCATGCCTAACTTAAGAATTAACGCTCTGTAAATCTCTTGAGTTTTCTCTTTCACAAGAAAATTATCTGCGCATGTCTAACTTAAGAACTAACGCCATGCAAATCTCTTGAGTTCTTTCTACAAGAAAATTATTTGCGTATGCCTAACTTAAGAATTAACGCTCTGTAAACCTCTAAGTTCTTTTTCTTTAAGTAATTAAGAAGCCTTCTTCTTCTGCCGACGAGCTTTAAAAGTCCGTAGCGAGAGTGAAAATCCTTCTTGTGAATTTTAAGGTGCTCCGTTAGCAAATTAATTCTCTTGGTCAAAAGGGCAATTTGAACTTCGGGCGAACCAGTGTCAGATTCGTTTCTTGCGTATTCGCGTATGACCGATACCTTTCCTTCTTTTTGCATATTTGCACCCCCCTTCTGATATAATAAAACGTCACCTAGTGGCAACATCCAAAACAATGCGACGATCCTAAAAACACCAACGCAAGAAAAGTCACACAAAAAATAAGCCACTAAAAAAACAAGTACATTGTAGCCCAGGGCCAACTCAAAGCAGTACCACATTTATACCTTACAGCTAATTCTATCACATGTTCAGGGTAAATGCAAAGAATTTTAACAAGAATGACTTTAATTTTTTAAGCGTAGTAGAATTTGTTCGCCGGGATAAGAGGCACTATGTGGGGGCGTATGCTAACTTTGTGCCCGATTTTTGCTCCTAAAAGGCTGCCTTGTAAATTTTTTCTATCTCGCTTATAAGTGGATATCTGGGATTAGTTCTTGCAAATTGGTCTTCATGCGTGCTTTCTGATAGTGTTTTTAGATTCTCAAAAAAATTTTCCCCACATATACCGCATTCTGAAATACTCGCAGGAATGCCTAAAGTTTTTGACAATTTTGCTATCTCCATCACCAGGTTTTTAATACTTTCTTGCGTATTACGACCAGATATATTAAAAAGTTTTGCAATATTTTCATACTTTTTATCGGCTACAAATCGTTCATAACCAGAAAAAGAAACGAATTTAGTGGGCTTGCTAGAATTATATCCTATTACGTGAGGCAACAAAATAGCACTTGCCTTTTCTTGCGCGATATTGTAGTTTTCGCTTAGTTTTTGAGACATTGACTGATTTATTCCCAAAAAAGTGTTCGTATATGCCATGCCAGAAATACAAGATGCGTTGTATACTTTTTCGAGCATTTTTAGACTATTACCGGCATTTTCCTGTAGTTTTGTTAGAAAATCGAAAATAAGTTCAATTGCTTTTAGTGCAAGGCTGTCTGTAAAGTCATTGGCCATTATAGAAACGTAAGATTCCATCGAACGAGCAAGCACGCTCATACCTACTTCCGCCAAGCGAAGCTTCGAAAGTTCTAAAGCAAACTGTGGGTCTAAAATTACAATATCGGGCTGTAGAGAAGCGTCGATTATGGGAGATTTGTGGTTTGTTTTTTTAGTTGTTAAAAAACTAAACGGCGAAACTTCATTGCCTGCTGCTGGAATTGTTGATACGATGATGAGAGTGGTTTTTTTAGGAAAATTCGAAGATTTGTAAATTCTTTTGGCAAAATCCATAAATTTTTGTCCAATGTTTTCTAAAGAAATATCGGGATTTTCGTAGAACATACGCAGATTTTTGGCTGTATTTATAACAAAATCGGAGCCCACCGCCATTATTGCGTCAGCCTCAAACGAGTGGATTTGAGCGATTGACGGCACCGTATCTTCAAAATCAAATTTTTTAGAATTAATTTTAAATACATTAAAAGAAACTTCTTTATTATTTTTTAGAGATTTTATTATTTTTTCGGCAGCCAGAGATTCGTCCGTTACAATGAATATTCGCTTAAATCCCCCTATTTTATCCAGAGTCTCGATAGAACCCGCGCCGGAATATATCTGGGGAAGAGTATTAAATTCCAATATATTTCCCCTCCTTTTGTATATGCGCTTCTTGTTTATTAAATTTACATACGAAACATTTGAAAGAGTGGAATTTCGCCCGTATGAGCCGCAGCCTAAAGTCAAGGACGGAACGTTAGTGTTGTACATACCGCCTATGGCGCCTTGCGATGAAGGTGAATTCAAAATGATGCGGCCGGCTTTTACTCTTAACCCATATTCTCGGATTATTTTTTCGTTTTCGCTGTGAATCACCGCAGAATGGCCCAACCCATGCATCTTTAGGATGCCCTCTGCTAAAGTGAATGCTTCTCGTGGACCCTTTGCGACATAGTAAGCAAGTACGGGGGAAAGTTTTTCGCGGGAAAGTGGGTAGGCACTGCCGATTCCATTAAGACGGGCGATCAAAATTTTTGTATTGCTCGGGGCAAAAACCCCGGCTCTGGTTGCTATAAAAGATGCAGTTTTGCCAACTATATCAGGATTAGCCGTGTTGCTTTCTTTACTTATTACAAGGTCAGAAATAGCATCAATTTCTCTGCTATTTAAAAAGTAACATCCCTTTTCTCTCATATTTTTCTCAAATTCCTCAGCGATGTCTTCATCCACGATAACAGCCTGCTCCGAAGCGCATATCATGCCGTTGTCGAAAGTTTTGGATATTACAATGTCTGTGCAAGCTCTTTCTAAATTGGCGCTCTTTTCTATGTAGCAAGGCACATTTCCAGGGCCAACTCCGAGAGCGGGTTTTCCGCTTGAATATGCAGCTTTTACAAGACCAGTGCCCCCTGTAGCCAGGATAAGAGAGATTCCCTCGTGATTCATAAGAAACGATGTAGCTTCAATACTAGGTGTAGCAATCCAAGAAATGCACCCTTTAGGGGCGCCGTATTTGGTGGCGGCCTCCAATAGGATTTGCGCCGTTTTGACGCAGCACCTTTGCGAACCGGGATGAAAAGCGAAAATGATAGGATTTCTGGTTTTTGCGCAGATTAAAGACTTAAAAATGGTCGTGGAAGTGGGATTTGTAACAGGGGTCACGCCGGCTATTACGCCCATGGGCTCGGCTATATCGATATAGCCGTCGAGTGTGTTTTCATTAATTATCCCCACAGTTTTTGCGTCTCTCATGGAGTCAAAAACATATTCACTAGAGTACATATTTTTTAGTATTTTATCTTCTAAAACGCCTCTAGAAGTCTCTTCTAAAGCAAGTTTTGCAAGTCTGGCGCTGTGATCCATAGCGGCGTAGGACATGCTCCTTACTATATTGTCTACTTCGGTTTGGTCAAAATTCATATACGCCTCTAGTGTGCGTTGGGCGTTCTCGACGAGGGTGTTAATTGCCGTTTGGATTCCTAGATCTTTGGGGGAAGAAATTTTAGTTTCGTACATCTAGCAAAGACTCCTTCCTTTTTAAAAAAACGATGCTTTAAATCAGCACGCGGTGTACCTTAAATATATACTGGCCATCTGGGCGCGAGAGTACAGCGCATTTATACGACAAGACCCGCACCTTAATGCCTGGAGCTACTGGCCGGAGTCGAACCGGCGACCTGCTGGTTACGAATCAGCTGCTCTGCCGAACTGAGCTACAGTAGCATTTGAGCATAATTACCCACTGCATAATTTTAATCGAGCACCAAATTCTAGATTTTGTCACAGCAGCCTTGAGTTTATCATCCTGAGAAGGATTTTGTCAAACACGGAATCAGATTTGTGAGGGGGAGGGTGAATTTTATTACTTTTAAAAAACTAGAAGTCTAATTGTTCGTTGTTGGTCGTATAATGCTGCAATAAAAGTTTTAAAAAACAAAGGGAAGATGAGTATGAAAAAAAGTTTAATAATTCTTGTTTTAATGCTTGTGCCGGTTCTTACAATTCCAGTTGCCATGCGCTTTGACAAGCCAAAATTAGTTCCTAATGCTCTGCCGAATGGCAAAAGTGATTTTGAAGTTTTTAAAAAAGATGTTTATTTTAAGGTGCTGGATAATTCTAATGGGTCTATTTTAAATATTTCTGCAAAAGATTTTATTTGCGGAGTGGTTGCGGCGGAAATGCCAATTCTTTTTGAAACGGAGGCTCTTAGAGCGCAAGCGATAGCGGCCTTTACATATTTTATCAGGGCCGCTAAAAATCAACGTCTTAATCCCAGTGACGATTTGCGCGGTGCAGATTTTGTAGTAAACTCAGAAAAATGGTTAAGTTATGTTTCAAAAGAACAAATTAAGAGCAAGTGGCCCGATTCATTTGATAAATATTACAAAAAACTTGAGGAGACCCTAGAATCTGTTTTGGGGCTGACTATAGAGCAAGAAGAGGAACCGATTTTAGCGACATTTTACGCCATATCTAGCGGGAAAACAGAAAGATCAGTGGATATTTTTGGCGGAGAACTTCCTTATTTGACGTCAGTTCCAAGCCCTGGCGATATGTTGGCTCCGGGATTCGAAACCAGAAAAGAAGTAAGTGCAGAAGAGGTAAAGAGTAAAATAGAAGGAAAATTTGAAAATGTTAATTTGCCAGATGATAAAAATTTATGGTTTTTAGTCGAAGAAAGAACACAAGGCGGGGCTGTGAAGAAAATAAAAATAGGCACAAAAATTTTGTCCGGGCAAGAAGTTAGGAACATCTTTTCTCTTCGTTCCCCAAATTTTGAATTAGAGTATTCCGGCGAAAAATTTATTTTTGTTGTTAGGGGGTATGGACATGGGGTGGGGATGAGTCAACTTGGCGCGCAAAACATGGCAAAAGAGGGCGCAAGTTATGAAGAAATAATTAAACGATACTATCCGGGAACAACAATAAAGAGGCGATAAAAGTCCCGGTGTTACCGTTTTCTTCTTAAAAACCCCTTTTTTTGCGAGAAGTTTTTGGTATTTGAATAACTCTGTCGAAAACTCCGACATGTTTTTCCGTTATTTTTTTGTCAAGATGCAAGCTTCCAAAGAACCACTTTTTGAATTTCACTTCCTTTGCAATGCTATCAAAAAACGTGTTTAAAAAATTTGTTTCTATTGGGCTTTTATTTGTGGCGTTTTTAATATAACTGGGCGGTTCGTGAGTTATAATATAATCCACTTTTTTGTCAGATCCGTTGAGTTTTCTAGCCGCATCTGAAATTTCCTCAAAGGTGGGCATTTCTTCTTTCCACCATTTGCCAAGCTCCAAACGAACGTCTCTATCTTGACTTTCTCCGCCGCCGAAGGCGAAAAAAGTTTGATTCTCTATTGTGTAAATTTCGCCGCGCGTCAGGTGAAAAATGTTTTTGCGGATGCGTCTTGATTTGCCGGAGCAAAAGGTGGTCTCTGGAAAATTCTTGAGTAAATCAAAATTTTCGTGCTTGCCATCTATGAATGAGATACTAAACAAAAATTCACTCATTTTGTCTAATTTTTTGTTTTCTTCTTCGCTTCCATCCCAGATAAAACCAAAATCGCCGCAAACAATTAAGGTGTCCCCTTTTTTAAGTTGGCGTTTAATATTTCTTTGCTCAAAACATTTGTAGTCACCGTGCATATCCCCAGTTATATAGATCAAATTTACCCCTCCCAACAGATACTAAAATGAGAAATAATACGAGTTTTTTGCAAATCTATGCAAATTTTTGAGATTTACTTTTGCTACGAGAACAAATTTGTTATACAATCATGTTAAAATGTAAATAAAAAAAAGGCAATTGTTTTTTGATAGGGGAGGTCTACTGTGGCAAAAAAACTTTTATTTCTTGCTTTATATTTGCTTTTTTTGTGCAGTGAAAGTCTTTACCACACGAGGGCTTTAAGAGCCGAGGCCGTGAATTTCAACCCTGATATCGCTATAAGTTCAGAGGCGGCGACACTTTTTAATTTGGACACGGATACCGCTGTATATCAAAAAAATAGTGAAAAAAAAATGTTTCCGGCCTCTACTACCAAAATAATGACATATATAATTGTTGTAGAAAGCACATCGGATCTTGAAAATACCAAGATTGAAGTCAAAAGCAGCATTATTGACATGTTGAAGGGGACGGACAGTTCGCTTTCGGGCCTCAAAGCGGGAGAAGTTTACACAGCTAAAAAACTTTTAGAGGGCATGATGATTGCATCTGGGAATGACGCCGCTCTTGTGTTGGCAAGCCATTTTGGTAGGAATAGTCCTGACATTTCTGACGAAGACAGTATAAAGATTTTTGTGGACAGAATGAACGAAAAAGCCAGGGAAATAGGTTGCCTTAATACCAATTTTACAAATCCTCATGGTTTACACAATAATGATCACTTTACTACTTCTGATGATTTGGCGAAAATAGCGAAATATGGGAGAAAAGTACCGGGTCTTGAGCTTATCATGTCGCAAACTCAAGTGTACATGAAGGAAGGGGATAAGATTCCGGCCACGACTACATCCGTCATAATAGACAAGGATCGCGGTGGGGACAAATATTACAGCTATGCAAAAGCGGCAAAAACGGGCTTCACCGACGAGGCGGGCAGGTGTATTGTTTTGATCGCCGAAAGGTCGGGGCAGCGTTATATATGTGTGGTTCTTGGGGATTTTTCAAAAGAAGGGTGCCACATTAAAGACGCAAAAACTCTCTGTGATTGGGCCTTCGAAAATCTTCTTTTAAAGTTAATTATCGACAAGAAAAAATTAATAGGAAAGGTAAAGCTAAATTATGCCTGGAAGCAGGATAGTCTTCCGCTCGTAGCGTCCGATAACGTCTATTGCTTGCTTCCTAAAAATGTCGACGTGTCTAGTGTGAGCATAAAGCTCAATCAGCCTGAGTCCGTCAATGCTCCTGTTGCTGCGGGAGATAAGATTTGTACGGCTACTTTGAGTTATGCTAATCAAGAATTGGGAGTTGTGACAGTGGTTGCGATGAACACAGTGGAAGAAAATCACGTTATTCATGCTTCATATGTCGCAAAAGATATTTTAACGTCTATTTGGCTGAAAATTAGCGTTATTTCTACTGTTTTGTTTTTTTGCGGGATAAATTTAAAAACAATGCTCGACAGAAAGAGAGAAATTAAGCGGAATAATTTACAAAAATATAAAAAATATAAAGACCAACAGTCGCATAGAAGATAATAAACTCGTCTAAAATTTCGTATTTGTTGTAAAAATTTTTGCGCTATAAATTTTTTTTATAGGAATGTTTATCTATGTTTGACTTTTAAATCCATTTGATTTACAATGGCCCCGTAATGTTTATTTAAGATCGGTGCGAGAGATAAGGAGTGATGGGCCTATGAAGAGATTTGCTTGGTTGTTTGCGGTGCTGTCTTGCGTTTTGGGTGTTTTGAGTCCAAATATGACGTCGTATGCCATGAAGGGGAGTGGTTCGTCGTCGGTTAGTTCCCATGCCGAGGGAAGCAGAATTAGCCTTAGCGTGGATACATCTAGCGCACAGGGTTCGTCTTTTGTTAAGCTCGGGGTAAAAATTCCAACCTCCGAGAGCGTCGATAAAAGGCCTAGTTTAAACGTTGGTGTTGGATGGAAATGGTAAGTATTTGCCGCTAGGAGCGATTTTTGAGTCGGTAGTGATGAAGACTGAGCGCGGATGTTTAGGTATTTGCTATTAAGGGTGGTTTTTGGTCTTTTGGCATGTTAAAAAATTTTTTTAATAGACAAGGATTTTTAAAAGAGTAAACATTTCTTCAAAGATAGCCTATTGAGGCTTTATTTTGAGGGTTTTTAGAGGGGTTTATTATGCGCAGTGCTTTTAATAAGAATCTAAAAAAATGTTTCTTTTGGTGTTTTTTGTTCTTCGCGCCTTTGTTTTGCTGCTTTTCTGCCGGCGCTATGCGTTTGTCTCATTTTTTCCCGGCTTTTAATACTGACATTGAAAAAGTGTTTGTGCAAAACAAATGGCCATATGAAATACCGGTTTTTTCAAACGAAAATGATGCTCACATAGGAGGCATAAAGACAGGAGAAGTCGTCGAAATAAGATACGTGGATTTGGATTCACAAAAGGCTTTCCTTAGAGACAGAGATGTATATATTCCGACGATTTTCTTTGCCGTGCAAGACAAAAAAGAAAGAAATTACGATACTAGACTAAAAAAAGCGGCCGTTCGAGTTTATGAACGTGTGGATTGGCGCGCAATTTTTGTCTCCGGTGTTGGTTCTAATGGCAACAATTTAAAAGAAGTTTTTGTTATTGATGCCAAAGGAGAAGATCAATCAGATCAAGCACAGGATAGATCGTCAGACGTAGGGGTGCAAATTCTTGGGGCGACCAAGGAATTTGCTGTTGTGCGTTTGTCTTGCGATATTCATGAGAGCGCAAGTGATGATGCTTTGTATTTTGTATATTGGTCTGAAATTTCTCCAAAGACATTTAGTGGTGTGGATATTTCTGGTTGGCAGTCTAGAGTTAAAGATGGCAAGCGTATAAATATCGGAAAGCTCGTAAGTAATGATTTGGATTTTGTTTTCTTGAAAGTGGGTGGTGTGACTGGAGAAAAAAAGGAGCCTTTTGTGGACTCTACTTTTGAGTACGCCTACAATCAGTTATCCTTAGTTCCGGATGATGGGCAAAGACCCTTTTTAGGGGTGTATTTTGTGTCTAGATTTGAGAATGAAGAACAGGTTCACGAGCAGGCTAATTTTTTAATGAATCATTTAAAAGGTAAGGATATACGGTATCCTGTAATGTTGGACCTTGAAGAGGCTTTTGAGGGCGATGACCTTTTTAAAAATTTGAGTGAATCGGGCAAGCTTTTTTATTTAGTAGCGCGCTTTCTGTCAATTTTGCGTGAAGAAGGAGGATATCATGTCGGTGTTTACTCGAATTGGAGTTTCCTTAAGGAGTATTTGAGAGTTGTTGGAAAAGATAAAAGCGGTAGATCTACACTTGGATGCTGCTATATTTGGCTAGGTTGGTATTTAAGGATGGGCGACAGGGTAGAATTGTACGATTGCAGCGATGATTGCGATATGTGGCAGTACACTGATCGGGGCAGCGGGGCACAATTTGGTGCTCTCTCAAAAAATATAGATCTTGACGTTTCGTATTGGAATTTTGAGTGGATAACACGTTTTTGCAAGAAGTAGGTAAAAGTTTTGCGGTTCGTGTTTGGGTCAATATTGGTGCGTGAGTTTTGTGTTGTAAAATTTTCTGGTGTTATAAAACTTTAAAAAATTATTTTTTGCTTTGCAATTCCTTAAACCGATGTTGTTGTGACATACAACAATCTTAAAGCTTAGTTTGCACTCAGAGAAATACATTTCTAACACGAGGTCAAACGAAATGTTGTCTGCAAGTTTAAGCTTAGTTGAATATTACGGGTAGGGTGACGAAATTGTGGTCCCAGAACAGATGGGGGTGTCTGGTTCTATTTTTATAATTCATAAAAATTTTACCGGAAGTGTTTAGAAATTTAATTTAAAGATTCGAATAATCAAAACAGACCCTTTGATCTTGCGATAGAGGCTTGCGTTGAAACTTTGGCACCTGAGGATTTTCAAAATGCTAAGTTTTTAAGAAATGTAGAATTTTCCGTCTGTTACTACGATAGAAAATGATTGTTTTAATGGATATACTAATTTAACTCGCGTAACTTTTCCATCTTCTCTTGAGTCTTTAGGGTGATAATTGTTTTCGCGACTGTGAGAAATTAACCGAATTGATTTGGATGTTAATCCGGGAAGAAATATAAACTAAAGAGCACTTGACAAGCTGCTTTCAATCTTAAGTGGTTGTTTCAGTGAACTAAGAGAGATGTTGCAGATTCAGATGATCACCATTGTTCGTATCTAAAAATACCAACGAAAATACTGCTTGGATTTTCTCAAATCTAGAGGAAATTTTAACTGGTATTTTGTTGAAGAGTTTGGTTTGCAAAGAATTTGTTTTTTTATTTTTTGCAAGGTCAAATTATCCCGGACTGTATTATTATTTATTTTTTTAAAATTTTTTAAAAAATCTATTGACAATCTCTCTGGGTTAGTGCTAGAATGAAATCACGCTATTAGACGAGGCCCGTGAGAAAGCAGCAAATGCTGTTCCTACAACTCCAGTCTCGAGCAAAAGCGCGACCTATCCTGATTGTTTCAGCGGACCTTGAAAATTAAACAACGCGTGAAAGATTGACCTTATACAATTTACCGTTATGGTCT
>JAIRSI010000061.1 GCA_031255515.1 Oscillospiraceae bacterium | reverse complement strand
AACCATAGCCGGTGAGATTGCGGCGCCCTCAGTGGACACTGCTTTCACTCCTGCTTCTTTGTTTACATTGATGTTAGCAGTGCCGCTGCTATTTTTGCCCCTGCCAATCGCGGCGCCTTTTTTATTTTGAGCATTTATTTGCGCCTTGCCAGAAATGTTTATGTTACACTTTTTATCGGAATTAGTCGGTCCGTCGAGCGCTGAGTTTTCGCCGAGAGATGTGACGTTTAGGTGAGATTGCCCCTGGAGCGTAATATTTTTTACATAAACGGCCTAGTGGCCCTTAGCTCTAACTCTTCGGTTCTATAACAACCAATGCCAGTAACGGTTAATTCCGAGTTATCGTTTAAACCAATATTAGACCCGCGTATTCGAGGCGCCTTTAATTTGGTATTGTTTTTTTAATATTATTGAGCCGCAGGGTGCGTATATCTCATCATCGTAACGTTTGCACTCTACATTAAATTCAACATCGTCGCGAATGATCAGCGTAGGATCGCCATAAAATACTGAATTTAGTAATTCATTTGCTGTTATGTTTCCAGTCAAAGTTAATTTGAGACTATCAACAAATGCATATAGCGCTATAACTCTTTTTACGACACTATCACAGACGAGAGTGAAATACGAAGAGGCACCTGAGCCGAATATGTATTACTGTTACCGTTGGTTGCTACATCAAACTCACTAGCAAGCGATTAGAGATTGCTTTTCTTGACGCATATTACAATAGTTTTTTCTTCGTAATTTACTTCCAGTGTATTGTCACCATTAATTGTCCTATACCATGTATATCTTTATCCCGGGCGTGGGACATATATTTGTATGCATGACATGACGGTCGGAACCTATTTTAAACTCCGCTTTTTTGCAGGTTTTGGCGGCACAGAAGAACTGACAGGATTAGCTTCTGTCCTCTTTGAATTTTCCCCTCCTACAAATATGCCGGAAGTATTTCCCCTTTGAATTTGCAAATTTTTACCATTATTCAAAAGAACGCTGGGGAGGGGGGAGTATTTATGTACGCAACTATACTGTTGATTGCATTGTTATTACTAATTGTATTAAATACAGATAAAATTACAGTTAAAAATATACTCAGAAAAGTTTTTACCATTTTAGAAATATTCACATTTAACTCCCTCTTATATTTTTTGAAATTATTCTTAAGAGGAGATTATATTAATTTATTATTTATTTATTGGATTTCTTTCGAAACCCCAAGTATGTTACAATCTAACTATGAAATATGGTAAGATTAAAAACATGAAATAGGAAAAATTCAGGGGTTTTACGAACGCTTGAGAAGCATACTTTCAAAAAAATGATTGAAGTTTTAGAAAATAAGAAAATTTAAAAAGCAAAAGGCAGACTAAAAAATAAACTTTATTTGAAGGATTTTCTGTTGATGGCGCTCGAGTATTTGCGCGAATACGAAGCATACTTTCATATCGGATCCAGTTTTGGAATTTCAGAATCTAGCGCCTTGCAAAAACATAGAATTGCCCCGAAGATACGCTAGTAAAGTTTTTCTGTTTTTTTAAGAAAGAAATCTTTTTTGGATGAGGTTTAAAACGAAATCTTAATTATTGCGATGTAACTGAAATTCCCCTCGAACGTCCAAAAAAGGGAGGAAATTTACTATTGTGATAGAAAGAAGCATCATACTTTAAAAACACAAATTATTACAAATAAGATTTTTTTAAGGCTTGTGATTTGAGCCAATTTTTCCAATGTAAGATACATAATTTTAAACTTTTTAAAGATTCAAAGCTTCTTACCTAAGGAGAGATATAAAACTATTTGGAGATGGTGAATATCAGAGTTTGGATAACTTTCATTCGAATCTGTAAATTCCCAAAAAAGAAAACAAAAACAGACCGCTTACAAAAGAAATAATCGTGAAATTTAAAAAAGAGGATTTTTGCAGAAAACGATATAAATTCCATAAAGCGCTTTATGGCAATCTCGAATAAACATAAAAACAGACGAAAATGGTTTGATTTGAGGTTTAATTTGATAGCTGGGATTTGTAATCTTAAATCCAGGAAGCTAGATTTGAAAGAGTTATATTAGTACCATTACCGCGTTGTATCACATTTTATCTATTAGTGCATGCTCTTAAATCGGAGTATCAATACCAGGTGGTTTGTATTTTACTGGAAAGTTTTAAAATTTATGCTCATTGAGATTTTTATAATTTTATGGTAAAATATCAAAAAGGAAATCGGTTAGGCAAGGGAGAGACATAATGCAATGGAAAATAGTAAACTTGAGCATAAATCTGTTTGGAAAGATGAGTGTCTAAAATAAATTTGTGATTTTGTAAATACAAGCGGTGGCTAACTCGAAATCTGTTTCCGATTCTAAATATTCTTTTTCTATTAACTATGACGGTAAAAATTGTAAGCGTTCGGGCTCAAATATCGCAGAGATTACCGGCAATGAGCTCGATAGTTTTATGCTAAAAAAGCAAGGTGTAACTTGAGATGATATGCTGCTGCCTGATACTGCGGTGAATGACCTAGATGATGGTATTTTCAAATACTTTAGGCAAAAGGAAATTGAAAGTAAAAGGCTTTCAGAAGATTTTGTAAGCTGTAAAAATGAGCAGTTGCCCAATAAATTAAAGCTCACTAAAGGTGGCAAAATAACAAGAGTGGGAGTTTTACTTTTTCATGATTCATCAGAAAATTTTTGCACAGGTGGCTTATGTTAAAGTTGGCTACTTTGAACCCGAATTGAAATTTCATGACGTTGCAATGGTTCTTTAATCGAATAACAGGACAAAGTTTTAGATTTGCTCTATACTAAATATCTAAATGGGATTGTGTCCCTTAAAGGTATTCAGCGCATTGAAACATTTCCAGCTCCATATAAAGTTATGCGAGAATTAGTTTTGAACGCTGTTGCGCACCGAAATTACAGAAATCCAAATCCCGTTCAAATTAAAGTTTTTTCTGACGAAATTTATATTTTTAGTATAGGTGGATTCCCCATCGATTGGGATATTGATAAATTACTCGGTTTGCACGAATCCAAATCTTTGAATCCTAAACATCGCACAGACATTTTTTGAAACAGGATTTATTGAGGCCTGAGGTAACGGTATGCAGAGAATTGCTGACAGCTGTAAGGAGGAAGAAGCAGAATTTCCGACTTTTGAAAAAACGGGCAGAAGTTTAACCACAGTTGTTAAATTGAAGAAAATAAACCCCCTCAAGCGATGAGGATATAAATAAGGGTATAAATTTCAATGAGCAAAGAATTGTTAGTTTAATGCAAGAAAACCCTTATTTCCTTACAAAAAAATAGCTTTGAAAATTGATATGACGCTTAAAACTGCAGAATATAAAATTGGAATTTTAGAGAAAAAAGAGATAATAATTCGCAAAGGTTCAAGAAAAAGGGTGAATGAGTAACTACAAAAAATTAACCCGAATTCAAAAACAGATCTTTTTATTTTTTTCAGAATTTTACAAATATCTCAATTTAAACATCTAGAGTGTGTTTAGATAAAAGTATGTGCTACGGCGAAACGAGTGTTTCCTTACGGCTTTTATTTTTGAAAAAATATTTTTTTGATGCAATTTTGGATTTGCAGGAAAAACATCGAAGTTCCCTGCATCCGCGACTTGCAAATCGTTGTTAGTTAATTTACACTCGTTGTCTAGATCGTAGCATTTTAAACCATTTATCCTTCGCAGCGAAGAGTGTTATCGGAGTTTGCGCGGCGCGCGTGCTTCGTGCCAGAACGAAAGCAAACCCCATAATTACTTGGAACTCCCACAAACACAACATCGTATTTTTTAATATCTTTTCTTTTCACAAAATCACTGCCCATAAAAGTTGGTATGCCTTTGTAAATATAATTTACGTTTTGAATACCACTATCCTCCTTAATTTCTAAGGTATATAGGTATATAAAAAATTCTTTATTTGGCGTTTTGAAATTCAAGCAAGAAGAATCAGCTTTGGGCATAAATGCTGATTTTAGCTTTAGCTATTTATTTTAAAACGATTTTTACCTTAGAATCTAAGCGCTCGGTGATCAATTAAGAGTAGTGAACATTATAGATATTCCGATTTGAAATGGATGCCAAGTTCTTTTAGTGATTTTTCTCTTGCGTCTTTTTTGAACATGCCATTTTTATATTTTGCCTGTGATTTATCTTAAATCGGAATAGCTATACATTAAAATTTAAACACTTGATGATCAATTTAAGAGCAGTGAACACTACACTTTTTGCCTTTTAAAACAATTTTTATATTAAATTCTAACTCTATTGACACTCACGTAAAAAGAATTGGCTTTCACACTCTTTTTATAACATTTTTAGCTCTAGTTTTTGTTTTTAAAACGATATCATAAAATCGTGTACAAAATGTATCTTCAAAATCTTTCAATGCCCAAATTAAAACCTTTCTTGTTTCGTCGGTGTAGATATATTCAGTATTTACACCTTCTCATAAATTGCAAACCTTGTCTCAAAATACACCACAAAATGCCCAAATAGCAAACTTAAAACCTTTTTAATCATTAAAATTTAACTTTTTATATTCCTTGGAAATCATTTTTTTTACCGTTTCAAGTGTATCATCCACCTGGGCAAAGATTTTTTCGCTTTTGTCACGCGTAATTATTTCAACCTTATTTTCATTTAAATTTCTAGCGCTAATTATAATTCGTATAGGTGCCCCTAATAAATCGGCATCGGCAAACATCTCTCCGGCACTGCTATTTCTATCATCAAAGACCACATCTAAATGATCTGATTTTAGTGTGTTATATATTTTTTCAGACACTTCTTTAACATCTTTGTTGTCAATTCTAAGAGCGCAAATGTGCACTTCCCAAGGAGCGACAGAGATAGGCCATATTGGTCCATAATTGTCATTATGCGCTTCACATATAGAAGCGTATAACCTTCCAACGCCAATACCATAACAGCCCATGTAAGGAAACTTAGATTCTCCCTTTTCGTCAACAAATTTCATATCCATATCTTTTGTGTATTTTTGACCCAATTGAAAGATATTTCCAATTTCAATTCCTCTTGAAACGTAAATCGATTTACTCTCACAAGCAGGACATTTACATCCATTGATAATTTCGACGGTTTCTTCAAATGATAGCCCATCATTTAACTGCAGTGAAGTATTATTTTTAACAAAGACTTCTATATTGGCTTTATAGTTGCAATTTTTACAAATTACGATTTTATCTTCTCCAACATCCGAGAGCAACATAAATTCGTGGGATATACTTCCCCCCATCACCCCAGAATCGCTCTGAATGGAAATTGCTTCGCGAAGACCAACTCTTTCGAATATTCTTTCGTAAGCCCTATGGCAAACCTCATAATATTTTTCCAAATCATTTTTAGAAACGTGAAAAGAATATGCATCTTTCATAGTAAATTCACGCGCGCGAATTAGTCCTGCGCGCGACCGCGGTTCATCTCTAACTTTGGTTTGAATTTGATAAATCATAAAAGGATATTGAATGTAGGAAGTGGCAACACCTTTAGCAAGGTGCACGGCGGCTTCTTCGTGCGTCATACCCAAAACCATATTGCTATCATTTCGATCTTTGAATCGAATCATTTCATTCCCTACAGTGCTGTATCTGTTAGTTTCCTCCCAAAGAGTTGCGGGCATTACTACGGGAAAAAGAACCTCTTGTCCATTAATATTGTTCATTTCTTCACGTATTATATTTTCGATTTTTCGAATACTTTTTTTTGCGGGAAGAAATAGCGAAAAAATACCACTGGCAACATTTTTTATGTAACTGCCCCTAATCATAAAAATATTGCTTTGCAGAAAACATTCCGACGGCTTTTCTCTTAAATTTTTCCCCAATAATTTACTTAATTTCATGGCTAGAACCTACCCTTTTTCGATTATTTTACAAAACACACAAAATGAATTTTTCTTTTAATACTTCTTTTTAAAATATCCCTAAAGATACATTGTACGACAGCGGCCGCTCGAATAAAAATAAGTGATCGCGCAGCAGGTATCCTTTTTACAAGATCCAGAGATTTTGCGCAGTGGTACGGGTGACAGGACTTGAACCTGCAAGAAATTTCTTTCATACGGACCTGAACCGTACGCGTCTGCCAATTCCGCCACACCCGTATAAAAACCTTAACCGAACAAATTGATTCGATTTGCTAGCAAAAATTTTAAACCTCAAGGATTTAAAACTCGAGGACAAAAAATCTGCTGGCGCGGATAAACTAAAGCTTAAAAATTTGCTAACATGATAAGTCGAAGTTCAAAAGACATGATCAGCACGAGTAATTAAAGCTTAAAATTCTGTCTAGCGCCAAGCTTCGAATCAAAGTTTAAAGATCTACACGGGCAAAACTAGAGTTTAAAATTTTACGTGTAAAACTTAAAGAAAGCGCAAAGTTTAAGTTCTGCGCGCTGTCTCTTGAAACTTGGGCAAAATTCACTTAGACTTTCTTGCTCTTTGATTTTTATCTAAAATTTCTTTTCTCATTCTTATATTGCGCGGCGTTACCTCTACAAGTTCGTCGTCTTTAATGAATTCAAGGGACTGCTCAAGACTCATTATAGTGGGAGGCGTTAATTTTAGGGCGTCATCAGAGCCCGAAGCCCTCATATTTGTGACGTGTTTTTTCTTGCAAACATTCACAACTATGTCGTCGGATTTGGGACTAACTCCCACTATCATGCCCTCGTAAACCGGCACACCGGCACCGATAAATAAACGACCTCTATCTTGAGCGGCATATAGACCATACCCGGTAGCCTCACCAGTTTCGTGGGCCACCAAGGAGCCCTGTGGACGACTTTTAATTTCGCCGCGGTAAGGTTCATAGTCACTGAACATGTGATTCATGATGCCGTTTCCATTTGTATCCGTAAGAAATTCGGTACGGTATCCCATAAGGCCGCGAGAGGGAATCTTAAACTCGAGCGCAGTCGTTCCCATGCCATTTGCTGTCATGTTGAGCATTTCGGCTTTTCTGGTGCCCAGTTTTTCTATAACCGATCCAACACTGCCGTCGGGAACCTCTAAGAACAACAATTCTATTGGTTCAGATTTAACTCCATTTATGTCCTTTAGAATCACCTGAGGCCGCGACACGGAAAATTCAAAATCTTCGCGGCGCATAGTTTCTATCAAGATCGATAAGTGCAACTCGCCCCTACCGGATACTTCAAATCTGTCCGCAGAGTCCGTTTCTTTCACGCGCATGGCCACATTTGTTTCTACCTCTTTAAACAGCCTATCTCGTATATTTCTTGAGGTTACATATTTGCCCTCTCTGCCGGCAAAAGGGCTATTATTAACTATAAAAAGCATAGAAACGGTTGGCTCATCTATCTTAATAAAAGGCAGAGGATCTACACACTCCTGGTCGCAAAGGGTCTCTCCAATTGTCAGATCCTCCACACCGGCAACGCATATTATGTCGCCAAGGCCTGCACTATTACTTTCGACTCGTTTGAGCCCCTCGAATTGATAAATTTTTGTCAGTTTAACATTTTTATTGCTGCCATCTCTACGACATAAAACAAGAGATTGGCCCATCCGCAAAACTCCTCTTTCTAATCTTCCGATTCCTATTCTGCCCACATAATTGTCGTAATCAAGACTAGAAAAGAGAACTTGAGTTGGCCCGTTCATTTCTCCACACGGCGGTGGAATCTCTTTTATTATAGTTTCAAAAAGCGGCCTCATATCGGTGCCCTTTTTAAGTGAATCTGTGCTTGAATAGCCCTCTCTGGCGGACGCGTAAACGATGGGAAAATCGAGTTGATTTTCGTCCGCGCCTATTTCTATCAAAAGGTCCAAAACTTCATCTACCACTTCTTCTGCTCGTGCGCCCGGGCGGTCTATTTTGTTTACGACCACCACTGGTTTCTTGCCCAAAGACAGAGCTTTTTTAAGAACAAAGCGTGTTTGTGGCATGCAACCTTCAAAAGCGTCAACCAGCAGCAATACGCCGTCAACCATCAACAAAATTCTCTCGACTTCTCCCCCAAAATCCGCGTGCCCAGGAGTGTCCACAATATTTATTTTCACACCCTTGTACATGACAGAGGTATTCTTAGAGAGAATTGTGATGCCGCGCTCTCTTTCTAGATCGTTGGAATCCATTACTCGCTCGGCGACTTCTTCGTTAGAACGAAATACTCCGCTTTGCCTCAGTAGCTGATCAACTAAAGTTGTCTTACCGTGGTCTACGTGGGCTATGATGGCTATATTCCGCAAATCTTCTCTTTTTTGCATTTTAAATTTCATTCCTTTAATTAAGACGGTTACTCTAGAGTTTTAGCAAAAATATTTAAATTACAACTAAAGACTAAGTTAACTCGTAAATTTTACTATCGTTTATCAAAAGATTATTTACACAAATGGATATACATAAACATGCAATTTCAAATTCGTGCTTGCAAATTTCAATCTCGTAGTTACTAAAAGTTCTGCCTACTTCTTTAAATTGACTCATAATTAGCTCCGAACTGCGATCAAAAACCGAAAATGAGTAAGGGGCCAGACCACTTTTAAATTTCCAGTCGATTCCAAGTATAGAATACGCGGGAGTTTTGTGCAAATGGTTTTCCATCACGCTGATCTCGCGCAGCCCAAAGCGAATCAAATACACGCTTATGAATGGAAATATTAAACTTCTGATTGTGGCAAGATTTATTTGGGAGGCGTCAAGTAAAAAAAAACATTTGCCAAGCTGAAAATTTTTGCACAGCACCTTGTACTTTTTTTCGCCCTGATCATCAATGATCGAAAAAAAACTAGAATGTTCGTAAGTCTCTCGCCTCATGTAAAGCTTCACGAGAACGCCTCCAGTTCTTGCACACAAGCTTAAACCAAATAAAACAGGCCGGTTGCGACTGCACTGTCGCACAATTGTAGGCGACCAAAAAATTTAAAGTCTTAAACAGACCCACTCAAGATTCTACCACACAATTTTCATTTAATACAAGTTAAATTTTAGTTGACCTTGCTAAAATTTTAAAATAATCGCGAATTATTGACGCAGATTGTCAGCTTTAAAGAGCGACATTTAAGTGGCAACAAGAGCGTGAGAGTTACTGTTTATACGAATTTAAAATTTTTGAAATTTCATCCTGATTCTTTTCCTTTACGATCTTTTCATTTAGCCCCTTTTCGTGTCTGCAAACAGCGTGAAATTCGCAAAAATCACAGGCCGAATTACAACCTTTTTTTACAGGACTTGCCTGAAAATTCCCTTGTCGTATTTTAAAAATAATATCTAAAATTGACCTTTTAACAAAGTTAAAAAGCGAATTCATTTCAGAGGCATCTACAAAATTAAAAGTCCGAGACGTGCGTTTTTGAGGTCCTGCGACCACGTCCTTGTACTCTTTTAAAATTAGACCAGATGCATTTAACTCTTTTATCGCTTTGTCTTTGATATTTTTTATCGTGTCCGATATGGGCACCTTAAGTTGTGTGTATAGCATTGCCGAGGGGACAAATTTGCCTTTTAAATTTTCTGCTATGGCCAGAAGATATATGGGCATTTGCATATCAAACCCGTTTACAATATTTGAGAGGCTGATTTTTTTTTGAGGCAATTTGTAGTCCACTACTCTGAGTAATTTTTGCCCTTTTATTTCTAACACATCCAATCTATCTATCCTTCCCTCTACAATTGAAAGAAGATTTTTATTTTGTCTGATTTCAAGGGGTTTTGTCAGTTTATTTTGCGAAGTTGCCGACAAAATTAGCTCGCATTCCATTGGTGTAAAATTAGCCATCATTAACTCATTTACGATAGAATTAACCATTATACGGGAAAATTTTTGTATCCTCGAGAATAAAAAATCAAAACGAACAGAATGAAAATTTTTTATGCCAAGTTTTATTTTTTTATATTCCGACATTACTAAATCTATTTTTTGAGAAATAGCCCTTTCGTCCTTACTAGCTAGTTCTTCGATTGAGCATTGCAGAAAAATTTTTTCCATTAAAAAATGCAAAAGACCGCCATACTCTAGACTGGTGAATTTTGCGGGTTTTCTTTTTTTTATGGCGATGCCGTATGTGCAAAAATACTTAAAACTACACGAATTATATTGCTCGATTTGCGTGGCGGAAAGAACCATAGGCGTGCGAAAAAGTCCAGAGGAGTTTTCTGAAGATATAGAGTATTTATTTGTGTTTAGAAAAGCTCTTTCTAAAGCTTTAATTTTACCCTGATATTCTGCATCATCTATTAAAATACTTCGTATTATTCCAGAAAGTCCGGATTTATTTTTATACTCAGCGTAGAATTCTAATGCCTTATTTTTGCTCCAGATCCCATCTTCTAAACTTATGTCCACAGACCTTGTAACAATTAAGTCTGTGAGAGAATTTTTGACTTCGTCAACGATAATAGATTCGGTGCATTCTTTGCCGGAAGAGTCGTATCCATAAAAACTGATAAAAAGTTTATTTTGTGCACAGGTAAGTGCTTTATAAGCTAAAAAACGCTCAAAGAATGAAAGTTTCTCTAGAGAATTTCTCAAAACGACGCCAGCAGAAGATAGATTTTTTCGATCTTTTTCTGAAAATACACCAGTTAGATCTGGATCACGGGGGAAAGAAGAAGAGATAGCACCCAAAACAAAGACAATTTTGGGATTTTCGGGGCGAATTCTGTCTATAGCGCCTATTTTAACTTCGTCGAGTCTTTGAGGTATAAAGCTTATTTCGTTACAAGAAATACACATTTTAAATAATTCTACATAAATTTTAAAATCTATTTTTTGCTCTGCTAGAAAAGATACCATTTTATCTAAAGTTTCTATAATAACTTCCCAAAGTTTTGCTATTTCGTTTGATTCTTTTATTTTATTATCTTTTGTTAGATTTACGGCGGAGCTTCGCAAAATTTTTGGAATTTCTAATTTAATTAAAAATTCATATATTGATTCGGAGATTTCACGGCTATTATTTGACGTTTTGACACTGTCAGAAAGCTCTAACAAAGGGGCTATAATTTTTTTTCTTGCCTCATTTATAATTGACAATTCGCAGAGTTCTTCGGCCCTGAATTTATCGGAAAATCCCCGGGGATTTTTTTTGAAATCATCAAACCAATCACGACCTTTTATCTGCCAAGTAAAAATATAATTTTCAAGTAATAATGAGGATTCTTCTGAAAGTTCAAGATAGTCAATTTTAATATATTCCGAAATCTTTTCCGAGGAAAAATTTGTGCAGATAATATCAAATGCTATCAAAAGTAGGCGCATTAAAGGTTTAGTACAAATATTTTCTTTGGCATCCATGAAAAAAGGAATAGAATACTCCTTGAAAGTGACGTCGATAATTCCGTCATAATCGTCGATGGACCTCACGATTACAGCAAAGTCGCCATAATTATACTGCTCATCTACGACTAAACGCTTTATACACCTTGCTGCAAAATCGCACTCGTCATAGATATCTTGGGCCTTGCATATATTAACATTTCCGTCGTTTTTTAAAGTTAATTTAGATTTTATGGCGAATATATTTTGTTCTATCGCCCTTAAACTGCTACTTTTAAATCGGTAAGGTTTTTCTAAAATCATAGGGGCTGTGACTTTGACTTTTGCTTTTTCCGCGGCGCTGTTTAGAGTTTTCATGGTTTCAATGGTTGGTAAAAATACGCTAAGATTATCGATTGCTAAATCTAAATGATTAAGGCATAAAGACACGTAGCACTTTTTGGATTCCTTTATAATGAGCTCCAAAACATTCAATTGTTGGCTTGTAAAAAAATCAAATCCATCTACCAAAACGGTGTAGCTAGAAAAAACGGGCCTTATTAGCAACAGTTTGCGAAGCACAGTCAAATCGTCTATTGGATCACAATATGTTTCTGAGATCAGCGATTCAAAGTGTGACAAAATAGTGCCAATTTCTTTCATTTTTTCTGATAAAAGCAAATTTTCTACGGATGAGGATTTTTCCAGTAAAATTTCTGCGCTAACAGTGTTAGACTTGAGCTCTTTTTGCGTAGATATCATCAGATCTACAAATTCCGGCCAGCTAGAGTGGTCCTTATAGATTTTTAGCTGGTTTCTAGTTTGCTGCAGAGCTCTATACATTAAAATTCTCCGACCAACGTCATCGAGTTTAGTAGCAGAACTTCTCTGAATTAGAGCTGCATTTTGCTTATCTTCTAGAATAACATTTGCCATTCTAGTAAAGCTTAAAATTTTTATATTTTGGCAAAATTTTGCCCCGACAGATCTTAAAAATTCGCGCTCATTTTCAAAAGAGTTTTGTTCTGGGACCAGTAAAATTACATTTTTATTCCCATTTAAAATCTCTTTTTTAGCTATTTCTCTTATTTTGTGAGTTTTTCCAAAGCCGGCTCTTCCTAAAATTATTTGAAACAATTTATCACCGCACATATCATAGTATTATGAGACTTATGATCTTTTTTTCTGTTAAATGTTTTAAAATTTTACATATTTCTTCATCGGAACAATTTAATATAATTATATTTTTCCCTTTACCTTCGACTGGATCTATTGTGCAAATGAGACCACGTCTGGTTTTATTTTGACCAAAGAAAATGCCGGTGCCTTTTAAATTTTTTGATTGGCTCGAAAGTATACTGTTAATGTCGTTATCTGGGGTTTTGTTTTCAGAATTTCTAGAAATATCAACAAGTTTATCTATACTTTCCCAAAAACATGTCCAAAATCTCTGATTCTTGCGAATTTTATTTATCATCAAAAATTCCGGGACGATTTCCGGCAGAAACTCAGATTCTTTGTGCTGGGAATAAAATTCCCCAAAAGGTGAATCAAACGGTTTTGTAATGGTGATCCTATCTATAAGGATACAACTTGTGACCCTTTTTTTGTCGAAAATTCTATTAAAAAAAGCTTGCGCGGCGTCTCGCTCTTTTTCAGAACAATTGTAGAGTATCTTTATTTCGCAGCTTTTCTTCTTAAGGTCAACGGCAAGTAAAACTCCGCTTACCTTGTTGTTTGTTAGCTTTCCGACAAATAAATCCAGCTCATCGCTGTCCGCGCCAACGGTGTCTTTCACGTACCCGTAGTCCACAGGATATCTCAAGCCTTTGTGTTTAGGGTGGGGCGTATTTTTTGGCCTGTTTGTGACTATTTCGCGTTCTTGAAGAAAGTTATCAAGCGAGCTCCAAAAATTTCCTAAAATCATTTCAAATACCTCCACTCTGCATTCTACAACAATTTTTAAAAAACGAAAAGGAGGTGCAAAATGAAAAAAAAAGATTCCAATTTGCTATATAATAATAGAGAAATAAGTTGGCTCGATTTTAACTTTAGAGTTTTAAATGAGTGCTTCAGAAAAGATAATTTTCTTGCCGATAAACTAAAATTTCTTGCCATAAGTGCGTCCAATTTAGATGAGTTTTTCATGGTAAGAGTGGCGGGAATAATGGAACAGATAAATTCTGGGTATACGGGCAAAGATTTTTCTGAGCTAACGCCAAAACAACAGATGATTGAGATTGATTTTAAGGCACACAAATTTGTACAGAGCCAGTATGAATGCTTCAGCGAGCTCGTTTTGCCCATGCTTAGAAAGTACGGATTTAGATTTGTTAAATTCGACGAAGTTTCCAGAAAACAAGCCAATTTTATAAAAAGTTACTTTGATAAAATATTGTTCCCCGTTTTAACTCCTATTGCTATAGACAAAATAAGGCCATTTCCCCTATTAACTAACAAAAGTCTTAACATAATAATAAGACTTACAAAAGGCAGAGGCCAAAATTTTAAAATTGTGCAAGTTCCATCTATTTTGCCAAGATTTTTAAAGTTACCAAGCGGAAAGAAAAAAAATACCTACATGTTATTAGAGGACATCTTGATTAGTAATTTGCCAAAGTTTTTCAATGCAAAAGAGATTAGATCTGCTTTTTCTTTCAGAATAACAAGAAATGCCGACCTCGATATAGATGAAGAAGCAGAAGATTTGTTGATAGAAATAAAAAAATCTATAAAAAAGAGAGATCGTGGAACGCCGGTTAGATTGGAAATAACGACAAAAATGGATTTAAAGACGAAAAAATTTTTATGCAGTTCATTAAATGTAAAAAAATATGAAGTGTACAGTGTTAACGGGCCAATAGATTTGACTTTTTTATCAAAATTTGCAGAATTAGAAGAAATGAAAAGTTACAAATCTACATCCGCTTTGCCAATCGATCCCCCCGCTGACTTTTATAATTGTGAGAGTTTTTTTAAAACTATACGCGAGCAAGATAGGATGATCCACCACCCTTACGAGAGTTTCGACCCGGTGATTAACTTGATAAATGAAGCCGCTTCTGATAAAAATGTGCTGGCCATTAAACAGACTTTATACAGAGTGAGCGACGATTCGCCCGTGGTGGGAGCGCTCATGAAGGCCGCGGAAAACGGCAAACAGGTTACAGTTCTTGTGGAATTAAAGGCGAGATTTGACGAAGAAAATAACATATTATGGGCAAAAAAACTAGAGCACGCAGGTTGTCATGTGATATATGGCGTCCCAGGTTTGAAAACACACTGCAAAATTCTACTTATTGCTCGCAAAGAAAAAGATCGCATACGTAGATATTTACATCTTGCGACGGGAAATTACAACGAAATAACGGCGCAGGTTTATACCGACATTGGAATTTTTACCTGCAAAGAAATATTTGGAATTGAAGGATCACTGTTATTTAATGAGTTAACCGGTGGTTCGAATCACCCTAAATATAGCAAAATAATAACATCTCCTGCAGATATGCGCGAATTTTTTAAAAAGTCGATAAAAAATGAAATAAAAAATAAAAAAAGGGGCTTATCCAGTGGAATTACTTTTAAAGTTAACTCTTTGTCCGATCCAGAGATAATAAAATTGCTACGCAAAGCCTCTAATGCCGGCGTTAAAATTTTTTTAATTGTTAGGGGAATTTGTTGTTTAATACCCGGAATTAATCGAGTTAGCAAAAATATAGTTGTTTTAAGCATAATTGGACAACTATTGGAGCACAGCAGAATTTTTAAGTTCGAATGTGCAGGTAAACCCAAAATTTTTATCGGAAGCGCAGATTTGATGCAAAGAAATTTAGATAGAAGGATAGAAGTGATGTTTCCGATAGAGGACGAAAATCTCAAAAAAAGGACAATAAAGATACTTGATATTATGATGAAAGACAACGTAAACGCTAGATATCAAATATCTAGTTCGGCGTATGTAAAGTTTAAAAAGAAGGGCAAAAAAATTGTAAATAGTCAACTGGAGTTTTCAAAAATTGCAAGGAAAGATCTACTTAAAAAAATTCAAAAAAGCAATTCGTGATTCATATAGAAATACTTGACACTATGATGAAAGACAACGTAAACGCTAGATATCAAATATCTAGTTCGGTGTATGCAGAGTTTAAAAAGAAGGGCAAAAATTGTAAATAGTCAACTGGAATTTTCAAAAATTGCAAGGAAAGATCTACTTAAAAAATTCAAAAAAGCAATTGGCAATTCATTTGATGAAGGAATTCTAAGAACATAATATTATTTTTGGATGTATTTTTAAGAGTTGATTACATTATATGCTCTTTTAAGATTTAATTTGATAAAATATCCTTAAATTTACTATAGAGATAATATTTATTCGATAAATTTTAAAATAGTACTAGACAAAATCATCTGCCTCTGCTACAGTTAAGTCATAGGGTGAGCAGATGTAGAGCTATTTTCTTTATTTTAAAACACAATCAGTTTGGGTGAGGGGTACCTCTAAGTTTAGTTGAATTTTTGTTTGACGACTTTGGCACAGCGCCTAGGGTGGCTTCCAAATTGGCTTTGCGCAATGTTTTTGGTGTTATTAAAATGTTCTATTAATAGGAGAATTTATATATGAACAATAAAGAAATTAGAGAAAAAGTTAAAGAGGCATTGGCAGAAAATTCAAAATTTGCCAATAGATTAGGGTTCTTTTACTGGTGTATTTGCTTTCCATTTTACCTTTTAGGCATGGTTTTACCCGCTTTGAGTGTTTTGTTTTCCGTGTTCAGTACAATAGGATCGACAGCTCTGCAAGAGAGTGCAATGTTGTTCTACAGACAGCGAAAAGCGGAAGTGTTGCAAAGCTTTTTATCGACATTGAGTAAATTGTTTTTTAAGCTTGTCATTCTTATGCTCGTTAAATGCTTTATTTGTTTGGCTTGGGGTGCGATTTTTTTGGTTCCCGCTATTGCTGTGCTGCTTTTAAAGCTTTTTCCTTCAGCTGTACTCACGTATTCAATTGCTGCTGCGTTGACAGTGATCGCTCTGATAGTTATGAGCATCAAATCTCTTTCTTTATCGTTTTCTGAGTTCGTGCTCTTTGACAATCCTGCTTTTTCTGTATATGAGGCTGTCAAGAAGAGTCAGAAAATGACCAAAGGATACAGAGCACGTGTGCTTTTGATGTCTTTGCATTTTGTGCCTTTAGTCGCAATTTCATTTCTCTGTTTTGGCCTACCTTTCATAAAGATAGCTCCTAGATTTTTGGTATCCAATGCGGGGCTCTACGAAGAGGTGAAAAAAAGAAATGGAAGGAATTAGCCAAATTGCTGGATATTATATTTTATAGCTAAGGAGTTGTGTTGGGATTTGCTATTAAATTTCTTTTGTGATAAAAAACATGTGGTAGAGAATATAAAGTCATTGCTGAGGTTTTGAGTTGAACGATGTTGGTTAGCGTCTGGATTTTCATCGATTATATTTTCAACTTAGAGAAGGAGTAAAATGTTTTAATAGCATATTGTGTTTGTTTATTAGGTTTTATTAAAAAGGAGTAAAATGTCTTACGGTACGTTGTATTTTTGAATAGGCTTCATATGTTTGATGTTTATTTGTGAATTTTCATCTTCACAGCTTGTTTTTATTTGGTTTGTCTTGTCGGGGGTTTGCGACCTGGTGTCCGGTGTTATTTATCTCAGTATTTTGTTGGAAGTTTCAGTTTTTATTGTTTATTCTGCTGCGATACTCGTATTGGCCAGGTCGATGATTGAGAGGGTTGCTGGGTTTGGCAAAGAAGTAACTAAATACAAGAAGATTCATAGATAAAAAGGCGCTGGTAACTGTAGAAGTAAACAGTGAGGCGGGGGCGCGGGTTAGGTCAGCGTTAACGGGGAAATTTGGATCTGCAAGTCACTTGACGATACTGCAAGACCGTGTTTGTTAAAGGAATAGAAGGTGTAAAACTTATAGTGGCTAGTGGCCCTTCTCGTTGGCGATATAATTTGAGATAAGAAGATTTAATTTTTTGTTTGTGAAGTTCTTGATGATACGAATCAAAGAAGAAAAGTTTATTTTGCTCACGTGAGGTTTTAATGGCGCGAATTCGAGGATCTGTGGTAAATTTAGAGTATTATATACAAGGATTTTTGAGATCAAAAGTTTTGCATGGTGCACTTACAATTTATTTTAAATTTTAGGAGATTAAAATGCCTGATTATGTTATTTTTACAGAATCTACGTCAGATCTTACTAAAGAGCAGATTTCAAATTTTGGAGTAGAAGTTATACCTCTTAGTTTTAGCATAGGTAAAAATAATTATAAGAACGATTTGGGGGAGCGTGATTTAACTTCTAAGAATTTTTTTGACCTTCTAAGAAAAGGAAATATGTCTACGACTTCTCAAATTAACATGGTAGAGTTTATGGAAAATTTTGAAAAAACTCTAAAACAGGGCAAAGATATATTGTACTTGGGATTCTCGTCTGCTCTTAGCGGAACTTATGCTTCCGCTTTGGCAGCTAAAAAAGAACTTTCCACCAAATATCCTGACAGACAAATATTAACTGTGGATACCTTGTCGGCTTCCGCCGGGGAAGGTTTGGTAGTTTATCTTGCTTCTAAAAACAAAAAAGCTGGCTTTTCATTAAAGAAAAATGCTTTGTTTGTAGAAAAGAATAAGCTAAAAGTTTGCCACTGGATTGTTGTTGACAGCTTGGACCATTTAAGAAGAGGGGGGAGGGTTTCTCAGGCTTCTGCATTTTTAGGAAGTATGCTGGGGATACGGCCGATTTTGTACGTGAATAACGAGGGTAAGCTGGTTCCAGTTCAAAAGGTTCGAGGCAAAAAAACAGCACTTGATAAACTTACTGAACGTATTAAAGAAACAATCTTACCAGATGCGGATTGTACAGTTTTTGTGTGTCACGCTGATGCCATAAGTGATGCTGAATATCTTGCAGAATCTATTCGAAAGGGCTTGGATGTAGAGCAAATTTTTATAAATGACATGGGTCCAGTTATAGGGTCACACGCGGGCCCAGGCACAATTGCTTTGTTTTTTATGGGTTCACAAAGATAGTGGATTAGTACAGCTAAATTACGCGATACAGATTAAAACGAATGATGACATGTTTTGATCATGAAGTTGCGCGGTGGGGGGGATTTACGTACAGCCGCTTTGTTTTCACGAGCTTACAAAAGCAGCAAACTTTATTTTTAGGTACAATCAAACTATAGCTATTCCGATTTTAAATAAGCTATGGCAAAACATAAGAATGACATGTTCAAAGATATGAGAGAAATGGTACTTTTGCACCTGGCAAAAGGACAAACTCAAGGAAAAGTCCAAAGAGCTTGGCGTATATTTAAAATTTGAGACAGCTATATGTAGAGTTAAACAGGACAAATAATGACATCTTTTTGATCACAAAGTTGAAACCAGATTTGTGCACGCTCGCCTTGTTTTCATGAACGCATGAAGCTAGTAGACTTTGTTGGAGCTTTTAGGTACAATTAGACTGTGAAGCGGGTGGACAAGAGCGGATTTTATTTCTTTTGAGATACTATATTGGAGGCGAGAAATCTTTGTCATCAGACTACACAATTTTTACAGAATCTACGGCGGGTCTTACCAAAAAACAAATATCGAAATTCAATGTGGAAGTTTTACCCCTTAAATTTACGTTGTCGAATAAAACGTATTTTAATGATCTTAGCAGGAGAGATTTGCAATCTAAAACGTTCTTCGATTTGCTCAGAAAAGGTGAAATGCCGGTGACTTCACAGGTCAATTTTACTGAGTTTGTCGATGAGTTTGAAAAGGTGCTAGAATCAGGAAGAGATATTTTATATGTAGGTTTTTCGTCAGCTCTGAGTGGGACGTATGCGTCTGGCGTTGCGGCGAAAGCGGAGTTGGAACAAAAATATCCGGGAAGAAAAATATTAACCGTGGATACGTTGGCAGGTTCATCTGGTCAGGCGGTTGCTGTCTATCAGGCGGTGCAAAATAAGAAGAATGGTTTTTCTTTGGAAGAAAATGCGGACTATATAGAGAAAATCAAACTTAACGTCTGTCACTGGGTTGTGTTGGATAGCCTTGCACACGCGAGGAGAGGGGGAAGATTATCTTCGTCTTCGGCCTTTTTGGGGACTTTGTTAGGGATTAGAGCCATATTGCATGTTAGCGATGAAGGTAAGGTGGTACCCATGCAGAAAATTCGTGGTAAAAATTCTGCGCTTGATAGAATACTAAAAATTATGGAAGATACCATGGATCCGCAATTTGGTCAGACAATATTTGTGGCTCATGCCGATGCCAAAAGCAGTGCTGATTATCTTGTGCAGTCTATTAAAAATAGTTTTGATGCTAAACAAATTTTTTTGAATGACATGGATGCCGTTATCGGAACTCACGCGGGGCCAGGTGCGGTCGGTGTGGCTTTTTTGGGTAGTGAGAGATAAAAATATGCTTGGCAATTTTGCAAGAGATTTTAAATAGTTGCGTATTCAAAGCAAACCGGCAGGGGTGATGTGCACTGCGTTCTAAGAAAATAAAAGGCCTAGGTAGGAGCGGAAAAGGCAAGGGAGATGCCAGAGAAAAAGGCAAAAGCTGTAAGTACAAAAAGAAGCAAGAGTTCAGAAGAAGAGAAAAGAGCTCGTCAGAGAAAAAGGTAAGAGTACGATAAAGCGAGCTAGCGTGCGCTTAAGATTTAAAAATTTGCTCTAAAGGGGCATTTTTGTCAGAGCGGAAAAGCAAGGATTGTCAGGGAGAAAAGTCAGTAATTTTATCAGTTTGTTTAAAAAACAAAAGATTGCATCTAAGAGGAAAAAGCAAGAACTGCAGTGGAAAAAGGTAAGAGCTAAGAGAAAAAGTAAGGAATCAGAAGAAAAGAAAGTGCAAGAGTTCGTAAAAGAAAAAAGTAAGGGACACTTCAAAGAAAAGAGCAAGAACTTCAAAGAGAGAAAGCAGAAGTTCAGAAGAAAAGAAAGTGCAAAGGCAATAGGCAATAGATATTAAAGCAAAAGGGCAAGAACTATAAAGCAGAGAAAAAGTAAGAATTCAGAAGAA